>NZ_JAVIWK010000001.1:1251402-1557804 GCF_034314165.1 Pseudomonas sp. Bout1 | reverse complement strand
GCGGAATGGTTTTTTCCAGATCGAACGAGGCGATCAGGCGTTCCTTGGCGGACGTGTCCGGGACGCAGTTGTAGATCGGGTCATAGGCCAGCAGCGGGTCACCGGGGAAGTACATCTGAGTCACCAATCGCGTCAGCACACTGGGGCCGAACAGCGAGAAGTGAATGTGCGCCGGGCGCCAGGCATTGTGGTGGTTGCCCCACGGGTAGGCGCCGGGCTTGATGGTCTGGAACTGGTACCAGCCCTCGGCGTCGGTGACGGTACGCCCGGTGCCGGTGAAGTTCGGGTCCAGTGGCGCGTCGTGCTGGTCGCGCGTGTGGTTGTAGCGGCCGGCAGCGTTGGCCTGCCAGATTTCCACGAGGATGCCGGGAACGGGCGAGCCGTTTTCATCCAGCACACGCCCGTGAATGATGATGCGTTCGCCCTGGGGCTCGCCTTCATGCTGGGCGGTCAGGTCGCTGTCCTTCTCGTTGATGCGCTCGGCGCCGATGGTCGGGCCGGTGATTTCCGACAGGGAATGGGGCAGGAACACCAACGGCTTGGACGGCGAACGCAGGTTCGTCGACTGGTAGGCCGGGTGCAGGTAATCAGGCTGAGTACCCGCTTGCGGGCGCCGGTATCCGGGCTTGTCACTCATGGAGCAATCCTCTTTATTCTTGTGGGGCTCAAACGCGTTCGATCGCCAGGGCCAAACCTTGGCCAACGCCAACGCACATGGTCGCCAGGCCTTTGCTGCCGCCGGTTTTTTCCAGTTGGTGCAGCGCGGTCAGTACCAGGCGCGCGCCGCTCATGCCCAGTGGGTGGCCGAGGGCAATTGCGCCGCCGTTCGGGTTGACCTGCGGTGCGTCGTCGGCAATCCCCAATTCGCGCAGCACGGCCAAACCCTGGCTGGCGAAGGCTTCGTTGAGTTCGATCACATCGAAATCAGTCACCGCCAGGCCCAGGCGCTCCACCAGTTTGCGCACCGCCGGCACCGGGCCGATGCCCATCACACGCGGCGCCACACCGGCGCTGGCCATGCCCAACACCCGAGCGCGGGCGGTCAGGCCGTGTTTTTTGACGGCTTCGGCAGAGGCCAGGATCAGTGCGGCGGCACCGTCGTTGACGCCAGAGGCGTTGCCCGCGGTGACGGTCTTGTCGGGGCCGTTGACCGGCTTGAGTTTGGTCAGGGCTTCCAGGGTGGTATCGGCCCGTGGATGCTCGTCATGCTCGACTACGGTTTCGCCCTTTTTATGGGCGACACGCACCGGCACGATTTCTTCGGCGAAGAAGCCGGCGGCCTGTGCAGCGGCAGTACGTTGCTGGCTGCGCAGGGCGAACGCGTCCTGGTCGGCGCGGGAGACTTGATAGTCATCGGCCACGTTGTCGGCGGTTTGCGGCATTGGGTCGACGCCGTACTGAGCCTTCATCAACGGGTTGATGAAGCGCCAGCCGATGGTGGTGTCTTCCAGCTTCATGTTGCGCGAGAACGCCGCATCCGCCTTGCCCATCACGAACGGTGCGCGGGACATCGACTCGACGCCACCGGCAATCGCCAGCTCCATTTCGCCGCTGGCGATCGCGCGAAAAGCCGTGCCGATCGCGTCCATGCCCGAGGCGCACAGGCGGTTCAGGGTGACGCCGGGAATGCTCTCCGGCAGGCCGGCCAGCAATGCCGCCATGCGCGCCACGTTGCGGTTGTCTTCGCCGGCCTGGTTGGCGCAACCCAGGAACACCTCGTCGACCGCGTTCCAGTCCACTGACGGGTTGCGCTCCATCAAGGCCTTGATCGGCAGTGCCGCCAGGTCATCGGCGCGCACGGTGGACAAGCCACCGCCAAAACGGCCGATGGGGGTACGAATGGCGTCACAGATAAATACGTCGCGCATCAGGCTTCTCCGGGGGCTTGGCCGTGGGCGGCAGCGGTGCGCGCTTCAAGGTCGCGCAGGGCGGTCAGTTCGATGTCGGTAGGTTCGGCGCTGGTGGTCAGCTGGTCGGCAAAACGAACCGCCCAACCGGTGGCCGCCACCACTTGCTCACGGGTCACGCCGGGGTGCAGGGCGGTGACGACAAACTCGTGGCTGCCCTCCTCCGGTTCCATGATGCACAGGTCGGTAATGATTCCTACGGGACCAGCGCCTGGCAGGCCCAGGCGTTTACGCGAGTCGCCGCCTTCGCCGTGGCCAACCGAGGTAATGAAGTCCAGCTTGTCGACAAACGAGCGCGCCGACTGCTTGAGGATAATCAGCACGCTCTTCGCGGAGCCGGCGATTTCCGGCGCGCCACCGGCACCCGGCAGGCGCACTTTGGGATGGTGATAATCACCCACCACGGTGGTGTTGATATTGCCGAAACGGTCGACCTGGGCCGCACCGAGAAAACCGACGTCAATACGCCCGCCCTGCAGCCAGTAGCGAAAAATCTCACCGGTCGGCACCACAGTGTCGGCGGTTTCCGCCAGCTCGCCGTCACCGATGGACAGCGGCAGCACCGAGGGCTTGGCGCCAATCGGGCCAGACTCGTAGATCAGCACCACGTCGGGCGACGACGTCAGGCGCGCCAGGTTGGCGGCCTTGGAAGGCAAGCCGATGCCGACGAAGCACACCGAACCGTTCTTCAGGCGGCGGGCGGCGGCGACGGTCATCATTTCGTTGGTGGAGTAAGCCATTATCGGGCCTCCTGCGCAGTGGCCAGCTTGGCCTGGAATTCACTGAAATTGGCGGTGCCGTGGATGTATTCGTTGATCCACGCGGTAAACGTCTCACGGTCCCGGGCGATCGGGTCCCACGCTTGGTAGAAACGGTTATCACGCTCGGTGTAACCGTGGGCGTAGGACGGATGCGCGCCGCCGGGTACATGGCACACGGCGGTCAGGGCCCAGGTTGGCAGCACACAGGCGTTCATCGGTGCGTTGAGGTCGTCGACGATTTCTTCGACGGTGACGATGCAACGTTTGGCTGCCAGGGCTGCCTCCTTCTGCACGCCGAGGATGCCCCACAGCAGCACGTTGCCCTTGCGGTCAGCCTTTTGTGCGTGGATCACGGTGATGTCCGGACGCACCGACGGCACGGCCGCCAGCACTTCGCCGGTGAATGGGCAGGTCACGGTCTTGATCAGCGGGTTGACCTTGGGCAGGTCGGAGCCGGCGTAGGCGCGCAACACCGCGAATGGCAGGCCGGATGCACCGGCGACGTAGGCATTGGCCAGGTCGGCGTGGCTGTGTTCTTCGATCTCCAGCGGTTGCGGCCACTGCTTTTCAACCGCATCCCGCAGCCGGTGCAGGGAGCCCACGCCCGGGTTGCCGCCCCAGGAGAAAATCAACTTGCGGGCACAGCCGGCGCCGATCAACTGGTCGTAGATCAGGTCAGGCGTCATGCGTACCAGCGTCAGGTCTTTCTTGCCCTGACGAATGATTTCATGACCTGCCGCCGTAGGGATCAGGTGAGTAAAGCCTTCGAGTGCAACGGTGTCACCGTCATTCACGAACTGCTTGACGGCCTCGGCCAGGGAAAGGATTTCAGCCATGGGGTTAGGCTCCCGGTATGGATCGAAAAAGGCGCTGGAGGCAGCGCCGAAGTGCTTGAAGATTAAGCCGGGGGTTGAAGCCAAACAATCCGATAATCGACTGAGTGTTCGATTATCGAACGAATTGTTTGCAAGCTATCTTTCCCTGCAGGGGCGAGGTTGCTCGCGAAAAACTTGAAGACGCCGCGTTCATTCAGAATGCCAACGTCATCGTTAAAGACCTTCGCGAGCAAGCTCGCGCCTACAAAAATCGCTTCAAGTAGCGTCGGCATGGCTGACCATGCCCTTGATCACCACCGCCGTAGTGGCCAATGCCGCCGGAATCACCAGGGCCGTCAGCACCTGTTCGAAGTTCCAGCCCAGGCCCAGCAAGGTCGCGCCCATCCAGGCACCGAGGATCGCGCCAAAACGGCCGATGCCGAGCATCCACGACACGCCGGTGGCGCGGCCTTGCGTTGGGTAGAAACGCGCCGCCAAAGACGGCATCGCCGACTGCGCACCGTTGACGCACATCCCGGCGACCAGCACCAGCGTCGCCAGGAGCGTGATATTGCCCAGGCTCTGCCCCACCGCGTAGGCAAACACCCCGGCCAGCAGGTAAAAGGTGCCGATGACCTTGTGGGGATTGAACCGGTCCATCGCCCAGCCCACGCCGACTGCGCTCAGTACGCCGCCAAACTGGAACAACGCACCGATAAACGCGGCCTGTTCCATGCTGGCACCGCTGTCACGCATCAGGGTTGGCAGCCAACTGGTCAGCAGGTAAACAATCACCAGGCCCATGAAGTAAGTCAGCCACAGCAGCAAGGTGCCGGCGCTGTAGGTGCCGGAGAAGATCACCGCAAACACGTTGCGCGCCTTGACAGTTTTTTGCTCGGGCACGCTGAAACTTGAGGCCTGGTTGACGATGCTTGGTTCGATGGGCGCGAGGGTCTTGCGCACCTTGTCGGTACCGCGATTGCGCACCACCAGGTAACGCGCCGACTCCGGCAGCCACACCAGCAACACCACCGCGAGGATCAACGGCAAAATCCCGCCGATCATCAGCAAGCTGTGCCAGCCAAAGGTCGGGATTAATTTGGCCGAGATAAACCCGCCACCGGCCATCCCCAGGTTGAAGCCACAGAACATGCTGGTCACCAGCAGCGACTTATGGCGCTCGGGGGTGTATTCAGAGAGCAGCGTCGTGGCGTTCGGCATGCCGGCGCCCAGGCCCAGGCCGGTGAGAAAACGCAAAATCAGCAATTGATCGACGTTGCTGCTGTAGGCCGACGCCAGGCTGAAGGCACCAAACACCAACACGGCCCCCACCAGCACCACCTTGCGCCCGAAGCGATCAGCCAGCGGCCCGGAACCCAGGGCGCCAAAGACCATGCCGATCAACGCGGCACTCATCACCGGGCCGAGGCTGGCGCGGTCGATGCCCCAGTCCTGAGACAGCGCCGGGGCGATAAAGCCCATGGCGGCAGTGTCGAGGCCGTCGAGAAAAACGATGAGAAAACACAGGATCACCACGCGCCACTGGTACCGCGACAGTGGCTGGGCGTTGATGAAGGACTGAACGTCCAGGCACGTACCGACAACAGGTGAAGGCTGATTCATTATTTTTATTTCCACACCGAGGGGCGGGCGAACGACGTTGAGTCGTCATTATTATTGGCTTGGCGCAGAGCGCTGCCGCACATTAATAAGCCAGGGGAAACACCGTCAATTCATCCGGCCGGGATCTGTGCGATCACCGAACAGCTTAGGCAAACAGTTGGGCGCTCAACTCCTGGCTGGCGCTGAGCATGCTCGGCAGGAAACGCTGCTCCAGCTCACTGCGGCTGACCCGCCCGGCATGGGTGCTGACGTTCAGCGCAGCCAGCACCTGGCCGGAAGCGTCGTACACCGGCACGGCAATGGAACGCAGGCCCTGCTCCAGCTCCTGGTCGACGATGCACCAGCCCTGCTGCCGCACTTCCTGCAGGCATTCGAACAAGGCTTGCGGGGTGGTGAGGGTGCGGCTGGTCTTGGTTTGCAGGTCGGCATGGTCGAGGTAGTCCTGCAGCGAGGCATCATCGAGCGCGGCCAGCAGGATGCGGCCCATCGAGGTGCAATAGGCCGGCAGGCGGCCGCCCACCGAGAGGTCGACCGAAATCAGGCGCTGGGTGGTGGCGGAGCGGGCAATGTAGAGGATGTCATCACCTTCCAGGGTGGCCATGTTGCAGGCTTCGTGGAGTTGCTCGCTCATGCGGTCCAGGTACGGCTGGGCCGACACTGCAAGAGGCGTGGACGACAGGTACGCGTGGCCGAGGGTCAGCACCTTGGGCAGCAGCGAATAGGTGCGCCCGTCGGTGGTGGCGTAGCCGAGCTTGATCAGGGTATGCAGGCAACGGCGCACGGCTGCGCGAGGAATTTCCGTGCGGTGGCTGATCTGCGCGATGGTGAGGTGGCGCTTGCGCTCCTGGAACGCCTGCACCACGGCCAGGCCACGGGCCAGGGAAGTCATGAAGTCCGGATCACCGGTAAACGCCTGGATGCGCTTGGCCGGTGACGCAACGATCGGCGGCGCCACTGATGCGAAGGAGTTGCGCAATTGATCGTTCATTTGGGGTCCTTTCTCTTATTTTTAACCGCAGCGGGAGGTGACTGCTATTACAAGCCGCCGTGCAATTGATACACAAGGCAACAGGGACAACATTGGGCGATTATCGGACGGTCATTCGATTATCGCAATTTGTGACCGCCGGTCGGTGGGTGATCCAAACCAGCACCCCGCTGGGCTTGCCTTCAATCGACTTCGGAATCAGCTGATGTACGAGGGAACTTAAGGTTTATTTACCGCTTGTAGAACACCGCAGAATTTATGGCGCCAATAGTTCAGCAAGAACCTCACATGCCCGTGTAACAAAACCCTCACACAAAGTTGACGTTTTTTAACTTGATCGCGATAGTGTTATTCAAACGCATCGCTATAATGCATCCTAGGCGAGGCCAGGCCCGTATCAAACCGTGGGGCCTGATCAGGCAACGTACAGACTTTGTGCATGCCCCCTCGCAAGTACCTGACACTCATTCAAGATGCTGCCAATTGCTTGCGACTGTGAAAACAAAACTGTTGCTACGACAGCTGTTCTTCTTCCGGTGCCGTGGCCGCCTGCAATAAGGAACTGGTTTATCCTTTGCCGCATCGCGCTTCACTGGAATTAAACTCAACTCAATTAGGTAACAATGTGACGAAAGACGAACTGCGCGCGGAACTTGAGCGCCAGGAACAACGTTACAAGGATGTTTACGGCGGGGAAGTCACCACCTACGCCGCCCAGCCAGAACCTGAACGCAAGCCATGGCGTAAACGAGCCAGTCTGCTCGACCAGGCCTTTGCCCAGGAAATCCAAAAGATTGAACAGGACCTCAAGGCCGAAGAGCCATAAGCGATTCGGGTTGAGCTTCCAGAGGTGCCATCTCTCTGCCAGTACCGCACTGGTGGAGGGACGCCCCTTCATGGCGTCTTACCGAAATTTCATACAATTGTTTCAGGCATCCCCTTTTTGCGGTTTAACCCGTTTATTTTCGCCCTATTCGTTTTAAATCAAAGACTTGCCAAAGCCCCAAAAACGCTGGGGTGCGCCCTTCCCGTGGCTTTTTTTTCATTGAAGAATGTTACCGATGAGCAGCTAGTGCATTGATTACCGATGTTTTCTGGCATAATCGCGCCCCCTTACGACCGGGTCAGAAAACCTTCATGATCGATTTATTCAGCGGACTGGATGCTTGGGTTCTAGTGAGCCTGTTGCTCGCCCTGGCCTTTGTCCTCGCCTTCGAGTTCATCAATGGCTTTCATGACACCGCTAACGCGGTTGCCACAGTCATCTATACCAAAGCCATGCCGCCGCATCTGGCCGTGTTCTTCTCCGGGGTGTTCAACTTCCTCGGCGTGTTGCTCGGTGGTGTCGGTGTTGCGTATGCCATCGTGCACTTGCTGCCGGTGGAACTGCTGATCAATGTGAACACCGGCCACGGTCTGGCCATGGTCTTCTCATTGTTGGCCGCGGCCATCACCTGGAACCTCGGCACCTGGTATTTCGGGATCCCGGCGTCCAGCTCCCACACCCTGATCGGCTCGATCCTTGGTGTCGGCCTGGCCAACGCCCTGATCAACGACATTCCTCTGGCTGACGGTGTCAACTGGCAGAAAGCGATCGATATCGGCGCCTCGCTGGTGTTCTCGCCGATGGCTGGTTTCGTGGTGGCAGCCCTGGTGCTGCTCGGCCTGAAATGGTGGCGCCCGCTGTCGAAGATGCACAAGACGCCGGACCAGCGCCGCAAGCTCGACGACAAGAAGCACCCGCCTTTCTGGAACCGCCTTGTACTGGTGATTTCGGCGATGGCCGTGAGCTTTGTGCACGGCTCCAACGACGGGCAGAAAGGTATTGGCCTGATCATGCTGGTGTTGATTGGTATTGTGCCGGCGCAGTTTGTACTGGACCTGGGCAGCACCACTTACCAGATCGAGCGTACCCGCGACGCCACGCTGCACTTGAATCAGTTCTACCAGCGCAATCACGAAACCCTTGGTGAGTTCCTTGCCTTGGGCAAAAGCGTGAAAGATGATTTGCCGGGCAAGTTCCAGTGCAATCCGCAGCAGACTGAACCGACTATCAATGCGTTGCTGGGTACTTTGAAGGGTGTCTCTGACTACCATTCATTGACCGCCGAGCATCGGATTGAAGTGCGTCGTTACCTGTTGTGCCTGGATGACACCGCAAAGAAGGTCGGCAAGTTGCCTGGCCTGGATGCGCGTGAAAAGTCGGACCTGGACAAGTTGCGCAAGGACCTGACGGCTACCACCGAATATGCACCGTTCTGGGTGATCCTGGCCGTGGCGTTGGCCCTGGGCCTGGGCACCATGGTGGGCTGGAAGCGTGTGGTGTTGACCATTGGTGAGAAGATCGGCAAGCAAGGGATGACCTACGCCCAGGGCATGTCGGCGCAGATCACCACGGCCAGCATGATTGGCTTGGCCAACATCTTCAGCTTGCCGGTTTCCACGACCCATGTGTTGTCTTCGGGTGTGGCCGGTACCATGGTGGCTAACAAGAGCGGGTTGCAAGGTGGCACCGTCAAGACCATTTTGATGGCTTGGGTGTTGACGCTACCGGCGACTGTGGGCCTTTCGGCCGGGTTGTTCTGGTTGGCTTCCAAGGCTTTGGGTAGCTGACGGTTCTGGCGTTTGCGAAGAAGGTGCGACCTGTGAGGGTTGCGCCTTTTTTTATGGCTGGGGTTGGGGTGTATATCCGTTATTTAGGTAACGGCGACTTATGGTTCCGCTCTTACCTGCGATGGCATCACATCGGTATGTCTGAAAGACCGAGTTGGCTGCATCGCAGGCGAGCCAGCTCCCACAGAAAAGCAGAGCCACACCGCCCGTAGCAGCTGTCGAGCGCCAGCGAGGCTGCGTGCTGTAGCCGTTACCGCAGCACCGGATATGTACACAAATCAAAAAATCCAAAACAAAAAAAAGGCGACCGAAGTCGCCCAAAATGCCTTGCGTGCTCATGTATCCCGAAAAGACCTAAGGCTTCTTACGCTTGTTAGCGTCTTTCCAGATAAAAATTCCAAACCCGACAAAGAACATCACCATGAGGCCAACCGTCAGCACTCCGGCAAATACCACATTATCGAAAAACATGACTGGCCTCCTGCACTTGCCCTGTTGCGATAGGGCTAAGTTAACCAAGAAGACGATGCAAGAAATTGACGAGGATCAATGTCGCCCACGACGGAGCGTAAAGAAGGGGAATAACTGACCTGCATCAATCGATGCAGGCTATATCAACGCTTTTTCGGTTTATTTTTCGGCTTTTTCCTCGCCTTGCCCAACGGCATCGCCTGCTCAAACGCCTGGCGCACTTCATTCAGTCGCTTGTCATTCAGGTCATGCACACGTTTGGCCCGCTCGGCGTTCAGGTCTATCAGTTTGTCGTCATCACTCATGGCTTGGCTTACGTAATGGCTTGGATGCTCCAATAATGCGTCCTGTGCCAATCCCGCGTAAACAAAATCGATGTCATCCCGCGCATTTGCCCGCAAAATCCCCCTCTCCCCCCCTAAAACAGAGCGTTCGACGTGGCACTGCACAAGGACCTTCCCCCGCTCCTGGCCCTGCGCGCCTTTGAGGCCGTGGCCCGGCACCTGAGCTTTATCAAGGCCGCCGCCGAGCTGTCGGTGACCCAAAGTGCCCTCAGCCATCAGGTACAAAAGCTCGAACAGCACCTGGGCAAGCCGCTGTTTATCCGACGCACCCGCGCCATCGATCTGACTGAAGACGGCCAACACTACTACGACCAAATCCGCCCGGCCCTTGACGCCATCGCCGCCGCCACCCGCCAGCAACAAACGCCACCCGCCACCACCGTGCTGCGCATCGGCCTGCTCGCCTCGTTCGCCACTTTGTGGCTGGCGCCGCGACTGGCCGGGTTTCTGAGCCGTTACCCGCACATCCAGGTGGAGTTGGTACCGGCGATTCAGCTGGCAGATGTCGCCGCGGCCGAGGTCGACCTGGCGATTCGCTACGGCAAGGGCGACTGGGCCGACGTGCAGGCCACGCGCCTGATGAGCGAAACACTGTCGCCGGTGTGCAGCCCGGCGTTCAAGGCCAGCCAACTGGATAACGGCCCATTGCTGATGGCCACTTCGCACCGCCCTTTTGAGTGGACCGACTGGTCCAGGCATTACCAGGTGGACGTGGAGCATTACCCCAAGGCGCTGCTGCACGACTACAACATCGTGGTCGAAGCCGCCGTCGCCGGCCAGGGCATTGCCATGGGCCGTCACCGCCTGATCGAACGCCGACTGAAGGACGGCACGTTGGTGAAAGCCTTCGACTGGCCGCCCTACCAGAGCGAGATCGGCTACTGGTTGATCACCCCGCAAGGCGATATCAGCAAAGCAGCCACCTGTTTCAGTGAGTGGCTGCAGCAAACCTGTGCCGACGCATGAGTTATTTTGATACGTCGAGTTAGATCTATCCGTTTGTCGGCAAAAATTGCCCTGCCCCATGCTGATGACTCTTCCCAAGAGGATTCAACATGAGCCACTCCATTGCCCAACGTGTACAAGCCCTCGGCCTGAGCCTGCCGACACCCAGCCAGCCAATCGCCAACTACGTCAATTACGTGATCAGCCAGAACCAATTGTTCATCTCCGGCCAAATCCCGCTGCAGGACGGCAAACCGACGTTCATTGGCCGGCTGGGCGAATCCATCAGCGAAGACGAAGGTGCCAAGGCTGCCGAACTCGCCGCGCTGGGCCTGCTGGCGCAATTGAGCGATGCCCTGGGCGATGACCTTTCGCGGCTGGTACGCATCATCCGGCTGGGCGTGTTTATCGCCAGCAGCGGGGATTTCCAGCGCCAGGGCGCGGTGGCCAATGGCGCCTCGAACCTGCTGGTCAACGCCCTCGGCGACAAAGGCCGCCACGCCCGCACGGCCGTGGGCGTCGCCAGCCTCCCGGGCGGCGTGGCGGTGGAGATCGATGCGATTTTCGAGCTGCAACCGTGACCGTGCTGTCCCTGGCGCAAGTCCGGGCACTACGCGACGAAACGCCGGGCTGCCAGTCGGGCATCGTCCACTTCAACCACGCTGGAGCATCCCTGCCCAGCCAGGGGACGCTCGACGCGATCATTGACCAGTTGCAGCGCGAAGCCCGCGACGGCCCAATGGAAGCTGGCGAGCACGGTGCGCTGCTGGCGGAGAAAGCCCGTCGCGCCGCTGCCCAATTGCTTAATGCGCCGGCGTCCTCGATTGCCTTTGCCAGCAGTGGCTCGACCGCCTGGAGCATGGCGTTCCAGGCCCTGGGCCCGTGGCAAGCGGGTGACCGCATCCTGGTGGGCCGCCACGAATGGGGTGGCAACCTGGCGAGCATGCAGTCGGCCGTGCAAGCCGGTGCACAGGTGGAGGTGATCCCTTGCGATGAAACCGGCGCCGTGTCTGTCGCCGGCCTGGAAGCCATGCTCGACGCCCGGGTGCGGTTGATCGACCTGACCTGGCTCCCCGCCAACAGCGGTTTGATCAACCCCGCCGAGGCCATCGGCCAGTTGGCCAGGCGTCACGGTATCGCCTACTTCATTGACGCCGGGCAAGCCATCGGCCAAGTGCCGGTGGATGTGCAAGCGTTGGGGTGCGATGTGCTCAAGGGTGCCGGGCGCAAACATCTACGGGGCCCGCGCGGGACAGCGCTGCTCTACGTGCGGGCGGATTTTCTGGAGCGTTTGAACCCGGCCCAGCGCGACGTGCTTTCTGCACCCTGGAGCCCTGCGGGTTTTGATCTGCGCAACGACGCGCGGCGCTTTGAAACCAGCGAAGTGTCATTCGCGTTGTTGGCAGGCCTGGGCAATGCGCTGCTGGAGATCAATCGGCTGGGGGTTGAGCACGTCCGCCAGACGGTCCAGCTTCTAAGCGAGAGCCTGCGCGAAGAACTGCGCCGAATCGAGGGGGTTACCTTGCATGATTTGGGAACTGCCGCGAACCAGTCCGGCCTTATCGCCTTCAACCTCGCCGGCTGGGACGCCTTCGAGCTCAAACGGCGCCTGGGGCTCAAGCGGATCAACATTGGCGCCAACGGCGTGCCCTACACCCCACTGGACATGCAGGCCCGCCAGCTGCAGAGCGTGGCGCGAATCTCTGTGAGTTACCTCAATACCGCGCAAGACATCGAGCAACTGTTCGCCGCCCTGCACGAGTTGCGGGGTTAAACCTCGACGTCCACCCACAAGCCTTGCCGGAGCGCATCTTCGATCAGCGGCACCACGGGCACGGTGTTGTCGGCGTTGAGTTCGTCACCGGGAATGGCCAGGTGCTCCTGCGGGTCTTCGTCGGCTTCGCGACGGCGCCTTTGCTGTTCCTGCTGGCGTCGCTGTTCCTCGCGCAGCAACAGTGCTGCTTCCTCGGGGTCGCGTTTTTGCAGGTCGATGGTGCTTTCGTTGGAGCTTGCCTGAACAGGCGCCACGGGCGGGATATCCGGTTTCTGACGGACCGGGTCGAGCTGCGACGTGACCGGCACAACACTCAAGGGCAGCATGGGTGGCAGCATAATTATTAGTCTCCTGTCAGCAGGCTGTCGGCTGGTGCGGCATCCACTTGAGCCGTCGTTTGCCAAGTTGTGACTCAGTCGTCAGTCGCAAGTGCCTTGCCACCCGTCGATTGCAGCCCGAACCACCTGTAAAGCTTGGTAGTTTTTGTCAGAGTCCTTTGGCTGGGGCCCGCGTTCCGTTAAGATAGTCGGCTTTTTCACGGCGGGAGTCAGGCAGCATGGCGCAGCAGTATCAACCGGGGCAACGCTGGATTAGTGACAGCGAAGCAGAGCTGGGGTTAGGCACCGTTCTGGCACAGGACGGCCGCTTGTTGACCGTGCTCTATCCGGCCACTGGCGACACTCGCCAGTATGCGCTACGGAATGCGCCCCTCACTCGCGTGAGGTTTTCGCCGGGTGACAGCATCACCCATTTCGAAGGCTGGAAAATGACCGTGCAAGAGGTCGACGACGTCGACGGTTTGCTGGTCTACCACGGCCTCAATGGGCAGAACGAGCAGGTCACCCTGCCGGAAACCCAACTCTCGAACTTCATCCAGTTCCGCCTGGCCAGCGACCGTTTGTTCGCCGGCCAGATCGACCCGCTGGCCTGGTTCTCCCTGCGTTACCACACCCTGGAACACACCAGCCGCCAGTTGCAGTCTGCGCTCTGGGGCTTGGGCGGCGTGCGCGCGCAACCTATCGCGCACCAACTGCACATCGCCTGTGAAGTCGCCGACCGTATCGCGCCACGGGTTTTGCTGGCCGACGAAGTGGGCCTGGGCAAGACCATCGAAGCCGGCCTGGTGATCCATCGCCAGTTGCTGTCGGGCCGCGCCAATCGCGTGCTGATCCTGGTACCGGAAAACCTCCAGCACCAGTGGCTGGTAGAGATGCGCCGCCGCTTCAACCTGCAGGTCGCGCTGTTCGACGAAGAACGTTTTATCGAAAGCGATGCTGCCAACCCGTTCGAAGACACCCAGCTCGCGCTGGTGGCGCTGGAATGGCTGGTGGACGACGAGAAAGCCCAGGACGCACTGTTCGCCGCCGGCTGGGATCTGTTGGTAGTCGACGAAGCTCACCACCTGGTCTGGCACGAAGAGAAAGCCAGCCCCGAGTACACGCTGGTTGAACAACTGGCCGAAGTGATTCCGGGCGTGCTGCTGCTGACCGCAACCCCTGAGCAACTGGGCCAGGACAGCCACTTCGCGCGTCTGCGCCTGCTGGACCCGAACCGCTTCCACGACCTGCACGCCTTTCGCGCCGAGAGCGAAAACTATCGCCCGGTGGCCGAAGCCGTCCAGGAGCTGCTGGACAAGGGCCGCCTGTCTCCAGCCGCCCACAAGACCATCCAGGGTTTCCTCGGCAACGAAGGCGAAGCGCTGCTGACTGCCGTCAACGATGGCGACGCCGAAGCCAGTGCCCGCCTGGTGCGCGAACTGCTGGACCGCCACGGCACCGGCCGTGTGTTGTTCCGCAACACCCGCGCCGCCGTGCAAGGCTTCCCGGAGCGCAAGCTGCACGCCTACCCGCTGCCGTGCCCGGACGAATACCTCGAACTGCCCCTGGGCGAGCACGCCGAGCTGTACCCGGAAGTCAGCTTCCAGTCGCAGCCGGACGTGGACGAAGAACAACGCTGGTGGCGTTTCGACCCGCGCGTCGAGTGGCTGATCGACCAGCTTAAAATGCTCAAGCGCACCAAAGTGTTGGTGATCTGCGCCCACGCCGAAACCGCGATGGACCTGGAGGACGCCCTGCGCGTGCGCTCCGGCATCCCGGCCACGGTGTTCCACGAGGGCATGAACATCCTCGAACGCGACCGCGCCGCTGCGTACTTCGCAGACGAAGAGTTCGGCGCCCAGGTGCTGATCTGCTCGGAAATCGGCAGTGAAGGCCGCAACTTCCAGTTCTCCCATCACTTGGTGCTGTTCGACCTGCCGGCCCACCCGGACCTGCTGGAACAACGGATCGGCCGTCTGGACCGGATCGGCCAGAAGCATGTGATCGAACTGCACGTGCCGTACCTCGAAACCAGCCCGCAAGAGCGGCTGTTCCAGTGGTACCACGAAGCGCTGAATGCGTTCCTCAATACCTGCCCGACCGGCAACGCCTTGCAGCACCAGTTCGGCCCGCGCCTGCTGCCGCTGCTGGAAAACGCCGACGACGGTGAGTGGCAAGCGCTGATCGACGAGGCCCGTGCAGAGCGCGAGCGCCTCGAAGCCGAGCTGCACACCGGCCGCGACCGTCTGCTGGAGCTCAACTCCGGCGGCGCCGGCGAAGGTGATGCGCTGGTGGAAGACATCCTCGAGCAAGACGATCAGTTCACCCTGCCGATCTATATGGAAACCCTGTTCGACGCCTTCGGCATCGACAGCGAAGACCATTCGGAAAACGCACTGATCCTCAAGCCCAGCGAAAAAATGCTCGACGCCAGCTTCCCCTTGGGCGACGACGAAGGCGTGACCATCACCTACGACCGCAACCAGGCACTGTCGCGCGAAGACATGCAGTTCATCACCTGGGAACACCCGATGGTGCAGGGCGGCATGGACCTGGTGTTGTCCGGTTCGATGGGCAACACCGCCGTGGCGCTGATCAAGAACAAGGCGCTCAAGCCGGGCACCGTGTTGCTGGAACTGCTCTATGTCAGCGAAGTGGTTGCCCCGCGCTCGCTGCAACTGGGCCGCTACCTGCCACCGGCGGCGCTGCGTTGCCTGCTGGACGCCAACGGCAATGACCTGTCGGGCCGCGTCTCGTTCCTGACCTTGAACGACCAGCTGGAAAGCGTGCCACGGGCCAGCGCCAACAAGTTCATCCAGGCCCAGCGCGACCAGCTGACGCCACGGATCAACGCCGGTGAAGAGAAGATCGCCCCGCGTCACGCCGAGCGTGTGGCCGAGGCTCAACGTCGCCTGGCGGCGGATACCGATGAAGAGCTGGCGCGCCTGACCGCGTTGCAAGCGGTCAACCCGACTGTGCGTGACAGCGAACTGGTTGCCCTGCGCCAACAGCGCGAGCAAGGCCTGGCCATGCTCGACAAGGCGGCGCTGCGACTGGAAGCGATCCGGGTGTTGGTCGCGGGCTAACCTCGCCGCCCTACCCTGCCAAACAAAAAGGCCCGCGCAATGCGGGCCTTTTTTTATTCACGGGGTTTCATCGGTGACCTTGATGCCCTCATCGCGGGCAAGCCCGGCTCCCACATTGACGGTGTACATCAGCAACAACTCGGTCAACTGTGGGAGCTGGCTTGCCTGCGATGGCCTCACCTCGATCTCAGGCAGTAACCGCCCTGGCCGGCACCTCCACCACCCCCAATCCATCCTTCATCCGCAGGGCATCGCGCACAAAACTGCGGGACGCCTGGAACAGAAACAGCATGGTCAAAAACAGCGCCACCGGAATCAGGTACATGGCGTCATGCAGTCCCACCGCCTTATAGGCTTCAGTCATCTGCTGGGCACCGTCGGCATACATCGCCGAATGGGCAAAATGATCCGACAACCCGCCCACCACAATCGGCCCCATGCCCCCGCCCAGCAAATACAAGCCGGCGAAGAACAGTGCCATCGCCGTCGCCCGCAGGCGCGGCTCGACTACGTCCTGGATCGCCGTGTACACGCAGGTGTAGAAGTTATAGGCAAACAGCCAGCCGACACTGAACAGCGCCACAAACACACCAATCTCGATCCGCCCCGCATGCAGCGCCCAGGCGGTAGTGACGGTGGAGATAATCAAGCTGCACGCCGCGAACAACAGCCGACCATTGGCCACCCGCTGATGGATCTTGTCTGCCACCCAACCGCCCAGCGTCAGGCCAAATAAGCCGGTCACCCCGACAATCACCCCCGTTGCCACCGCCGCATCCTGCAACGGCAGCAGGAAATAGCGCTGCAGCATTGGCACCAGGAACGAGTTGCAGGCGTAGGTGGCGAAGTTGAAGCACAAGCCCGCCAGTACCAGCCAAAGGAACGTCGGCACCGCCAGCACCCGGCGAATCGGGCGGTCGACTTTCTCTTGGGAGACTTGCACGGTTTCTGCAGCGCCGCGCTTGGGTTCCTTGATGTAGAACATGAACACCGCGAGGATCAACCCCGGCACCGCCGCAATAAAGAACGGCGCGCGCCAGCTGTCGAACGCCTTGACCATCGCGCCAATGGTGAAGAACGCCAGCAACAGCCCCAAGGGCAGGCCCAGCATGAAGATGCCCATGGCCCGGGCCCGACGATGCGCCGGAAACAGGTCACCAATCAGCGAGTTGGCCGCTGGCGCATAACTGGCCTCACCGATGCCGATGCCCATGCGCACCAGCAAAAAGGTCCAGAAGCTGCCCACCAGCCCGTTGACCGCCGTCAAGCCGCTCCACACCGCCAGGCCCCAGCCCATGAGTTTGCTGCGCGAGCCGGTGTCGGCCATGCGCCCGAGGGGCAAGCCGGCAATCGCATAAACCAGGGTGAACGCGGTGCCGATGATGCCGAGCTGGAAGTCGCTGAGGTGCCACTCCATACGGATGGGTTCGATGATGATCGCGGGAATGGTGCGGTCGAAAAAGTTGAACAGGTTGGCCAGGAACAGCAGGAACAGAATGCGCCAGGCATTCGCCGCTTGGGTCGAGTTCTGCATGGGTCCGTCTCTTTTATTGTTATGTGAGCCGCGATGCCAGACGCATCCTGGGCCCGGAACCTGCAATCTAGTCAGGCT
The DNA here is from genome assembly GCF_034314165.1 of Pseudomonas sp. Bout1. Classification (GTDB taxonomy): domain Bacteria; phylum Pseudomonadota; class Gammaproteobacteria; order Pseudomonadales; family Pseudomonadaceae; genus Aquipseudomonas. Next base: position 1,540,548 of record NZ_JAVIWK010000001.1, on the reverse strand, counting down.
CGGGGGGATTGTCTGTAATGATTCGTAAGTCTGATGTCACTCCATCGGGCGACACTGGCGGTCATCCCTATTCATTTAGTTCTAGTTGCTTATAACTTCATCGCCAAATGATTAGAAGCAATCTGCCATCAACCCTTGCAACCCGCTCAGGCTCTCTATACTCAAAGCATTGTCAGGCGAAGACTTTGTAACGGGACATGCTATGGAATGGCTTGGTTTGCATTTTTTTACCGACCTTCCGGACAGCGGGCACTTATTACTCAATTGCAGTCATAACCCCTTTCTGGTGCTACTTGCGTATGTAGTGGCGTGTGCAGCGGGCTTCGGCACGCTGGACATGGCCGAGCGTGTCGGCCATGTGGACAACCCCAAGGCTCAACGGCACTGGCGCTGGGTAGGCGCGGGCTGCCTGGCCGGCGGAATCTGGGCGACCCACTTCATCAGCATGCTGGCCTTCCAGGCGCCTATCGCGATTCACTACGAATTGATCATGACGTTTGCCTCGCTGCTGATCGCGCTGATCGCATCGCTGTTCGCCATGCAAACCCTCAGTCACGCGCATTTGCACCTGTATCAGTACATGTTGGCGTCGGTGTGGATGGGGCTGGGTATTGCCCTGATGCATTACGTCGGCATGTCCGCCATGCGCTCCGAAGCCGGTGTGTATTTTCAGACCGGGTTGTTCCTCGCCTCCGTCGTGATCGCCATCGGTGCCAGCCTGGCGGCGTTGCTGCTGTCGCTGTACCTGCGCAACGGCACCGGCATGTTTCATCAATTGCTCAAGTACGCAGCCAGCCTGGTGCTCGGGGCCGGCATTATCAGCATGCACTTCACCGGCATGGCGGCCATGCAGCTACTGGTGCCGGAGGATGTCGTGCCGGCGGCATTGCCCGTCGACAACAACCCGATCCAGTTGGGCCTGCTGGTGGCAGTCATCGCCTTACTGGTGATCGGCAGCAGCATCAGCGCCGCCCTGGCGGACAAGAAACTGCAACACAAGGAAACCGACCTGCGCCGGGTCAATGCACTGCTCACCGAGCTGGACCAGGCCCGGGCCTCCCTGCAACAGGTGGCGCACTACGACGCCTTGACCAGCTTGCTCAACCGTCGCGGCTTCAACCAGATTTTTGCCGAAAAGCTCGCAGAAAAAACCGCCAGCGACGGCATGCTGGCGGTGATCTTCCTGGATATCGACCACTTCAAGCGCATCAACGACAGCCTCGGCCATGACGCCGGTGACGAGTTGCTCACCGTGCTGGCCAGCCATATCAAAAGCTCGGTGCGCAGCCATGACGACGTGGTCGCGCGATTTGGCGGGGACGAGTTTTGCATCCTCATCAGCATCCACCATCGCGATGAAGCGCGGCACATGGCCCAGCGCATCATGCAGAAAATGAAAGACCCCATCGAATTGGCCGGCCGGCGCATGGTGATGACCACCAGCATCGGCATCAGCCTCTTCCCCGAAGACGGAAAGACCAGCGAAGAACTACTGAAAACCGCTGACCTGGCGCTGTATCAGTCCAAGGATGCCGGGCGAAACAGCCTCAATTTCTTCAGCTCCAACCTGAAAACCCGGGCCTTCCTGGAACTCCAACTCGAAGAAGAGCTGCGCGCCGCGCTACGGGGCAAGAACGAACTGGTGTTGTTCTACCAACCGATCCTTGACCTGAAAAAAGGCAAGATCACGCGCCTTGAAGCGCTGGTGCGCTGGCAGCATCCCCAACATGGCCTGCTCACCCCTGACCGGTTTATCAGCATTGCCGAAAACAACGGGCTGATTGCCGAACTTGACCATTGGGTGCTGCGCCAAGCCTGCCATGACCTGAGCCTGCTTTCGGAGCAGGGCCACACCGAACTGATCATGGCCGTGAATTGTTCGGCCCTGAACCTGGCTCGTGACGAACTGGCCGATGAAATCGAGAGCGCCCTGCGCTTCGGCGGGATTGCCGCCCACCGCCTGGAACTGGAAGTCACCGAGAACGCGCTGATGGGCAACATCGGCAGCACCCTGGCGCTGCTGCGACAAATTCGCGCCCTGGGCGTGTCGCTGTCGATCGACGACTTCGGCACCGGTTATTCGTCTCTCGCCTACCTCAAGCGCCTGCCGCTGAACACCTTGAAAATCGACCGCTCCTTTATCCAGGACATTCCCAAGTCCAACGCCGACATCGAGATCGTCCAGGCCATCATCGGCATGGCGCATACCCTGCACTTGCAGGTGGTGACCGAAGGCGTGGAAACCCTGCAACAGTTTGAAGTGGTGCAGCAACACGGCTGTGATTTCGTTCAGGGTTACCTGCTCAGTGCAGCGGTGCCGATGAGTGATATTGGCGCGGTGATCAACGGCCTCGATCAGCACAACATGTTCAGCCTGCTGGGCCTCACCGGCACAGAAGCCGCGCCGAAAGACCCGCCTTCAGGTCGTACGGGCCCCGCCTCCATCGTTCGGCCAATTCGCTGAATCTGAATAAACTGTGGGAGGGGCTTGCTCCCACGGATTTGGCAATTCGCCATCATTTCGTTAAAGAACTCCGACGAACGGCCGATTCATCAGAGTCCGGCCAGGATTCCCCCTAAAAACCCTAGGGTTAAACCCTATCGCCCAGGACCAGGACGCACTGTAAAGTCGCGATCTCTCATTCCGTGATGGCTATTTGATGCTTCTTCAGCCATCCGTCCAGGCACATGGCGCACAATGACTTCTAAAAATAACTCTGCCACCGCGGTATCCGACGTGTTGCTGACAGCTCCTGCGGAAAAACCCTCAGGTTCAAAGTCATTGAGCACCGCCCGCCCGCTGGCCACCCAGCAATACCTGTACTTCACCGAGACCAACACCGACCGCATCCTCGATAACCTCGACGGCCTGCGCGACATGGTGTTCCCGCGCGCGCCGCACCTGGAAGTCGACGGTGAACTGCGCAACGAGCAAGAGTTCCCGTCGGTGTGCCTGATCGGCCTGGGCCGCTGCGGTTCGAACATTGCCCTGGATGTGGCGGAGCTGGTGTACAACGCCCGCAAGTTTTATCTCAACGAATTCAGCAACGAAGACAAGTCCACCGACAAGGGCTACCGCCCGGCCCAGTGGATTCGCAACAACCTGCGCCTGGGCTCGAACAAAGGCACCAAGCCGGTGTTTCTGGTCGAGCCACTGGTGATGCTGGGTGACCTGGACAAGGACATCGCCGGGCGCATCCGTTTCTCGCGCAAGGGTGAGAAAAGCGGCTTCCTGCGCGACTACAGCAAGATGAAAATCATGGACCTCTCGGAAGTCCATGCTGGCGGCGCCGGTAACGCACCGATCCTCGGCCAGTACCTGGCCAAGATCATCCTCAACAAAGACACCCAGCGCTTTTCCAGCCCCGACTGGAAGATGATCCACTCGTACTTGATCGACTCCTGCGGCATCAAGGCCAACCAGTCGCGCCTGTACTTCTCGATCTTCAGCGCTGGCGGCGGCACCGGTTCGGGCATGGCCTCGGAATTCGGCCTGGCCCAGCAGCACTCGTACATGAACAAGACGTTCGACACCAAGCCTGCCGACGAGCACGACAGCAAGAGCGGCCATGCCTTTGTGTTCGAGCCGATCTTCACCAGCGGCATTTGCGTACTGCCGAACATCTCCGACCACCGCAGCGAAATGTCTGAGGCACTGCACATCAACGCCGGGCGGCTGTTGTGCAAATACCTGTCAGAAGAATGGGACTTCTCGTACAACTTCGACAATGAAGACAGCAGCGAAGCCAGCGTGAAAGGCCGCATCCGGCCGTGGAACGCGATGATGCTGATCTCCAACGACATCATGCGGTATGCCGAGGAAAGCGATGACGGTAACATCCAGAACATTGACGTCAATGCCATGGAAAAGCATGCCAACCAATACATCTCGCAGCAGATCTTCAACATTCTGACGGCCCAGGCGGTGACGACCGACTACGACCAGAACTACTTCCGTCGGGCCGGGATCGACATCGGCGAAACCATCCGCCTGGATGCCAACGACCTGTTCATGAGCCTGGCCGGTCCGGTGGCGATTGCCTACGCCGAATCCGTGGTGCCGGAAACCCCGGCGCCGTCGAGCGACAAGTTCAAGGTGTTCGAAAAAGAGCCGCAGCGGCTGAATATCGATGACCTGTTTTTCCGCTCCATTGATTTGCCGCACTTCAACAAAGTGACCCAGGCGATCGAAGGTATCAGCCTGTTGCCGATCGAGTCCAAGCGCTACAAGGCATCGCTGGAGCAGTACAAGAATTCCGGGTATGACGCGGCGGCGCTGCATGACTTGCACTTCTTCAAGAACTGCTCGTCGGTGGTGTCGATTGTATCGTTGCCCAAGGATTACAAACTGTCCTATATGGACCTGAACCGGCTCAAGACGCACCTCAACAGCCTGTTTCCCAATACCACGCTCAAGCGTTATGCGTTGGTGATCGGGGCGTCGGCCAACTTGTCGCTGACGACGTTGATCGCCAAGAGCCCATGTTTGTCGGATGACTTTTTGACGTTGATCGTGGCGTTTATCAAGCGCTGCTTTGCGCGCAACCCGTATCGCTTTGATGACACGCTGGATAATTCGATTTTGGATTTCATCATCCATGAGGATTTTGATGAGGGCCGGATTGACGAGTTACTCAATGAGTTTGAAAACCCGGCGAAGATTCTGGATACCAACTGGTATGCGATCAAACCGATGTATGAGAAGAAGTATCGTGAGTTGATCAACGACAAGGACAAGTTTGTGTCGATCAACGATATTCGGCTGTCGCGGGATTGTGTGAAGAAGGCGATCAAGTACCTGCGTGAGATTTATCGTCACCGGATTGGGAAGACCAAGGTTATTTCGCTGAACAACCATACCGGGAAGACTGCGTAGGCTTGTTTCTTGGGTGGGGTGTATATCCGTTATTTGGGTTGTTGCCGATATGGGTTCCGCCCTTACGGCGGGTCACTTTTGAAAGGAGCCCAAAAGTAACCAAAAGGCTCTTGCCCCACCACTCGGCACCTCGCTTAGGCTCGGTGTGCCCTCACGCAGGCTTTGGACCGTGGGCCGCCGCGATGGGCCATCCTTGGCCCAGCGCGGCTAACCCGGCGTCCTGCCGGGTTACCCACGCTCCAAAGCCTGCGTTCGGCCAGCGTGGTTGACGGGGCGCCTAAGATCAAGATCACAAGCAGATCAAGAACACAGCGGCCTACAGGCCGGCTTGAGTGTTAAAAGCCAGATCAAAAGCTAAAGCGGGCGGGCACGGTTCAAATGTGGGAGCTGGCTTGCCTGCGATGGCATCGCCTCTGTGTATCTGAAAGAACGAGTCGCCTGCATCGCCGGCAAGCCAGCTCCTACAGCTTTTGCCTTGGCTTTTAACACTCAGGTCGGCTTTCAGGCCGCCGTGCTCTTGCTCTTGATTTTGACCTGACTGCCCCATTCAGCCCGAGGCCGAACGCAGGGATTGAGGAGCGGGTAAACCGGCAGGACGCCGGTTTAGCCGCGACGGGCCAGGGACGGGCCGTCGCGGCGGCCCGCGGAGCAATGCCGGAGTGAGGGCACACCGAGCCTAAGCGAGGTGCCGACAGGCGGGGCAGAGCGTTTTGGTTACTTTTGCGCTTTTCAAAAGTGACCCGCTGTAAGAGCGGAACCAATATCAGCCGTTACCGCAGCAACGGATAAACACCCAAAACTCACACCCAGAAACAATTCCCACCGCATTCCGACGCGAGCAAAACTGTTCCCATGACGCGCACGTAACCCCCGCCTGTGACCTTTCTCTACGGCAACATGCCATCACGGCGAAACCAGTTACCCCGCTACACACTCAAACTCCGAAAAATCCCGCACCATTTTTGTGCAGACACTTCCTACGCCGCCCTTTCCTGGATCAGAATCCAAGGCGAAACCACCACCGCCCAAAGCGCCGGCCCCCGCTCAACCAGGTCCAATGCCCGCGTCGCAGACACCTCGCCCAAGCTCCCCGCAGCCAGCCAGGCAGCGACTTTGTCACGGTTATCCTCAGCCATCCCCTCGGCGGCCTCGATCAAATCCAGCCCGGCGTCGACCCACAATAGGGCACCCTTGGCAAAGAACGGCTCAAGCTCCTTCCAGGAAATTTCGGCGGTTTCACCAAGCAGCTTGGCATAGAGGGTGCTAGGTTCTTGCGTCATGGGAGTTCACCTGTAGAAAAAATCGGCGCAATCATACCGTCGAGCACCAGGCAGAAAAACCCAGTTGCAAATGAGGCACCGAACGAAAGTGTCAGGAAAGCCAAGGATTGCCCGAGACTCTGGCATCACCCCGCCGCAATTCTGTCTTTTTCTTTCATTTAAGCGACATACCCGGGTTTTGCCCCCAGCAGCCAGCTTTTCAAGCGATCAACCGGCGCTCTACACTGTACCGGTACAGTTGCCAGGCCGCTGCCGGGGGATATCCCAGATATCTGATCCGGTTCTGCAGCTCACAAGGCCGCTAGAACTATAAAAAATACAACAGTAAGAGTGGAGCACTATGAATAAGGCTACTAAGCAGATTTCCAAACTGTTTGCCGCTATGGTCCTGGCCGGGGTTGCCAGCCATTCGTTCGCAGCTGACACCATCAAGATCGGTATTGCCGGCCCTAAAACCGGCCCTGTGACCCAGTACGGCGACATGCAGTTCATGGGTGCCAAACAGGCCATCGCCGACATCAACGCCAAGGGCGGCGTCGATGGCAAAATGCTCGAAGCCAAAGAATACGACGACGCTTGCGATCCTAAACAAGCCGTGGCCGTCGCCAACAAAGTGGTCAACGACGGCGTCAAGTTCGTGGTCGGTCACCTTTGCTCCAGCTCCACTCAGCCAGCATCCGACATCTACGAAGACGAAGGCGTGATCATGATCACCCCGGCGGCCACCAGCCCGGAAATCACCTCCCGTGGCTACAAGCTGATCTTCCGCACCATCGGCCTGGACAGCGCCCAGGGCCCGGCTGCCGGCAACTACATCGCCGACCACGTGAAGCCAAAAGTGGTTGCCGTCGTTCACGACAAGCAGCAATACGGTGAAGGCATCGCTACCGCCGTTAAGCAGACCCTCGAGAAGAAAGGCGTGAAAGTCGCCGTCTTTGAAGGCATCAACGCTGGCGATAAAGACTTCAGCTCGCTGATTCAGAAACTCAAGCAAGCCAACGTCGACTTCGTCTACTACGGCGGCTACCACCCTGAGCTGGGCCTGATCCTGCGCCAAGCCAAGGAAAAAGGCCTGGACGCCAAGTTCATGGGCCCAGAAGGCGTCGGCAACGACTCCATCTCGCAAATCGCCCAAGGCGCCTCCGAAGGCCTGCTGGTTACCCTGCCGAAGTCTTTCGACACCGATCCTGCCAACAAGGCAATCGTTGAAGAGTTCGCCAAGAACAAGCAGGACCCAACCGGTCCGTTCGTGTTCCCGGCCTACTCGGCTGTTGAAGTGATCGCCGGCGGTATCACTGCCGCGAAGAGCGAAGACACCGCCAAAGTGGCTGCTGCCATCCACGCCGGTAACTTCAAGACCCCAACCGGCGACCTGAGCTTCGACGCCAAGGGCGACCTGAAGGACTTCAAGTTCGTGGTCTACGAATGGCACTTCGGCAAACCAAAAACCGAAGTTTCCCCTCAGTAAGCCAGGCGTTTCTGGTCAACAAGCCCACTGTGCAAGCAGTGGGCTTTGTTTTACGAGGTTTATGGGCCTGTCACCCGCGATCCGGGCGCTGGCTCACCTGAAAATCTTAAAACCGTCACCAGCGGTTCGCTGGCAAACGCTTTGTGCAACCTCTGTCACAGAACAGGGCACCGAGCCGGAAATGACTCCACCAGTGAAATGCGTATCGGGTTTTTAGGAGCGCTGTAATGCCTGAGATCTATCATTTTTTCCAAACGCTGGTTAACGGCATGACCGTTGGCAGCACCTATGCCTTGATAGCCATTGGCTACACAATGGTTTACGGCATCATTGGAATGATTAACTTCGCCCATGGCGAGGTGTACATGATTGGTTCCTACGTGGCCTTCATCGCCCTTGCCGGGCTGGCCATGCTAGGTATCCATTCCCTGCCGCTGTTGATGACCGCTGCGTTCCTGGCGTCCATCGTCGTAACCAGTGCCTATGGTTACAGTATCGAACGCGTTGCGTACCGCCCCTTGCGTGGCAGCAACCGCTTGATCCCGCTGATCTCTGCGATCGGCATGTCGATTTTCCTGCAGAACACCGTACTGCTGTCCCAGGATTCCAAGGACAAATCCATTCCCAACCTGATCCCGGGGAACTTCTCCTTCGGCCCAGGTGGCGCACAAGAAGTGCTGATTTCCTACATGCAGGTCCTGGTCTTCGTCGTCACCCTGGTGGCGATGCTCGGCCTGACCCTGTTCATCTCCCGCTCCCGTCTGGGACGCGCCTGCCGGGCCTGCGCCGAAGACATCAAGATGGCCAACCTGTTGGGCATCAACACCAACAACATCATCGCCCTGACCTTCGTCATCGGTGCCGCACTGGCCGCTGTCGCCGCCGTGTTGTTGAGCATGCAGTACGGCGTGATCAACCCCAACGCCGGTTTCCTGGTGGGCCTCAAGGCCTTCACTGCGGCGGTATTGGGCGGCATCGGCAGCATTCCGGGCGCGATGCTCGGCGGGCTGGTGCTGGGTGTGGCTGAAGCCTTTGGCGCTGATGTGTTCGGCGACCAGTACAAGGACGTGGTGGCATTCGGTCTATTGGTTCTGGTGCTGTTGTTCCGGCCGACCGGCATTCTGGGCCGTCCGGAGGTTGAGAAAGTATGAGCAGATATCTTAAATCGGCGTTTTTCAGCGCCTTGCTGGTCTGGGCCGTGGCCTTTCCGGTACTCGGGCTCAAGTTGAGCATTGTCGGGATCAACCTTGAAGTGCATGGCACCGGTCCGGTGACATTGACCATCATTGCCTTGTGCTCGGTGTTGATGTTCCTGCGCGTGCTGTTTACCCAGCAGGTCGGTGCCCTGTTCAAAGGCAACCGTGGCCCACTGGTGTCGCCCAAGGTCAGCCAGTTCCTGACCCTGCCGCGCACCCAGCGCTACATCATCATCGGCCTGATCGTGGCCGCGTTGATCTGGCCGTTCTTCGGTTCCCGTGGCGCGGTGGATATCGCCACCCTGATCCTGATCTACGTGTTGCTGGGCCTGGGCCTGAACATCGTGGTGGGCCTGGCCGGCTTGCTCGACCTGGGTTATGTGGGTTTCTACGCCGTGGGTGCCTATACCTACGCGCTGCTCTCGCACTACCTGGGCTGGGGCTTCTGGATCTGCCTGCCGCTGGCCGGCATGGCGGCGGCCACATTTGGCTTCCTGCTGGGCTTCCCGGTACTGCGCTTGCGTGGTGACTATTTGGCGATCGTGACCCTGGGCTTCGGCGAAATCATCCGTCTGTTCCTGCGTAACCTCACCGATATCACCGGCGGCCCCAACGGCATCAGCAGCATCCCCAAGCCGACGTTCTTCGGGCTGTCGTTCGACCGCACCGCGGCCGAAGGCATGCAGACCTTCCATGAGTACTTCGGGATCGACTACAACCCGGTGAGCAAAGTGGTGTTCCTGTACCTGGTGGCGTTGTTGCTGGCGCTGGCGGCCTTGTTCGTGATCAACCGTTTGCTGCGCATGCCGATCGGACGCGCGTGGGAAGCGCTGCGCGAAGATGAAATCGCCTGCCGTGCGTTGGGCATGAACCCGACAATCATCAAACTTTCGGCCTTCACCCTCGGGGCAACCTTCGCCGGTTTCGCCGGCAGCTTCTTTGCCGCTCGCCAGGGTTTGGTGACGCCGGAGTCGTTCACCTTCATCGAGTCGGCAATCATCCTCGCCATCGTGGTACTGGGTGGCATGGGCTCGCAGCTTGGGGTAATCCTCGCCGCGATCGTGATGATCCTGCTACCGGAAATGATGCGTGAGTTCAGCGAATACCGCATGTTGATGTTCGGCGCCATGATGGTACTGATGATGATCTGGCGCCCTCAAGGCCTGCTGCCCATGCAACGTCCACACATGGAGCTGCGCAAATGAGCCGCGAGATCCTGAAAGTCGAAAACTTGAGCATGCGCTTCGGCGGTTTGCTGGCGGTCAACGGCGTGGCCCTGACCGTGCAAGAGAAACAGGTTGTAGCCCTGATCGGCCCCAACGGCGCCGGCAAGACCACGGTGTTCAACTGCCTGACCGGTTTCTACAAGCCGGCGGGCGGCACCATCCTGCTGGACGGCCAGCCGATCCAGGGCCTGGCCGGCCACGAGATTGCCCGCAAGGGCGTGGTGCGGACCTTCCAGAACGTGCGGTTGTTCAAGGACATGACGGCGGTCGAGAACCTGTTGATCGCCCAGCATCGTCACCTGAACACCAACTTCTTTGCAGGCCTGTTCAAGACCCCGTCGTTCCGCAAAAGCGAGCGCGAGGCCATGGAGTACGCCGAGTACTGGCTGGACAAGGTCAACCTCACCGAGTTTGCCAACCGCCCTGCCGGCACCCTGGCCTACGGTCAGCAACGTCGCCTGGAAATCGCTCGCTGCATGATGACCCGCCCGCGGATCCTCATGCTCGACGAACCGGCCGCCGGCTTGAATCCAAGGGAAACCGAAGACCTCAAGGCGCTGATCAGTGTGCTGCGTGAAGAAAACAACGCCACCGTGCTGCTGATCGAACACGACATGAAACTGGTCATGAGCATCTCCGACCATATCGTCGTGATCAACCAGGGCACGCCACTGGCCGACGGTACGCCGGAGCAGATCCGCGACAACCCGGCCGTGATCAAAGCCTATTTGGGGGAAGCGTAAAATGCTGCAATTCGAAAACGTTTCCACTTTCTACGGCAAGATCCAGGCGCTGCACAGCGTTAACGTGGAAGTGCGCCAGGGCGAGATCGTCACCCTGATCGGCGCCAACGGTGCCGGCAAATCCACCCTGTTGATGACCCTGTGCGGTTCGCCCCAGGCCCACAGCGGCAGCATCCGCTACATGGGTGAAGAGCTGGTGGGCCAGGCGTCCTCTGAAATCATGCGCAAGAGCATCGCGGTGGTTCCGGAAGGTCGTCGAGTGTTTGCCCGCCTGACCGTGGAAGAGAACCTCGCCATGGGCGGGTTCTTCACCGACAAGGGCGACTACCAGGAGCAGATGGACAAGGTGCTGCACCTGTTCCCGCGGCTCAAGGAACGCTTCAGCCAGCGTGGCGGCACCATGTCGGGCGGTGAACAGCAAATGCTCGCCATCGGCCGCGCGCTGATGAGCAAGCCCAAGCTGCTGCTGCTGGACGAACCCTCACTGGGCCTCGCGCCGATCATCATCCAGCAGATCTTCGACATCATCGAGCAGCTGCGCAAGGACGGTGTAACGGTGTTCCTGGTGGAGCAGAACGCCAACCAGGCCCTGAAGATCGCCGACCGCGCCTATGTGCTGGAAAACGGCCGGGTGGTGATGCAGGGCAGCGGCGAGCAACTGCTGACCGATCCGAAAGTGCGTGAGGCTTATTTGGGCGGTTGATGCCGTCTGGAAGTAAAAGCCGGCCTCTGTGGGAGCTGGCTTGCCTGCGATAGCATCGCCTCGGTGGAACTGAAACACCGAGGCGTCAGCATCGCAGGCAAGCCAGCTCCCACACTTGTTTGGCGAAACCTGAAATTATTTTCGCCAGGTTTGTAACGAATCCCTCCTCCCTATCTCTAGTGGTGTAAGCAGGCAACTAAGCTTGCCAACTCAACCCACTGCTGGAGATACACCATGACTACCAAAACCCGTTCGCTGTCCGCCGCTACCCTCATCCTGGCCCTGGGTTCGGCCCTGAGCCTGTCCGCCCTGACCACCACCGCCCACGCTGCCGATGACATGCAAAAATGCTTCGGTGTGGCCGAAGCCGGCAAGAACGATTGCGCTGCAGGCGCTGGCACCTCTTGCGCGGGCACCTCGAAGGTCAAGGATCAAGCCAACGCCTGGAAATTGGTCCCGGCCGGCACCTGCCTTAAAACCCCAAGCGCCACCTCGCCAAGCGGTTTTGGCCAGGAAGCGGCCTTCACCGCCAAGTCCTGAAACCCTGCGCAGCCTGAGTACTGACGATGACGCTTTCATGCACCCACTCCATCTCCCAGGCTCAGGCGCCTGGCCTCCCCCGTCGGGCCGGGCTGGGGCTCAAGAACGAGCACTTCAATGAAGTGCTCAAGACTTCCCCCGACATCGGTTTTTTCGAAGTCCACGCCGAAAACTATATGGTGGCCGGCGGGCCTTTCCATCACTACCTGGGTTTGATCCGCGAACAGTACCCGCTGTCGCTGCACGGTGTGGGCCTGTCGATCGGCGGCGAAGGTCCGCTGAACGATGACCACCTGGCGCGCCTTGCGAGGCTGATCGAACGCTATCAACCCCACTCCTTTTCCGAACACCTGGCCTGGTCCAGCCACGGCCCGGTGTTTCTCAATGATTTGCTGCCACTGGCGTATGACGATGAAACCCTCACGCGGGTGTGCGAACACGTGGACCAGGTCCAAACCCGACTGCAACGGCCAATGCTGCTGGAGAACCCCTCGACCTACCTGCAGTTCCAGTGCTCCACCCTGCAAGAGACCGACTTCATCAGCGAAGTGATCCGCCGCACCGGCTGCGGGCTGCTGCTGGACGTCAACAATGTGTATGTGTCGTGCATCAACCACCAGCAAGACCCGCTGAAGTACATCGATGCCTTGCCGCTGCACGCGGTGGGCGAGATTCATCTGGCAGGGTTTGCCGAAGACACTGACAGCCTTGGTGATCGTTTGCTGATTGATGATCACGGCGCGCCGATCGACAACGCGGTATGGCAGCTTTACCAGCACGTGCTTGCGCGCACCGGGCCAGTCGCCACACTGATCGAGCGTGACAACCAGGTGCCGGCCTTCAGCGTGCTGCACGCCGAAGCGCGCCAGGCCGAACGCTTCCTGCTGGAGGCGCGCCCATGAGCCGTCATGACGTATTCGCCAGTGCCCTGCTGTCACCCGATGAGAGCTGCCCACAAGGCTTGTTCAGCTACAACGGTGCCGATCCCGCCAGCCGTTTTGCGGTGTATCGCAACAATGTTCACAGCTCGCTGATTAACGCCCTGGCAGCCGGCTACCCGGTCACGTTGCAATTGGTAGGCGATGAGTTTTTTCGCGCAATGGCCGGCGTGTATGTTCAGGGTTTCCCGCCGACCAGCGCGCTGATCAATGAGTACGGCGGCGACCTGGCCGACTTTATCCAGGGCTTTGCCCCCGCCGCCAGCGTGCCCTACCTGGCTGACGTGGCACGCCTGGAGCGGCTGCGGGTCAGGGCCTATCACGCCGCAGACGCGGTGGCACTGGATCAACAGGACGTCATCGCCGCCCTGCAACACCAATCAGACGTAAGCGATCTGCGCCTGCAACTGCATCCGTCCCTCGCCACCCTGAACTCGTCCTACGCCGTGGTGGGATTATGGGCCGCGCATCAGACAGCCGAATCCCTCGCTACCCTCGACCCTTTCCATGCCCAAAGCGCGCTGATATTACGCAGCGGCCTGGACGTGAAGGTGTTCCACATCGACAGCGGCTCAGTGGCGTTTATCAACAGCCTGCAAAACGGCTGGCCGCTGGAAATGGCCGTGGCCTATGCCCTTGATGCGGCCGCCGAATTTGACCTGCACCAATGCCTGGCGCTGCTGATTGGCCACGGCGCCATCACCCACTTGCACACAGAACAAAAGGTATCGCCATGAACGCCACCGCTCCCGGCCTGATCCAACGGATCATTCAGCTCTTCGAGAAAATCCCCTACGGCCTGATCGCCTTCGTCGCACGCTTCTCGATTGCGGCAGTGTTCTGGAAATCCGGCCAGACCAAGGTCGAAGGCTTCGCCGTGGACCTGATCGGCGGCACCTTCCAACTGGGCTGGCCACACTTGGCGCCGTCCACACTGCCGCTGTTTCGCAGTGAATACCACGTGCCACTGCTGTCAGCGGAAGTGGCCGCGCACATGGCTGCGTTCGCCGAGCACTTTTTCCCGGTGCTGATTCTGGTGGGGTTTGCCACACGGTTCTCGGCGTTGGCGTTGCTGGGCATGACCCTGACCATTCAGCTGTTCGTGTACCCGGACGCCTACCCGACCCACGGCACGTGGATCGCGCTGCTGTTGCTGTTGATGGCCAAGGGACCGGGCTGCTTCTCCATCGATCACCTGATTGCACGGCGCTACCGCTAAAGGCGATCCAGGGCCTCGCCGCTGCGCTTGAACCAGCCCACGAGATAATCCGCCAATACCTGGGTGCGGCGCGGCAGGCCGCCCTGGTACGGATGCACCAGGTACATCGGCATGCTGCGGGTCTGATAATCACGCAGGAGCCAGCGCAGGCGACCGTCAGCCAATTCCGCGTGTAGTACGTAGGATGGCAAACGTGCGATGCCCGCGCCCACCAGCGCAGCCTTCTTCAACAAGTTGTAGTGGTTGGAGGCAAAGGTGCCGGAGACGCGAACCCGTAATAGCTCATGTTGCTGGTGATACAGCCACTCTTCACGACCGCTGTAGTGGCTGTTCAGCAGGCAGTTGTGGCCCACCAGTTCAGCCGGCGCCAGCGGCTCGCCGTGTTGTTCCAGATAAGCCGGGCTGGCGCAGGTCATTTCGTGCCAGGCGAGCAACGGCTTGGCCACCAGGCGCTCGTCGTTGGCGACTTCCGAGCGCACCGCCAGGTCAAAGCCGTCCCGCGCCAGGTCTCGATACTGGTTGTTGAGTTCCAGTTCGATCTGCACCTGCGGGTACTCCCTGGAAAATTCCAGCAACAAACCATCGAAGAAGGTTTCTCCCAAAGAAACCGGAACCGTCATACGCACAGGGCCGACCAAATCGTCCTTGAGCCGGGCCAACGCCTGACGCGCCCGCTCCACCTGAACCACCAACGCCTGCGCCTGAGGCAACAGCGCTGCACCCGCCGCCGTCAGGCTCAGGCGGCGAGTGGTCCGGTGCAGCAACACCACCGAAAACTGTGCTTCCAACTGGCTGATGCGCTTGGACAACTGCCCCTTGCTGCAACCCAATTGCTGGGCGGCCAGGGTAAAGCTGCCGGCTTCGATGAGCACCGCAAACGCCGCCAGGTCATCCATTTCGCTCATGGATTGTTTCCATTTGAAAACCAAAGGTTGCCTATTAGTGCGCTTATCCGCGCAAAAAATCACTCTAGACTGAAACCTCACCTACACATCTGGAGGAAGGCACGATGAAAATCCTGTTGATTGGCGCAAGCGGTACCGTGGGCTCGGCGGTCAAGGCAGAGCTGTCCCAACGGCATGAAGTGATCAGCATTGGCCGCAAGAGCGGCGACTTCCAGGTCGATATCAGCGACAGCGCCTCGATCCACAAACTGTTTGAGCAGACCGGCAAATTTGACGCACTGGTCTGCGCTGCCGGCAGCGTCAACTTCGTGGCCCTGGGTGACATGAGCGCAGCCGACTTCGACCTGGGCCTGCAAGACAAGCTGATGGGCCAGGTCAACCTGCTGCTGATCGGTCGTGAGTTCGCCAATGACGGTGCATCGTTCACCTTCACCAGCGGCATTCTCAACCGCGACCCGATTCGCACCGGCGCCTCGGCGGCCCTGGTCAACGGCGCGCTGGACGCGTTCGTGAAGGCCGCGGCGATCGAGTTGCCGCGCGGCCTGCGCATCAACTCGGTCAGCCCGACCGTATTGCTGGAAGCCATGGGCAGCTACGCACCGTACTTTCGCGGGTACAAACCGGCTCCGGGTGCAGAAGTGGCATTGGCCTACGCAAAAAGCGTGGAAGGCCTACAGACCGGGCAGACGTTCATCGTAGGCTAGACATACCCTGCTTGATGGTACGAGCCAGCGTGTTGTGGCGAGGGGGCTTTTCCCCTCACCACAGTCAATTCAACCTGTGTGCCGGGCTTGTGATGCACCGCCAGCCTGCGTAACGTGGCGGCACTTATCAGGAGACCCGATAATGCGTGCCGCCCGTACCCTAGCTTTGTTCGCCCTGTTGCCCCTGTTTACCGCCTGCCAGATGTTCGATAGCGAGCCGGCCAAGCCCTCTCTCGCAGGGCTCACCCGCATGCAGGGTGAGCTGACGGCGCAGGGTGACAAACTGCTGTTCCAGCCCTGCAACGACAAACGCAACTACGTGGTCAACGACACCGGTGGCACCAGTATCCTGCAGGAAGCCGCCTCCCTGGCTGGCCAGCAAGGTGCGCTGTTTGCCGATTTGCGTGGCAAGTTCTCCGGCGTCGCCAGCGGCACCCAGGGCACGGTGGACCTGCAACAGGTGTATCGCGTCGAGCGCTCTACCTCGGCCTGCGATGACCCGGACTTCAAGCGCATGATCCTGCGGGCCAACGGCCACAAGCCGGCCTGGGCGATGAACGTCACCGCCAAGGGCATGGTGCTGGAACGCGAGGGCCAGCCGCCATTGGCCGTGCCGTATGTGGAAGAGCAATCGGGCGACGGACGGTTCAACCTGATGACCGAAGCCAATAACCAGCACATCGAATTGTGGGTAGCGCCCCAGCGCTGTGTCGACAGCGCCAGCGGCAGCCTGCAGCACATGTCGGCCGAGTTGCGGGTCAATGGCCAGGTGCAGCGCGGTTGCGCGTCGTTCGGCGGCTCGCGGGACGACTGATTGCCCCCCTGCGCTGTTTTAGCATGACGGGAAACCGCTGTTGGGGCTTATAATCGCCGGTTTGCAAAACAGCCGGCCTCTTTGCCCGCCGCCTACCGGATTCCTGTCATGTTACGAATCACCGAACTCAAGCTGCCCATCGACCATCCCGAAGAAGACCTGCGGCCTGCCATCGTGCAGCGCCTGGGCATCGCCAGTGATGACCTGCTCGATTTCACCCTGTTCAAACGCAGCTACGACGCTCGCAAAAAGTCGTCAGAGCTGTGCTTCATCTACACCGTCGACCTGCAAGTCAAAGGCGAGGCAGCGCTGCTGCTCAAATTCGCCGACGACCGCAACGTCAACCCGGCACCGGACATCAGCTACAAGGTCGTGGGCCACGCGCCGGAAGGCCTGACCGAGCGGCCAATCGTCGTCGGGTTTGGCCCGTGCGGGATCTTCGCCGGGCTGCTGCTGGCACAGATGGGTTTCAAGCCGATCATCCTCGAACGCGGCCGCGAAGTGCGCCAGCGCACCAAGGACACCTGGGGCCTGTGGCGCAAAAATGTGCTGAACCCCGAATCCAACGTGCAATTTGGTGAAGGCGGCGCCGGGACCTTCTCTGACGGCAAGCTCTACAGCCAGATCAAAGACCCGAAATTCCACGGTCGCAAAGTGCTGCACGAGTTCGTCAAGGCCGGCGCGCCGGACGAAATTCTCTACGTCAGCAAGCCGCACATCGGTACGTTCCGCTTGACTGGCGTGGTGGAAAACATGCGCCAGCAGATCATCGCCCTGGGCGGTGAAGTGCGCTTTGAGCAACGTGTTACCGACGTGCTGATCGAAGACGGCCAGTTGAATGGCGTGGTGGTGGATGGCGGCGAGCACATCCTGTCCAAACACGTAATCCTGGCCCTCGGCCACAGCGCCCGCGACACTTTCCGTATGTTGCATGGCCGTGGCGTGTACATGGAAGCCAAGCCGTTCTCGGTGGGTTTCCGCATCGAACACCCGCAATCGCTGATCGACGCCGCGCGCCTGGGCAAATACGCCGGGCACCCGAAACTCGGGGCGGCCGACTACAAGCTGGTGCACCACGCCAAGAACGGCCGTTCGGTGTACAGCTTCTGCATGTGCCCGGGCGGCACTGTGGTAGCGGCGACATCAGAGCCGAACCGCGTAGTGACCAATGGCATGAGCCAATACTCGCGTAACGAGCGCAACGCCAACTCCGGGATCGTGGTGGGTATCACCCCGGACGTTGATTACCCGGGCGGCCCACTGGCCGGCATCGAGTTGCAGGAGCGCCTGGAATCCCACGCGTTCATCCTCGGCGGCAGCAACTACGAAGCACCGGCGCAGTTGGTGGGTGATTTCATCAATGGCAAGCCGTCCACCGCCACCGGCACTGTGGAACCGTCCTACAAACCCGGTGTGGCCTGGGGTGACCTGGCCCTGGCATTGCCGGACTTTGCCATCGAAGCCATCCGCGAAGCGCTGCCGGCGTTCGAGAAGCAGATCAAAGGCTACTCGCTGCACGACGCGGTGCTGACCGGGATCGAGACCCGCACTTCATCACCGCTGCGGATTACCCGTAACGAATCGATGCAGAGTCTCAACGTGAAAGGTCTGTTCCCGGCGGGCGAAGGTGCCGGTTATGCCGGCGGGATCTTGTCGGCGGGCGTCGACGGGATTCGGATTGCCGAAGCGCTGGCGCGGGACATGTTGGGTATCGAGGCCTGACCTAAAACCTTGTAGGAGCCGGCTTGCCGGCGATGGCATCCTCAAGATCGCCATCGCCGGCAAGCCGGCTCCTACAGTGGGTGTTTCAGATATTGGCGCGCAACACGCTGTCCGGCAGCGCCTCTCCCCGCTCGACACTCGCCGCAACGGCCGCAATCAAGCCGTCCAGCTCATACCCCTGCCCCGCCAGCCAGGCCGGATCGTAATAGGTCGTGGCATAGCGCTCACCACCGTCGCACAAGATCGCCACGATCGAGCCCGACTCCCCCGCCGCTTTCATCTGCTGCGCCGCTACCAACGCGCCAATCAGGTTGGTGCCGCTGGAACCGCCCACTCGCCGGCCCAAACGCTGGGCCAGGTAATGCATGGCCGCCAGGGACAGCGCATCCGGCACCTTGACCATCGCATCAATCACCTTGGGCAAGAACGACGCCTCAACCCGGGGCCGGCCAATACCCTCGATGCGCGAACCACAGTCCAGGCGCAGGCTGGCGTCGCCACTCAGGTAATAGTCGAAAAACACCGAACGCTCCGCGTCCGCGCACAACACCCGGGTGCAGTGCTGGCGATAACGCACATACCGTCCCAACGTCGCCGTGGTGCCGCCCGTGCCGGGACTGGAAATCAACCAGCTCGGTTCCGGGTAACGCTCAAAGCGCAGTTGCTGGAAGATCGATTCAGCAATGTTGTTGTTGGCGCGCCAGTCGGTGGCGCGTTCGGCATAAGTGAACTGGTCCATGAAATGGCCACCGCTTTCCCGGGCCAGACGCTCGGATTCGGCGTAGATCTGCGTCGGGTCCTGTACCAGATGACTCTTGCCACCGTAGAAGGCGATCTGCGCAATTTTTTCCTGAGAAGTGGTGGCCGGCATCACCGCAATAAACGCCAAGCCCAGCAGCCGGGCGAAGTACGCCTCGGAAATCGCCGTGGAGCCACTGGATGCCTCGATCACTGGCGCACCGGGCTTGAGCCAGCCATTACACAACGCATAGAGGAACAACGATCGCGCCAACCGGTGTTTCAGGCTGCCGGTGGGATGGCTGGACTCGTCCTTGAAATACAGTTCGATGCCTGGCAAACCCGGTAACGGCAAGGGGATCAGATGGGTGTCGGCGCTGCGCTGGAAGTCCGCTTCAATAATACGGATGGCTTCGCGGGCCCATTGGCGGTTGTCGCTCATGATCGGTTTCTCTAAGGATTTCAGACTTGATCTTAGGATGTTTCCTACACTCCACACAGATACAGTCATGACTCAATTGGACACACAATTTTCCGGGTTTTGCGCGCAACTGATCGGACCGATTCCTTATAACAAATAAGAATATAACTTTTGTTTTAACAACTAACGGTACGGGTTAGGGTACCCACCTATTGAACCTTGATTGGAGAGCATCCCTTGCCTCTGCGTAGCACTTTCACCCGTTTCTTCCAGCTGGAAGCTGCCAGCGGTCTGCTGCTGATCGCTGCCGCCGCCTTGGCGCTGATCATCAACAACTCACCGTTGTCGCACTTGTACGCGAGCTTTCTCGACGTCCCGGTGGTCGCACAAATTGGCGCGCTGAAAATCGCCAAGCCAGCGCTGCTGTGGATCAATGACGGCCTGATGGCCTTGTTCTTCCTGCTGATCGGCCTTGAGGTCAAACGCGAGTTGCTCGATGGCCAACTGTCCAAGCCCTCGCAAGTGGTACTACCCGGCGCGGCAGCCATCGGCGGCATGGTGGTACCGGCGCTGATCTACTGGGCGCTGAACAAGGACAACCCGGCCGCCCTCGGTGGCTGGGCGATCCCCATGGCTACCGACATTGCCTTTGCACTGGGTGTACTGGCCCTGCTGGGCAAACGCGTGCCGGTGTCGCTGAAGTTGTTCCTGATGACATTGGCCATCATCGACGACCTTGGCGCGATCATCGTCATTGCCCTGTTCTACTCCGCCGACCTGTCTGGCGCTTCATTGGCCGGTGCAGCGGCATGCCTGATCGCCTTGATTGCGATGAACCGGCTGGGCGTGGTCAAGCTGGGTCCGTACATGATTGTGGGGCTGATCCTGTGGGTATGCGTGCTCAAGAGTGGTGTGCACGCGACCCTGGCGGGCGTGACGTTGGCATTCTGCATTCCCTTGCGCACCAAAAACGCCGAGCCTTCGCCGCTGCTGACCCTGGAACACGCGCTGCACCCTTGGGTGGCCTACGCGATCCTGCCGCTGTTTGCCTTCGCCAATGCCGGCGTCTCGCTGACGGGCGTCAACCTGGAGAGCTTCACCCACCACGTGCCGATGGGCATCGCCGCCGGCCTGCTGCTGGGCAAGACCGTTGGCGTACTGGGTTTCACCTGGGTCATGGTCAAAACCGGCCTTGCCGCGCTGCCCGCCGGCGCCAACTGGGGCCAGGTGCTGGGCGTGGCAATCCTGTGCGGCATCGGCTTCACCATGAGCCTGTTTGTCGGCTCCCTGGCGTTTTTGCCAGGCAGCAGTGATTACGCGGGCATGGACCGGATGGGCATCCTGACCGGCTCGATATTGGCGGCGTTGATCGGGTATGCGGTGACAGCGATCGCCAGCCGCAAGCAGGCACTCGTTCAGGCGTAATCGCTTCTGGAGCCGGCGTGCCGGCTCCAGCTTACTCTCGGCCCATTCGGCGCCATCTCACAGAACCGTCCTACAGCCACCCTCCGCTGCTTGCCATAACGTCGTGCTCCCGGCTCCAACGCCGGACGTCGTTAGACAACACGCCAGGAGGGCACGATGGCAAACAACAAGGATATACCCCAAGTCTGGCGATGCTACGGGACCGGCACGGGCGGTTACCGACGGCTCGAGGACATGAACGGGCGCGAGCTGGCTGAACGTGAAGCCAGGCAGCGAGCATATGAAGCCATGCTTGCCCGCCAGGAAGCCTACGAGGCCAGGCGTAAAGTGGAGCCGCCGCCAACGCCATTGCCCATGGTCGGCTGCGTATTCGCAAAGTCCTGCAATCTGCCGGACGCCCTCATCGACTACAACAATCCGTCCGGTTACATACCGCTTGATCGCATAGGGGACTATGGTGAGCACGTGCTGCTTGGTGGCCGTGAAACCGACAGTGAGGGGCTACTGCCACTCAAGAAGATCAGCGGCAGCGCCCTCCCGGCCGGGCTCGGAACATTGGCACTGGGCGGTTCAGCGGTCGGCGGGGCATCAAGCGTCGCAGCTGGTGCTGGAACAGTCGCCGCAGGCCTGATGCTTGGGATTGCAGCACTTATCTGGCCCTCCAATTTGGGCGACAGCGCGCTTTACAGCGACCGCCAACTGCGCTCAATGCCACGCGCGCGAACACGAGTTCGCCTGCAGGTCGAGCAACTTGGTGACGGCACTCTAAAGGGATACGCCTTTTACACAGGGAAAAATCGCGACTGGGAGATGGTTGATGTCGTGCAGTTTGGTCTGCGCGGCACACGGCAGGTAGCTGACTTGGGCGACGGCGTCGAGCTGATCTGGACGCCTGCCATCGATCCCGCTGGCACCCTCGGTATTCCTGCGCTGGAAGCTGCGCCGCAGGCACCGCAAATCTGGGTGTACCCACCGACCGAGAAGGCCGCCAACATCATCGTTGACCCGATTTACCCGCCGCAATACAGGGATTTCATTCTGGTATTTCCGGCGGATTCGGGGGTTCGGCCGCTCTACGTGGTGGTCAGCGTCAGACCAGGGGACCATGACTACTATGAGGCCCCTAAAACACTTCCAGCCTTCCCGACGCAGTAAGGGTTAAACCTAAATCATCCGTTCAAGGTGGAGGAAAAAAGAGAGCAAGGTGGGTCGATAGGAAAGGGAAAATCTACGAATGGGACTATAAAAGCAACGCCGTGGAAAAATTTGACAGATTTGCGATTCACCTAGGAGAGTTCAACCATATAACGGGCGAGCAGACTGGCCCAGCAAAGCCAGGCAGAACGACTACTCGACAATAGCGAGAATACGACTCATGACCCATTTATCAATAACCGGCTTCTACCCTGACGAAAAACAAGATGATTCGTTGCAATTCGAATTCGATATAGAAGGAGCCGAACTCAATCAAGCTGCTGCCCAACTCACAGAGTCAAAGCCTCTGGAAAACCTGGCTCCAGGTGAGCTGGAGCTGACAAAAAATCAGATAACGCAATTGGCGGTGTTGCTTAACATCAACCTCCCCGATGACTTGGAATACTTCATCGGAATACGCGCATAACGGTATAATCAAAGGTATGCCTTGATTTATCACGAGCCGTCTTTGAGTCACGATGAAGCTATCAGCTTCCTCACCACCAAAGACCTAAGCAAGGTCACAGAAGCACTCATATCCATCGGCCTTAACGAGACAGACGCTACGTGGGCGCAAGAAACCTGCCTCCGGTAGGTGAGTAATGACGACGAGGACATCGCGTCAGCTGCCATCATTGCGATAGGCCACATCGCGAGGCGCTTCGGTCAGCTGGACATGGCGAAAATTTCGCCAGCACTGCAACAAGCAAAAACAAAATCACCGTTTCTGAGTGGTGCCGTGCAAGACACCCTTGACGATATCCAGATGTTCACCTGATCCCGCAAAACATACGCCCAACAAAAAACCCCAACCGGTCACCCGGTTGGGGTTTTTCTGTTCCTGCGACCTTACTCTTAACGAGTAACGCGGCTGGTCCCGTTCACGGTCATGATGCGAACGCGGTCGCCGATGCGGAAGACTTCGTTCGGGTCAACGGCCTGGACGTAGGCACGCATGCTGCCGTCGTCTTCACGAACAGTGACTTCGACGCCTTGAGTGCGGGTCAGGCCCTCTTCAGCGGCCGAACCGAGCAAGCCACCGGCAACGGCACCGATAACGCCTGTAACGATGCTGCCACGGCCACCGCCGATAGCGCTGCCGCCAACGCCGCCAACCACTGCGCCAGCAACGCCGCCGATTGGGGTCTTGGTGCCTTCGATTTTCACCGGACGCAGGGATTCGATGGTGCCCATGCGAACAGTCTGTACACGACGTGCTTCGTCACGGGAGTACGAGTCGCCGGTCAGACTCGAGGCGCAGCCACCCAGCAGCAGCGACAGGGTGGTAAAGCAGGCAACCAGTAAAACGGACTTACGCATAGCATCAACTCCAAAGGACAGGTATCCATTAAACCGCTGCGGCTTGCCGCCTGTCACGGCATGCCGGGCAGAAAATTGTTTTCATTCAGCCTTAGTACAGAGAACCTGTACCGAAAAACTCGACGAACGGTAGCAATCCACCGCCGCCGCAAGCTTCATGGGCTGTTTCATCAGTGTAGCCAATGGCTGTATGACGCGGCGCGGCGCTGCACACCGAAGCCTCTGACTAGAGACTTCCGCGGGCAGCGCAACATTCAGGCGAGGTGACGAAAGGTGGGCTCAAGGCGCCAGCCGCTCGCGGGCCCAGTCGGCACCCTGCAAGCGGTAGTTCAGGCGGTCGTGCAAACGACTCGCGCGGCCTTGCCAGAACTCGATGCGCTCCGGCAGCAGGCGATAACCGCCCCAGTGTTCGGGGCAGTCAGGCTGGGTATCGCTGAAGCGCTGTTCGGTAGCCTTGAGCAGGTCTTGCAACTCTTCGCGGTCCCGGATCACCCGGCTTTGCGGTGAGGCCCAGGCACCCAGGCGGCTGCCCAGGGGGCGCACCTGGAAGTAGGCATCCGACTCCTGCGGAGTAACCTTGACCACCCGACCTTCGATGCGCACCTGGCGCTCCAGGGTCGGCCAGAAGAAAGTCATGGCGGCAAACGGAAGCGCCGCGAGCTGTTCGCCCTTGGCGCTCTGATAATTGGTGAAGAAGGTAAAGCCCTGTGTGTCCAGGCCCTTGAGCAGCAGGATCCGGCAATGTGGGCGACCGTCCTGGTCGACCGTTGCCAGGGTCATGGCGTTGGCCTCTACCGGTGGCTGCTCGGTTTTCACCGCATCCGCAAACCACTGGTGGAACAAGGCAAACGGTTCACCCGGGGCCTGGGCCTCGCTCAAACCGTCCCGTGTGTAGTCACGGCGCATATCGGCCAGTGCCTGGGTCATGCGGCTTTATCCTTCTGGCTCAAAGAATCAGTTTTTTGCCTGGTCGTTGGTAGCGGCTGGAGCAGCGGCCTTGGCCGGAGCCGGTTTTTTCGCGGCAGGCTTGGCTGGGGCCTTTTTGGCAGCCGGCTTGGCAGCAGCTTTCTTGGCGACCGGCTTTTTCGCCGGGGCAGCTTTCTTGACTGGCGCGGCGGCTGGAGCAGGTACGTCCTGTACAGCAACCATTTCAGCCTTCGGCGGGTTGGCCGAGTTGTACTTGCTCAACAGTGCCAGCATGGTGGTGCGCTGGGTGAACATGATTTCCATGCGACGGTTCAGGGCACGGCCCTGGGTGCTGTCGTTGGCGGCACGTGGCATCAGGTCACCCATGCCACGCAGCATCAGGCGGTCCTGCTTCAGGCCACTGAGGCTGAAAATCGAGGCGATGGACTGCGCACGTTCCTTGGTCAGCGCCTGGCTCACTGGCTCGGCACCGGTGGTGTCGACATGGCCCAGGACCAGTACGGCGGTTTTCGGATCGCCTTCAACCGCCTTGGCAACGCGGGTGAAGGGGCCCAGAGTCACCGGCAGCAACATCGCCGGGCGTTTCGGGTTGTAGGAGCCGTCAACCGGGGCAATCACGACCAGTACGTTGTCGCGACGCTCCAGTTGCAGGTTGCTGTCCTTGATCGCGATGCGCAGGCGCGGCTCGTAGTCGTCAAGCCAGGCCTGGGTGATTTTTGGATCAGGCATAGGGATGTTGGCGACGTCGACCTTGGCCAATGGCTTTGGCTTGCTTTCGAACGGCCACCACCACTTGGTATCGGTATCAGTCTTGGCAACGGCCGGTGCGGCAGCCGGCGCGGCAGCCGGCGCGGCAGCTGGGGCGCCAGGGGCAGGCGTTGCGGCCTTGAGGTCGGCTTTCAGGTCTGCCTTGGCGTCGTCGGCTTTCGACGAGAACGGCCACCAGCTGGAACCGGTATCCGCCTTGGCAATCGGTGCAGCGGCTTGTGCAGGCGCCGCAGCGGCTGGTGCAACCGGCGCAGCCGCCTTGGCAGCAACGGCCGGCTTGGCATCCGGCTTGGCGTCGGCTTGGCTCACTGCGTCCTTGGTAGCAGCCTTGTCGGAGCCAAATGACCACCAATGCCCGCCTTCGGCATCATTTTGTGGGGTTTGTGCACAGCCAGTGATAGTGAGGCATAGCGCCAGTGCCAAGGACTTGTTCGATAACATGAGATATCCACAAAATGAGAAAAAATCAGGGGCCTGAATGACCCGTTAAACAGACGCTTCTGGAACATTAAAGTTACAACATTTTGCCTAGCGTCTTTTTGTATGTGCCTTTGTAACAAAAAAACGCCAGACAGCAAGCTATTTACAGACAACCGGCCAATATTCTTACCAACTTTTGTGCCCGCGGGTCCATAAGTACATAAGGGCCCAATGTATTGGTCACAAAACCAAAGGCTACATCATGTTCCGGGTCGGCAAACCCCACCGAACCCCCGGCCCCTGGATGCCCAAAGGCCCGCGGGCCTAGGCCGAACGTGGCGTTTGGCACCTGCGGTTGATCCAACATGCAGCCCAGGCCAAACCGGGTTTGTGTCAATAAGGTTTTATCCGGGCCAATACTGTGTTCGCGGGTCAACTCTTCGAGCATATCGGCTTCCAGCAAACTACCGTCGAGCAGCCCACTATAAAAACCCGCCAGACTTCGCGCATTACCGTGACCATTTGCCGCTGGCTGCTGCATACGCCGCCATTCGGGTTTATTAGTGCTGGTCAGAATAGACGGTGGGTTGGTAAATGCACGAGTAGTCATCGCCATCGGCTCGCGCATCGTTACTTGAAGTAAACGTTGTGCCGCCGCATCGCCTACATTGCCCTTGCCTCGGGCTATATGGGCAACTCGATAAAACTCTTCGTCTGCCAGCCCCACATGAAAGTCCAGGCCCAAAGGCCGTGCGACCCGGGCCACGATGCTCTCACCCGGCCCGCTACCGTCGGCGCGACGCAATAATTCGCCCACCAGCCAACCATAGGTAATCGCCGCGTAGCCATGGCCTTCCCCAAGCTTCCACCACGGCGCTTCGGCCGCGAGGGCGTCGACCATCATTTGCCAGTCGTACAGCGCTTCGGCGGGCAGCGTCTCACGCAGGGCCGGCAACCCGGCCTGGTGGCAGAGCAAGTGGCGCAGGGTGATGGCTTCCTTTCCGGCTGCGGCGAACTCCGGCCAGTATCTGGCGACCGGCGCATCAAGCTGCAACTTGCCTTCGGCCACCAGTTGCAGCGCCGTGACGGCGGTAAAGGTCTTGGTGCAGGAAAACAGGTTGGCGATAGTGTCGCTGTGCCAGGCCTCGGCACCGTCCTTGTCGGCGGTACCGGCCCACAGGTCAACGACGGTTTCGCCGCCGATCTGGATGCACAGCGCCGCGCCACGCTCCTGAGGGTCGTCGAACAGTGCGGCAAACGCTTCACGCACCGCTTCGAACTGAAGCTCGTAATGACCCTGAATCTGCACCTAAGCCCCCTCGGAAACGTACCGCAAAAAGTGGCCGACATTGTTCCAGCCATTGAGTGATTTGTGAACCCGCACTTGTCGATCGGGGCCCATCAATGGCCTTTGCCGGAATGCCCGCCGGAATGCCCTGCACCCGGCCCCTCAGCATTGCCGCCATGCCCGGGTTTGCCGCCTTCGCCGGTGTGGACTGCTGCTGCAGCCTTGGCCTTTTCGGCCTCCTTGCCCAGTTGTTCAACGGCTGCCAGGTTACTTTTACGCACACTGTCAACAAACCCCTGGAAGGGCACATCGGTGATGCCTACCAGGCCGAAGTGGCCGTTTTCGCCGTCCAGCAGCCGACCGGTGACCGGCTGGTCCAGGTACTGGAACCAATGCACGCCGACAATCGATGGCTCGGCCATGGCCTGCTTGAGGAAGTTGGCGTAGGCAACCCCGCGATCGTCCTCCTTGGCCAACTGCGTCACGCCGCCCCAGAAGGGGCCACGGTCCGCCGAACCGAAGTTGAATTCGGTGATCAGCACTGGCTTGTCCAGCGCCCGCAATGCAGCGAAGTCGTAACCGTCCTGGGGCTTGAGGGTGTACATGTTGAAACTCAGCACGTCGCAATATTGCGCACAGGACGCCACCGCTTCCGGGGTGCTGACCGCGTATCGGCCGCCCAGCAACAGTTGGTTCGGCGCGTGCCATTTCAATGCATCCGAGATGGTCTTGAAGTAGGCATCGGCAAAGGTCTTCTGAAAATATTTGAAGTCTGCTTCGATTTCCGGGTGCTCGGGGTTAGGCATCGGCGGCACGAAGCCTGGGTCTTCCATCAGTTCCCAGGCGGGCAACTCGATACCCCAGGCCTTCGACAGGCCGTCCTGGTTGCGGTACTTGTCGCGCAATTGCTTGAGAAATGCGCGCTTGGCCGGCACGTCGGTGGTCATGCGCAAGGTGCCGTAGGCCAGGGCGTAGCGAGACTTCGGATCATCACCGGGGCCGGCCCAGGCCAGTTCGTTGTCGGCAAAGAAACCGATCAACCACGGGTCATCGCGATGGTCCCGGGCGGCAATCGCCACCGCACGTTCGGTGGCCATGGCAAAGCGCGGGTCGAACGGGTCGGGCATGCCGCCCCACCAATCGGTGCCGGTACTGATGCTCGCGTAATCGCCGACGATCGACAGTGGCAAGGTGTAAGGCACGCGATCAGCGGTTGCCAACTGTGGCGCACTCCAATTGCCAACGGTGTTGAAACCCCAGGCTTGCAGGCGATCGAGGGTGTGGCCGACCCAGCGCTTCTGGTCAAAACCTTGCTGCACGCAAGGAGCCGGCGGCACACACGGCTGGCCATAGGTGCGCTGCAGGTTGGCGCCATAGAAGTCGTACCAGCGGCCGACATTGAAACTGCGCCCCTGATCGGCACCATTGCCACTGCGGCTGTCACCGCTGCCGTAGTATTTGTCGAAGGGCTCGCCGGCCTTGGGCAGTGCGGCAAACATCCATTCGCGGCCTGCTACATAGGTCTGGCTGTTGTCGGGAGCCACGGTGTTGACGCCCAAGGAATAGAACGGATGGCCTTGCGGCGTCACCAAAAACCAGCGCCCGTCGCGCTTCTCGGTGCGGAAGAAGCCGCTGGCGTCAAAGACCGGGCCCTTGTTCCAGCCGCCGAATTTGTCCAGGGAGGCCTTGTCGCGCTCGGCCAGCCAGCCCTTGAGCTGTTGCTGTTCCTTGACCGCGGAAGCCCTCAACTGCTCGTCACTGCTGACTTTCTCCGGCCATTTGGCGCGGGTGGACTGCCCATAGGCGTCCACCAGGTCGCTGTAGGTGGCCTTGAGCACCGGCGCGATGTCCTGCACGCCAAAGCGCTCCAGCAGGATGCTTTGGGCAACATTGGGCTTGATCATCGACAGGGTCACCGACACGATCTGGCTGCGGTCGATCTCCCCTTCGCTGCTGGCCAGCAATACGCGCTGGCCATCGACGGTGATCGGCATCGGCGGCCCGGCCTTCATGCCCTGGCTCAACGGCGAGTTGGCTTGCAGCGGGATCAGCAGGGTCTGCGCCGGGCCTGCGGGCAGGTCAATACGGCTGACCAAAGCCCTGCCGTCCTTGCTCTGCACCTTGACGTACAGGGTCAGCGCCCAATCCATTGCACTTTGAATGCGCAGGCTCATGGCGCCGGACTGTGACCAGTCCCAGGCACCGGTTTGCGGACTGAGCACCAGGCTCGGTTCGGCGGCCGGGTTGAAGGTGATACGGCGCAGCACTTCGCCTTCAGGGGTTTGTTCGGCGTTGTATTGCGGCAGGCTGGCGTCCTGGGTCGCCACCTTGACCACATCGGCGGGCCGTACAAAGTTGAACAACGTTTGTTGCCCGGCAGGCGCAGCCAGCAATGGCGCGGCAAACAACAAGGCAAAAACAGCGGGCAGCGTGCGAATCATGTGAACAAGGTTCTCCCAAACGGCCGGTGACTGGCCTGATGACGTGATGCGATGGTGAGATAGACCACAAAGTGGGCGAATTCGCCCACCGGGTCTTAAGAAATTTCCCGCCGAAACGGCGGCAAAGCATTCAGGATAGCTTTCCCGTAGCGCTGGGTGACCAAGCGCCGGTCAAGCAAGGTGATGGTGCCGCGATCTTCTTCGGTACGCAGCAGGCGCCCGCAGGCCTGGACCAGCTTCAGGGAAGCGTCCGGCACCGAGATTTCCATGAACGGATTACCGCCCCGGGCCTCGATCCATTCGGCCAATGCGGCCTCCACCGGATCATCCGGCACCGAGAACGGGATTTTGGCGATCACCACGTGTTCGCAGTAGGCACCGGGCAAATCCACACCCTCGGCAAAACTCGCCAGGCCGAACAGCACGCTGGAATCGCCGCCATCCACCCGCGCCTTGTGCTTGTTCAGGGTTTCTTGCTTCGACAGGTTGCCCTGGATAAACACCTGCTTGCGCCAGTCACGGTCGAGGCCGTCGAACACGTCCTGCATCTGTTTGCGCGACGAGAACAGCACCAGCGTGCCCCGGGAACCTTCTACCAGCGACGGCAGGTCACGAATGATTGCCGCCGTGTGGGCCGGCGCATCCCGTGGGTCGGCCTTGAGGTCCGGCACCCGCAACACACCCGCGTCGGCGTGATGGAACGGGCTTGGCACCACGGCGGTGACGGCCTTTTTCGGCAGCCCGGCGCGCATGCGGAAGCGGTCGAACGTGCCCAGCGCCGTCAGCGTAGCCGAGGTGACCAGGGTGCCGTAGGCCACGTTCCACAGGTTGCGTCGGAGCATTTCCGCCGCAAGGATCGGGCTGGCATTGACCTCGATATCAAACAGCGCACCGCTTTCCGACAAGGTCAGCCAACGGGCCATGGGCGGGTTGTCTTCCGGGTCTTCAACGGTAAAGGCGGTCCACAACTCCCAGTTACCCTGGGACCGGGACAGCAGGCTGCCAAACAATGGGTACCACTCTTCGGCCTGGTTGCTGGCGATGCCGATGTTGACCTCGCCGTCCATGCCTTCCTTGAGTAAATCGGTGAGCCGGGTGAACAGGTCGGTCAGGCGCGAAAAGCCCTTCTTCAGTTCGATGCCCATTTCGCGCATGTGCTCGGGGATCAGCCCGCCGACGAAGCGGTGACGCGGCCGTTCGCGGCCTTCCACGTCTTCGCCGGGCTTGAAGTCTGCTACCTGCTCGCAGGCGCTGAACATGAATTGCTGCTGGGTCTTGATCTCGCGCGCCAGCTCCGGAACCTGCTCGATCAGCTTGCCCAGGTCGCCGGGCAGCGGATGTTGCGCGAGCAACTTGGTGAGGTTCTTGGCGGTGGTTTCAAGCCAGTCGGCGGTGGACCGCAGGCGCGTGTAGTGGGCAAAGTGGCCGATGGCCTTGTCGGGCAGGTGATGGCCTTCGTCGAACACGTACAACGTATCGCGCGGGTCGGGCAATACGGCGCCGCCGCCCAGGGCCAGGTCGGCCAGGACCATGTCATGGTTGGTGACGATAACGTCGACCTTGCCCATGCCTTCGCGGGCCTTGTAGAAGGCGCATTGGCCAAAGTTGGGGCAATGACGGTTGGTGCACTGGCTGTGATCGGTGGTCAGGCGCGCCCAGTCGGCGTCTTCCAGGGCATTGGGCCAGCTGTCGCGGTCGCCGTCCCATTTATTGCCGGCCAGCTTCTCGATCATGCTGGTAAACAGCTTCTGACTGACCTCATCGACTTCGATCTTGAAGCCTTCTTCCTCGAACAGCGAGGCCGTCGCGGTTTGCGCATGGCCTTCCTGCAACAACACGTCGAGCTTGGACAGGCACATGTAGCGCCCACGACCCTTGGCCAGGGCGAAGGTGAAGTTCAGGCCACTGTTACGCATCAGGTCAGGCAGGTCTTTGTAGACGATCTGCTCTTGCAGGGCGACGGTGGCGGTAGCAATCACCAGGCGCTTGCCGGCAGCCTTGGCGGTGGGAATCGCCGCAATGCAATAGGCCACGGTTTTGCCGGTACCAGTACCGGCTTCGACGGCCACCACGGCGGGGTCGCCACTGCGCCGGCCTTCGTCGTCGGTGTCGATATCCCCGAGGACCTTGGCAACTTCGGCGATCATCAGGCGCTGGCCGTACCGCGGTTTCAAGCTCTTGGCTTCGAGAAAACGCGAGTAGGCGCCCTGGATCGTGGTTTTGAGTTCAGTGCTGATCATGAATAGTCGGGCGCAAAAAACGCTGGATAAATTTTCAGTGGTTCGGATCGGCCGCTATCATACCCCGCTAATTAATCCCGCGCAGAACGGAGTACCTCAATGACCGTGTTTAGCCTTGCTTATACCCTGCATGTACTGGCGGCCCTGATCTGGGTCGGCGGTATGTTTTTCGCCTGGATGATCCTGCGCCCCGCCGCCATGGCTGCGCTTGACGGGCCTGCCCGGCTTAAACTCTGGGTAAATGTGTTTCAACGTTTTTTCGTGTGGGTTTGGGTCGCGGTGCTGGTTTTGCCGATCAGCGGTGTTGGCCTGCTGCAACTGCGTTTCAGCGGGTTTGAGACTGCGCCGCGTTATGTGCAGGTCATGATGGGCTTGTATGTGGTGATGACGGCGCTGTTTATCCGGATTCAGGCACTGAAGTTGCCGGAGCTGCGCACGGCGGTGGCGGCTGAGGATTGGCCGGCCGGGGCTGCGGCGTTGGGGCAGATTCGTAAATTGGTGGGGATTAACTTGATTGTGGGGTTGGTGCTGGTGGCGATTGCTGCGGCTCGGCCGATGTTCTGAGGATGCCTGCGTAGCAGCTGTCGAGCCTTGGCGAGGCTGCGTACGCGGTGTGTCAGGTACACCGCCGACGCAGCCTCGCCAAGGCTCGACAGCTGCTACGCACACAGGCGTAGCGGTTTATAGCCTTTGGACGGTCACCGCACCCGCTGGCCCTGCTGGGCCCGCCTGCCCTTCCAGCCCGGCGCGGCCTTTCTCGCCGCCATCGGCGCGGTACACCACACATCCCTTGGACTGCCCGCCTTTACCCGGCTTGCCCGCCGTACCCGCCAAACCACCGGCACCGCCGTCCACCCAGACCTTGATCTTTTCGCCCGGGAAGTCCTGCGGCAACTCTACCCGAACCTGCGCGCCCGCCGCGCCCGGCAACCCGTCGCCGCCGTTGTCGCCATTGGCACCGCGCCCGGCCGAACCCCAGGTGCAACCCGGGTCTTCACCGTTGGCGCCATCCAACCCGGCATAACCCTGGGCACCCGCACCGCCGCGGGCATCCACCGACAGCTCATCGGCCGTCAGCGAATTGATCCGCAAGACCAGGTCACGCCCCGCCTTGGCCGGGCGTTCATGGGTACCTGGCGCGCCGCGCGAAGTGATCTGGCTGCCATGCTCCAGTTGCGCCTGGCGCACCTGCAATTGCAGGGCGGTACTGCCGGGCACGATGGCGATACGCGCTTCGCGACCCAAGTGCAATTCATCCACCGTCACCTGGGTGATATTGGCGGGAATCAGCAAAGTGCCGTAGTCCGCCACCTCCAGCCGCTCCAGCTGCAAGACGCCGCTGCTGTTGGGCAGGCGCATCAACGAATTGGTCTCGACGCTGACGCTTTGGGCCAGGGCAATGGGGCTGACCAGCAAGGCCAACAGAAAAACCTTACGCATGATTGGCCTCCTTGGTTACATCATTAGTCGGTGCCGGCGCCGAAAAGCTCTGCACATGGAACATACCCACCAGCAGGATCTGCAAGCGGTCACGCCAGGGGTGGGCACGGTTTTTCACACTGCCATTGAACAACAGCAGTTCCAGAATATGGGTCAACAACAATAGGCTGCCGGCCAGACTGACCAACAGGTGAAACGGGTTGATCAGCGGTGTGAACAGATTGACCACCACCAATACCCAGAACAGCAACGTCAATAACTTCCCCAGCCCCCAAAACACCTTCATCCCGCACGCTCCCCTTGCACGTTATTCTTTGGGCGCACAGTAACGACTTCTACAGGCGTTGTGCCAGTGAAGGATTAAAAAATTGATGAAGGGGCCCCTGTGGATCCCACAGGGGCCTTTAGGGTGGGTCAGCGGTTGATCTGGATTTCCACGCGGCGGTTTAGCGCGCGGCCGTCAGCGGTTTTGTTATCGGCTACCGGATGGCTTTCACCGGCGCCGGTCACGGAGACAAAACTGCTGCGCGGGATTCCGGAACTGACCAGGTAGTCGGTAACCGAATGAGCGCGTCGTTCAGAGAGTTTCTGGTTGTAGGCGTCTTTACCAACGCTGTCGGTATGGCCGCTGACGCGCAGTTGCGCACTCGGGGCCTCTTTTTTCAGGCGGGTAGCGATGATGTCGAGTTTGGATTTGTCGGCGGCCGTCAGCTTGGCGGAGTCGAACTCGAAGTGCACGTCACGAATCACGATGGTCTCTTCCTTGACCACCACCACTTCTTCTTGAACCACTGCTACCGGGACGGGTGGGCAGCCATTGGCATCCACCTGCACGCCTTTTGGCGTACCCGGGCACTTGTCGCGACTGTCTGGCACGCCGTCACCATCTTCATCACCGTCGCCATGCACCCAGCAATACGCACCGGCCATGCCGCCGATCAGCAGCGCACCATAGCCCGCATAGGAAGAGCTTTGGGTCGCGCCGATGGCCGCGCCGGTCACACCGCCGACCGCGGCGCAGGTGGGCCAGTCGGTTTTTTGCAAGCCTGCGCAACCTGTCAATACTCCGGTTAGCAGAACCAAGGGTAGAGCTGTCCGCATGATGCTCATCTGACTTTCTCCTGAGGGGATCGGCGGGGGCCGACGAATGGAGTAAAGACGGCTCTATTCATCTGCGCCAGCGTGTCACACCCCAGTATTCATTGGCCCGCACGGTTTATTCTCGCCGCCCGCTCTAGGCCCGCACGCTCAGGCAGGCTAGTCTCTACCGTCCTGATGTGAGGATCTTCGATGACTGCCGGTATTTCTTCCCGTACACCCCAGCAAGCGCTTGCCGCGTTGCTTGAGCTACACGCGCCCAAACGCCTGCTGTTATTGGGTGCCAGCCAGTTCCCGGCGCTGGATGCGTTCAAGCAAGCACATGCGGATACACGGGTGTCTTTCGCCGAGCCCGGCCCCTTGCCCGCCGACCTCGCGGCCCAGCGTTTTGACCTGGCGCTGGTCGTCGACTGCCTGGAACACCTGTCAAAACCTGCGGGCCTGACCCTGCTGGGGGGCATTCGCAACCTGAATGCCAGCCGCATTGCGGTGCTGGTAGACCTGGACGCCTGCGCCTGGAAAGACACCGACTTTTTCTCCCTGGCCCTGCAAGCCAGCGAACGTTTCCAGCGCGACGATCAGGTTTTGACGCTGTTTACCTACGATCTGCTTGACTATAAACAGGTGCCGGATTGGCTGAACGCCCGCTTTTGGGCCAACCCGCAAAACTTTGGAAAGTATTGGTGGTAACCCGATGAGTACATCCATTTGCCCCTGCGGCAGCGGCAACCTGCTGGATGCCTGCTGCGGCCATTATCACGCCGGCCACCCCGCGCCCTGCGCCGAAGCGTTGATGCGCTCGCGCTACAGCGCCTATGTGCTGGGCCTGGTGGACTACCTGGTGGCAACCACCTTGCCAGCGCAACAACCCGGGCTGGACACCGCTGCCATTGGTGCCTGGAGCACCCAAAGCACCTGGCTGGGCCTGGCCGTGGAAAGCTCCGAGGTGTTCGGTGGCCAGCCGGAACATGCCTTCGTGACCTTTACCGCCCGCTGGCATGACAGCACAGGCGAACACAGCCACCGCGAGCGCTCCTCATTCGTGCAGAACAACGAACACTGGTACTTCATCGACCCGACCGTGGCCGTGAAAGTCGAGCGAAATGACGCGTGCCTGTGTGGCAGCGGGCAGAAATTCAAGAAGTGCTGTTCTGGCTACCTCTGACATTCGTTGATACCCGGCCGGCTCGCGCTTGCTATGCTGACTCTTCAGACGGAGTAACGGCATGGTTTCTCAGGCGCGGGTATTCAGGACTTACAGCCTTCTGCTGGCATTGATGCTGGGCCTCTCCGGCTGCGCGTCGTGGTTCGCCGACGATACGCCCGCCCCCGAGGTTCGGCTGGTGAAGGTCGACCCGGTGCGGGTCAAATTGCTGGAGCAGAAGTTCAAGCTGTATTTTCGCGTGGACAACCGCGACGACAGCGACTTGACCGTGCGCGGCCTGGTTTACAAGGT
Source organism: Pseudomonas sp. Bout1 (assembly GCF_034314165.1). Lineage (GTDB taxonomy): Bacteria > Pseudomonadota > Gammaproteobacteria > Pseudomonadales > Pseudomonadaceae > Aquipseudomonas. The sequence continues at coordinate 1,505,038 of NZ_JAVIWK010000001.1, read as the reverse complement.
CAGCCTGGGGCCGCTGCTGCTGACCGAGGGCGAGTCCAACGAATGGCTGACCGTGCCGCCCCACAGCCACGCGTTCTTCCGGGTATCGGTACGCACTAACCTGTGGCCGCAAATCCGCGATGTGGTCGATATGCTGAAAAATCGGCGCGCGCCCGTGCCCTACCGCCTTGAAGGCGAGTTGAAAACCGGTTTATTTATCGGGAACGACGTGCAGGTGATGCGCAATGGCGAGATAATCCCCGGCGATTTTATTCCGGAGCGACATCGATGACTCAGCAACCCCATGTCCATGGTCCTGACTGCAACCACGATCACGATCAGCATGATCACGACCATGGCCATGTCCACGGCCCGAACTGCGGCCACGCTCACCAGGAGCCGGTGCGCAACACCCTGAAGGACGTAGGTCGTAACGACCCTTGCCCGTGCGGCAGCGAGAAGAAATTCAAGAAGTGCCACGGGGCTTGATGCCCTGAACACAGGTCATTGTGGGAGCTGGCTTGCCTGCGATAGCAATCTTTCAGGCAACAATGATGTGACTGAAACACCGCTATCGCAGGCAAGCCAGCGCCCACATTTTGACCGTATTTCAACCTAGAGTTTTGCGCTGAAACTGCAACATCACCTCCAATCCTCCACCTTCGCGATTGCTCAAGCTCAAACGCCCGTCATGGGCACTGGCAATCGTATGCGCGATGCTCAACCCCAGCCCGTACCCTCCGGTTTCCACATTGCGCGAGCCTTCCACCCGGTAAAACGGCTCCATCACCTGGTCCAGCTGTTCCTGGGGAATCCCCGGCCCACGGTCGCTGATGACAATTTTCAAGCTGTCCGCCTTGTCCTCCACCCGCACCACCACCTCGCGGCCATAACGCACCGCGTTCTCCAGCAGGTTCTGCACGCAACGCTTGAGACTGCGGGCATACCCCGGCAACGGCTGTTTGGCCCGCCCTTCTATCGTGACGGTTTCACCCACATCCTGCAGATCCGCCTGCAAGCTTTGCAGCAAGGCGTTGATGTCGATGTTCTGGCGCTTTTCGTTGATTTCGCCGCTGCTGACAAAATCCAGGGTGCTGGAAACCATGTGTTCCATTTCTTCCAGATCGCTGCGAAAGCGCTCCTTGGTGCGGTTGTCTTCGAGCATTTCCGTACGTAACCGCAGGCGTGTGATGGGTGAACGCAGGTCGTGGGACACCGCCGCAAGGAAACGCGTGCGTTCAGCGATGTTGGCGATCAGCCGCTGTTGCATGGCGTTGAATGCCTGGGCGGCGCGGCGTACTTCGGTGGGCCCATCAACTGAAAGCGGTGGCCGTTGAATATCCCGGCCCAACGCTTCGGCCGCCTTGGCCAGGGCGTTGAGCGGGCGAATGGCCAGGCGCACCGCCACCAAAGCAATGATCACCAACACCAACACCCGCAGCAGATAAATACGCATCACGTAGTCGAACAGCAGGTCCATCGGCGAGGTGCTGGTCCAGCCCTGTTCCTCGGTGGCCTGTACCTGCAACCAGCGCCCGTCCGGCAAACGCAGGTCAATCAGGAACTGCCCCACCACCGGCCTGGAGCCGAGCAAGGTCGACAGCCCGGCGTGCTGGCCCTCGGCATCCAGCAACTTGAGACTCAACAGATGCAGGTTCTGCGTGTAGCCAGTTTTTTGCGACAGCACTTTATTCAGCAGACGCTCGGTGGCTCGGTCGCTGTCGCTGATGCTGCTCGGCACATCACTGGCCTGGTCACTGAGCGTCAGATGAAAGCGCGGCGTATCAAGCAGCTTGATCAACACATCAGCCTGCGCCGGATCGCTGTGCACCAGCCGCACCACGTCCGCCAGCCGCGTGGCGATCAGCCGGCTGGGAATTTCCAGCACCTGGCCGTGGCGCATGTCGTACCAGATGCTGCTGGTCAGGGCCTGGGCCGCGAGCATGCCGCTGACCAAAATCAGCACCAACCGGCCAAACAACGAACGTGGCAGCAGTTTCACGATTGCAGCGCCACGTCATCGGCGGTGAGCATGTAGCCCTCGTTGCGCACGGTCTTGATCAGCCCGGCCGGCAACTGCGAGCGCAGGCGGCTGACGCACACATCAATCGAGCGGTCGAACGGTGTGCTGTCCTTGTCGAACACGTGATTGAGTAAAAAGTCGCGGCTCAACGGCCGGTTGGGGTGTTGCAACAACAGGCGCAGCACCCGGTAGTCGGAGTTGCCGAGGCTGACCACCACGCCCTGCGGCGAAAGCAATTGTCGCGCCCGGGTGTCCAGTTGCCAGCCGGCAAAGCTGATGCCTGGCGCTTCGTCCAGCCGCGCCCGGTCCGGGAAACTCTGCACCCGGCGCAACACCACCTTGATCCGCACCAGCAACTCGCGCGGGTCGAACGGCTTGGGCAAGTAATCGTCGGCGCCGATTTCCAGGCCCACGATCCGGTCGATCAACGTGCCCTTGGCGGTCAGCATGATCACCGGCGTATTGGAGCTGACCCGCAATTCGCGGCACAAACTCAGGCCGTCTTCGCCCGGCAGCATCAGGTCGAGCACAATCAGGTCGATGACATTCAGCGCCAGGCGGCGGCGCATTTCCTTGCCGTCGCCGGCGGTAGATACCTGAAAACCGGCGTCACTCAGGTAGTCGCACAGCAACTGGCGGATTTGCGGGTCGTCATCGACGATCAGCAGGTGGTCTTGCTTGGCCATGGGGCAACTCGTCCGAAACTCAAAAGGCAGGAGATAGCCGAAACGTCAGCCAGGAGTACGCGCAAATGTAATGGAATGTTGTGGGAAGCGGTAATCACGCATCCACATTACAAAGCCACGGCGTGGCGGCCGGTATCGGTCTTTAGACTACCGAATCTAAATGAGATTAATTGTAATTTAGCCTAGGTCACTCCGAATGCCATTGCCTACCCCACGCGCCTTGTCGCTGCAAACTACCCTTGCGCCGATGTTCGGCCTGCTTGCCGCCGGCAGCCTTTCTCCCACTGCCTGGGCCGATGCGCCGGTGGCGGCGTCCAATGATTCAGTGGTCAGCCTGCCAGAAATCAAGGTCGACGGCGAAGCCACCTCCACCTTCAAGGTCGACCGGGTGACCTCGGCGAAAATCAGCCAGCCGCTGCTGGACGCGCCGCAAAGTGTGACCATCGTCCCGCAGCAAGTGCTCAAGGAGCAGAACGCGCAAACCCTGCAGGAAGTATTGCGCAACGTGCCGGGCATCACCTTCATGTCTGGCGAAGGCAACCTGGGCTGGGGCGACCTGTTTTCGATTCGGGGGTTTTCCTCGGAGCAGAGCCTGACCGTCGACGGTGTGCGCGATGCCGGCCAATCGACCCGCACCGACACTTTCAACCTGCAACAGGCGGAAGTGTTCAAGGGCACCGGTTCGATCGAATCCGGCGTTTCCGCGGTAGGCGGCAGCGTCAATCTGGTGAGTAAAGAAGCGCACCTGGGCGACGCCAACAAACTCTCGGCCGGCATCGGCACCGACAGCTACCGCCGCCTTACCGGCGATTTCAACAAACAACTCAACGACACCACGGCCCTGCGCATCAACCTGATGAAGCACTACAACCAGGTGGCCGAGCGCGACGACGTGGACTACGACCGCTGGGGCATCGCGACCTCCCTCGGCTTCGGCCTGGGCACCGACACCCGCCTGTTTATCGACACCTTCTACCAGAAGGACGACAACACCCCGGACGGCGGCGTACCGATCCAGCGCGGCACCGACGGCGACCGCATGCCGGGCGTGAAGCGTTCGAACTGGTACGGCGATTCGCACCTGTACACCCAGCAGACCAAAACCACCTCGCTCACCGCCCGCTTCGAGCATGATTTTGACTGGAACCAAGCGACCCTGAAAAACCAGACCAAGTGGGAACGCACCGACAACTTCGCCGTGCTTTCACCCGCACGCTTCTTTGCCGCCAATGCCAGTGGCCAGAAAACCTGCACCGGTACGCGCTGTGCGACCTTGGGCTACACCGGCGTAGGACCGGTCAGCCAGGTGCCCGGCAGCACGGTGAATGCCTACCCGGGATACGCCAACAGCGGCAGCACCGCCTACGGCATTCTACGGGGCAGCGACTTCGGCTTGTCCAAGCGCTACACCATCCTCGACAACCAGACCGACTTCGCCTTCACACTCAATACCGGCGGCCTGGAGCACGCAGTCGTCAGCGGGCTGGAGTTCTACCACGAGACCTACGGCGGCCTGAAACGCAACGCCGAAGTGCCGGCGGGCGACCTGTTCTTCGACATGAATGACCCCAACCACAGCTTCGCCAGCACCACCACCGTCAAGGGCGAGGGCGACCCGCGCTCGGTGATCGACAACGCCGGTCTCTACCTCGGTGACACGATTACCCTGAACGAGCAATGGCAAGTCCTCGGTTCGCTGCGCTATGACCACTGGCAGGCCGAGACCAGCCAGCGCGGCCAAGCCACCATCAACAGCACCGACGGTGCCGTGAGCGGCCGCGTCGGCGCGGTGTACAAGCCTTTGCCTAACGGCAGCATCTATGTGTCCTACAGCGAAGCGGCACAACCGTCAGCCCTCGGCGCGTCGACCAACAACCAGATCTACGGCGCAGCCAGCACCAGCAACTACACCCCGGCCAAGTCGAAAACCTACGAAATCGGCACCAAGTGGGACATTGCCCACGACCTGCTGAACGTCACCGCCGCGGTTTTCCGCACCGAGCTGGACAACTCCTGGGAATACCAGGACGGCGAAACCGCCCCGGTACGCGCCCTTCCCGCCAAGCGTGTCGACGGCGTAGAACTTGGGCTGCAAGGCAATATCAACCCGCGCTGGACGGTATACAGCGGGTTCTCGGCGCTCAAGAGCACCCAGACCAAGGGCGCCAACAAAGGCGAAGAAGCCAAGAACGTCCCGGACCTGACCGCCAACCTGTGGACCACCTACGCCCTCACCGACGACCTGAGCCTGAGCTACGGCGCGCAATACGTAGGACGCCGGCGCTACAGCGACAACAAATACGTCGGTGGCCTGAACAACAACAGCAGCTACGCCACCGGCCCCTCCGGCGTGTACGCGATCTACACCCGCGACCACGAAAAGGCCCCCGGCTACTGGCTCAACAACGTGGCCGCGCAATACAAAGTGAACAAGCAAACCACGGTCAACCTCAACCTCAACAACGTGTTTAACAAGTTCTACTACAGCCAGATCGGCTCGTCCCTGGACGGCTTCCAGCTCTACGGCATTCCGGGCGCCGGGCGCACGCTCACCGCCAGCGTCGACTATGAGTTTTAAGCCGTGCTGATCGAAATCCCTGCCCTGCTGAAAGCCGAAGAAGTCGAAGTGGCCGTCGCCACCTTGCTCGATCAACCGTGGGTCGACGGCAAGGTCACCGCCGGGCAGCGCTCGGCCATGGCGAAAAATAACCGGCAGCTGTCGGAAGACGCCCCGGTAGCGATTCGCCTGGGTGAGCAGATTCTGTCGCGGCTGTCGGACAACGCGCTGTTCATGTCTGCCGCCCTGCCAAAGAAAATCTACCCGCCGCTGTTCAACCGCTACAGCGGCGGCGAGGCCTTCGACTGGCATATCGACAATGCAATTCGCGGCCTCAAGGGCGTGCGCGAGCGGGTACGCACCGACATCTCCGCCACCTTGTTCCTGGCTGACCCGGCCAGTTACGACGGTGGCGAACTGGTGATTCGCGACACCTTTGGCGAACACGCGGTGAAGCTGCCGGCCGGGCACTTGCTGATTTATCCCGCCAGCAGCCTGCACAAGATCAACCCGGTGACCCGGGGCGAGCGCATCGCCAGTTTCTTCTGGATCGAAAGCCTGGTGCGCGAAGACAGCCAGCGCCAACTGCTGCTGGACATGGACGTGGCGATTCAACGCCTCAGCGCCCAACACGCCGACGACCACGCACTGCTGCAACTGAGCGGCGCCTATCACAACCTTTTGCGGCGCTGGAGCGATGTCTGATGCGCCGCCTTCACCTGGAGTTCTCGCCATGCTGAAACCCCGCAACTTCCTCAAGCTGGGCGCGCTGTTTGCCGTGCTCGTTCTAGGCCACGCCGAAACCGCTGCGGCCCATGAAGTCACCGACGTGCTGGGCCGCAAGGTCGAGGTGCCAGACCACGTGCAGCGTGTGGTGCTCGGTGAAGGCCGGCTGATTTCGGCGTTTGCCTTGCTGGACAAGGACGCACCGTTCCAGCGGATTGTTGGCTGGCAGAATGACTTGAAACTGCTGGACGCCCACACCTACAACGCCTACGTGGCGAAATTTCCGACGGTAAAAGACATCCCGCTGATTGGCCAGGCGTCGGAGCAAAGCGTCAGCGCCGAGGAAATTCTTTCGCTGAAACCGGACCTGGCGGTGTTCAGCATCTCCGGCCACGGCCCGACCGAACACAGCTCGGTGGCCGATGTGCTGGCCAAGGCGGGGATCGCGGTATTGTTCGTCGACTTCCGCATCAACCCGGTGCAAGGCACCCATACCAGCATGACCGCCCTGGGCCAGGCCCTTGGCCGGGAAACCCAGGCCAAGGCGTTCCTCGACTTTTATGACCAGCACATCAAGGTGATCACCGACGCCGTCGCCACCTTGCCGGCCGGTCCGCGCCCGAGCGTGTTCCTGGAATTGCTGGCCGGCGCCTGGCAGGCACCGGGGCACACCACCGGCAAGAGCGGCATGGGTGAAGTGATCAAACTGGTGGGCGGGCGCAACATCGCCGCCGACGTGGTGCCGGGGGCGCTGGGAGATATCAGTGTCGAGTACGCGCTGAAGGCTGACCCGGATGTATATGTGGCCACCGGCAATCACAAGCCCGGGTTGATTCTGGGTGCAGGCGTGAGCAACGAAGACGCGCGTGCCGCGTTTGATACCGTGCTGGCACGCCCTGAGTTTGTGAACCTTCGGGCGATTCGTGAGGGCAATTCCCACGGCCTGTGGCATGACTTCTACAACTCGCCGTACAACCTGCTGGCAATTGAAGCGCTGGCCAAGTGGGTGCATCCGCAATTGTTCGCCAAGCTGGACCCGAGCGCGACCATGGACGCGATGAACCAACAGTTCCTCGGCATGCCGCTGCAGGGTGCTTACTGGATTGATGGCAAGGCCAAGTAACTAAGGCTCACAACCCATTCCCTGCCTGGACACGGTTCCTGTGGGAGCTGGCTTGCCTGCGATAGCGGTGTTGGATTCACCATCGCCATCGCAGGCAAGCCAGCTCCCACACTGACCGCGTACCGGCAGGGATTTTCGTCGTTTTCAAGGCTGCGAATCCAATGACCACTCAAACCCTCGACCTCGCCAGCGCCAGCCAGGGCTACCGCCGCCTGCTGGCCCGGCGCTGCTGGCTGCTGGCCCTGCTGGGTGGCGCGCTGATGTGCGCGATCCTAGTGGACTTGGCCAGCGGCCCGTCGGGCATGGGCCTTGGCGCCCTGCTCGATGGTTTGCTGCACCCCGCCCACCTGAGCCCCACCGACCAGGTGATTATCTGGAACGTGCGCCTGCCCTACGCGTTGATGGCTGTATTAGTGGGCTGCGCGCTGTCGCTGGCGGGCGCCGAGATGCAGGCGATCCTTAACAACCCGCTGGCCAGTCCGTTCACGCTGGGGGTTTCCTCGGCGGCGGCGTTGGGCGCCTCCTTGGTGATTGTGTTTCCGGTGACCACGCTGTGGGTGTCGGCCAATACGGCGATTTCCATTTCGGCGTTTGTGTTTGCCGCCGCCTCGGTATTTTTGCTGCAAGCCATGTCGCGCCTGCGCGGAGCCGGGGTCGAAAGCCTGGTGCTGTTCGGGATTGCCCTGGTGTTCAGTTGCAACGCGGTGGTCGCCCTGTTGCAACTGGTCGCCACCGAAGATGTGCTGCAACAACTGGTGTTCTGGACCTTGGGCAGCGTGACCCGGGCCAACTGGGACAAGCTTGGCATCCTCGCGTTTGTGGTGGCGGTGGTCATGCCTTTCTCCTTCGCTGCCGCCCCACGCCTGACCTTGCTGCGCATGGGCGAAGACCGTGCGCAAAGCTTTGGGGTCGACGTGAAGCGCCTGCGGTTTTTCTCGTTGTTGCGCATCAGCCTGCTGTCGGCCACCGCCGTGGCGTTTGTGGGAACCATCGGATTTATCGGCCTGGTAGGTCCGCATATCGCGCGGATTCTGGTAGGCGAAGACCAGCGCTTCCTGCTCCCGGCCAGCGCGCTTGTAGGTGCGTTGCTGCTGTCGCTGTCATCCATCGCCAGCAAGCTGATCATGCCCGGCGTCATTGTGCCGGTGGGTATCGTCACCGCACTGGTGGGCGTGCCGATTTTTGTGTTGCTGGTGTTCAAGCGTGGGAGGCAGTTATGAGTAGCGGGTTGTCGATTCAGAATGCCCATGTCAGTTATGGACGGCGGCAGATTGTGCATAACCTGAGTCTGCCGACCTTGGCCCATGGCAGCTTGACCGCGTTGATCGGGCCAAACGGTGCGGGTAAGTCGACGTTGTTGCGGGCGGTGGCCGGGCTGGAAAAAATGCAGGGCGTCGTAAGCCTGGGTGACCTGGACCTGACGAAAATGTCTGTTGGCGAGCGGGCTCGTCGTGTGACCTATATGCCGCAGAACCTGCCGCCGGGGTTGAGCCTGAGCGTGATGGAAAGCGTGATCGCAGCGTTACGCGTGGCGAATGTCGATGGCATCGCGCTGTCCAGTGACGCGTGCTTGCGCGAGGCGTTTGATGCGTTGCAGCGCATTGGCATCGCTCATCTGGCGGATCAGCTGTTAAGCACGCTATCCGGCGGCCAGCGGCAACTGGTCAGCCTGGCGCAACTGATTGCACGCCGGCCACAGGTGATGCTGCTGGATGAACCCACCAGTGCGCTGGACTTGAACTACCAGTTGAAGGTCATGGATTGCGTGCGCGACCTGGTACGGGAACACAACCTGATCGCCGTGGTGGTGCTGCACGACATCAACCTCGCAGCCCGTTATGCCGACCGCATTGCCGTGCTGCGCCAAGGCCGGTTGCATGCCTGTGGCCCGGCGGACAATGTGCTCGATGCGGCACTGTTTGCCGAAGTCTATGGTGTGCGGGTACGCATCGAGCGATGCTCACAACAAACGTTGCAGGTGTTGGTGGACGGCGCCGTAACCTGACCCCCCCGTAGCAGCTGTCGAGCCTAAGCGAGGCTGCGTTGGCCGCACCGCAACTATCAGGCCAGGCACCGCACCGAGTCGCACCCGACGCAGCCTCGCTAAAGCTCGACAGCTGCTACGGGAGGAGGGTTTCTGAAGAAATGACGGTGGCGTACTCGCCGTGCAGGTTGCCCAACGACATGGCATGTACCGCCTGCGCCGAATGCATCTGCCCGAAAAAGTCCGCCTTGTCGAAGGTGTAGCAGGCATCTTCGATAACCCACGTCTCAAACCCCAGGTTGCCGGCACTGCGGGCCGTGGCCTCCACCGAGTTATGGGTGGCCACGCCCACCAGCACCACTTGCCGAAGCCCGGCCTCACGCAAACTCGCTTCCAACCCTGTCCCACAAAATGCGTCCGGCACCCGTTTCTGGATCAACTGCTCACCCGCCTGCGGAATAAACGCGTCCTGAAACTCCACCCCCGACTGCTCCGGCCAGAACACCGATTCCGGCGAATGGGACAGATGCTGCACATGAATCACCGGCCAACCTTCGCGCCGCCAATGCCCCAGCAACGCCAGCATGCGCTCCTGCGCGTGCGGATTATTACGTCGCCCCAGCCTGGGATGATGAATGCCTTTTTGCTGGTCAATCAGAATCAACGCTGCGCCCGCACGAATATCCATATCGATAGACCCAAATGTTTCATTGAATTTTCGTCACCCTAACATTACCTATACCTACAGGCATTCGCTCAAGCGTCACCACCCTTGGAGAGCTTCATGATCGACCTGTATTACTGGACCACCCCCAACGGTCACAAAGTGTCGTTGTTCCTGGAAGAAGCCGGCCTGCCTTACGAGGTGCACCCGATCAACATCGGCCAGGGCGATCAGTTCAAGCCCGACTTCCTGAAAATCGCTCCCAATAACCGTATCCCGGCCATCGTCGATCAGAACCCGACCGATGGCGGCGCGCCGATTTCCCTGTTTGAATCCGGCGCCATCTTGCTGTACCTCGCGGAAAAAACCGGCCAGTTCATCCCCAAGGACCTGCGCGGTCGTCAGGAAGCACTGCAATGGTTGTTCTGGCAAATGGGCGGCCTGGGACCGATGGCCGGGCAAAATCACCACTTCAGCCAATTCGCCCCGGAGAAGATTCCCTACGCGATCAAACGCTATGTGGATGAGACCGCCCGCCTGTATGGCGTGCTGGACCGACGCCTGGCCGACCGCACGTTTGTGGCGGGCGAGGAATACAGCATTGCCGACATGGCGATCTACCCGTGGATCGTTTCCCACAAGTGGCAGAGCCAGAAGCTCGAAGACTTCCCCCATGTAGAACGCTGGTTCAACCACATCAAACAACGCCCGGCGACGGTACGTGCGTATGAGCTGGTGCAGAAGGTCAACCCGCCGAAATCCTGACCCAAAGGCGCATTTCACTCCTTGTGGGAGCTGGGTTGCCTGCGATTGCATCCCTATGGTGAACCAGACACGCCGAGGTGCCTGCATCGCAGGCAAGCCAGCTCCCACAGGATTTTGTGCTGATCCATAAATCTATCTACAAATAAGCATCGCCTCCCGCTTGCGTCGTTTCGCCGCGCTCACTAACGTAGCGCCTTTACTGACGCTACCCCCCGCAGGAGCTTTGCCATGGCCTCGCCAGCCCTCTCACATTTTCTTCCCCGGTTCGGCGTTGCCGCGGCCATTGCCAGTGCCTTGGGCCTGGCCGGTTGCCAGTTACAAAGCACCCAGGACACCCTGCCTCCGGTTTCCGGCGTGCAGCCCATCAAGGGCCTGGCGCAGAACGTTTCCGTGCGCCGCAATAACCAAGGCATCCCGCTGATTGAAAGCAGCACCTTCCATGACGCGCTGTTCACGCTGGGCTATGTGCACGCCAGCGACCGCATCACCCAGATGGTCACCCTGCGCCTGCTGGCCCAGGGCCGTCTGGCGGAAATGTCCGGGCCGCAAGTGCTGGATGTCGACCGGTTCATGCGGGCGGTCAACCTGCGCAAAAGCGCCGGCGAGCTGTATAACGCCTCGTCGCCGCGCCTCAAGCGCTTCTTTGAAGTGTATGCCCGCGGGGTCAACGCCTACCTGTTCCGCTACCGCGACAAGCTGCCGCCAGACCTGGCCCAGACTGGCTACAAGCCTGAATACTGGAAGCCGGAAGATTCGGCGTTGTTGTTCTGCCTGCTGAATTTCAGTGAATCCACAAACCTGCAGGAAGAATTGTCCTCGTTGGTGCTTGCGCAAAAAGTCGGCGCCGACAAACTCGCCTGGCTGACCCCAAGCTACCCGGATGAACCGTTGCCGGTGGCCGAGTCCGACAAGCTCAAGGGCATCAACCTGAGCCAGGTCCCGGGCCTCGCCGCCTTGACCAACCTCAGCGAACATCTCGGCAGCCTGAACACGTTGGGCACTTCCAGCTCCAGCAACTGGGCGATCGGCCCGCAGCGCAGCCGCAGTAACAAGAGCCTGCTGGCCAACGACCTGTCGACCTCGATGCAGGCGCCGTCGCTGTGGAACTACGTACAGATCCGCTCGCCGAAATACCAGGCCGCCGGTGTGTCGATCGCCGGTTTGCCCACCCTGCTTTCAGGCTTCAACGGCAAGGTGGCATGGAGCATGAGCCAGGTTGCGGGCGACACCCAGGATGTGTTCCTGGAGAAGGTCAAGCGCCAGGGCAACGCGCTGTACTACGAGAACAACGGTAAATGGCTGCCGGCCATCGTGCGTAACGAAACCTACTTCGCCAAGGGCCAGCGGCCGATTCGCGAAGCGGTATACGAAACGCGCCACGGGCCATTGCTTAATAGTGCCCAGGCGCTGAACGGCGGCTACGGCCTGGCGTTGCAGACCGCCGACTTCAAGGACGATAAGAGCCTGGACGCGTTCTTCGACCTGTCCCGTGCACAAAACGCCGGCAAAGCGTCTGATGCAACCCGGGAAATTCGCGCGATTGCCTTGAACATGGTCTTCGCCGACGCCAGCAGCATCGGCTGGCAGGTGACCGGACGCTTCCCCAATCGCCGTGAAGGCGAAGGCCTGGTGCCGTCGCCGGGCTGGGACGGGCGCTACGACTGGGATGGCTACGCCGATGCGATGCTGCACCCTTATGATCAAGACCCGACCCAAGGCTGGATCGGCACTGCCAACCAACGCACCATTCCCCGTGGCTACGGCATGCAACTGTCCAACTCGTGGGCTGCGCCGGAACGCGCCGAACGTATCGCGCAGCTGGCGGGCAGCGGCAAGCACGACAGCCGCAGCATGATCGCCATGCAGTACGACCAGACCACCACGTTCGCCGCCAAGCTCAAGCGCATGTTCCAGGCGCCGGGCATGGCCCAGCCGCTGAAACAGGCGATCGATGGATTGCCGGTGGCAGACCAGGCCAAGGCGCGCGAAGCGCTGGGCCGCCTGATGGCCTTCGATGGTCGGCTGGCCGCCACCTCGGCAGACGCGGCGATTTATGAACTGTTCCTGCAGGAAAGCGCCAAGCAGATTTTCCTCGACGAACTCGGCCCCGAAAACAGCGCCACCTGGAAAGCCTTTATCGGCAACGCCAACCTGTCGTACTCGGCGGTGGCCGACCACCTGCTGGGCCGCGAAGACAGCCCGTTCTGGAATGACGCCCGCACCGGGCAGAAAACCGACAAGCCGACCATCCTCGCCCGCAGCCTGGCCGCGGCGATCAGCGCCGGCGACAGCGCGTTGGGCGCCGATCACAAGGCCTGGCAATGGGGCAAACTGCACAGCTACACCTGGAAGAACACCAGCGGCCAGGCCATTCGCGGCCCACTGGCAGCGGGCGGCGATCACAACACGCTGAACAGTGCACCGTATAGCTGGGGCCAGAGTTTCGACACAACCCAGGTGCCGGCGCTGCGGATGATCGTCGACTTCGGCCAGGTGGAACCGATGATGGGCCAGAGCGGTATTGGCCAATCCGGCAACCCGGCCAGCCCGAACTATGCCAATGGCATCGACCCGTGGCTGAAGGCGCAATACCTGAGCTTCCCGATGCAGCCGCAGAACTTCGACGCCGTGTATGGGAAGACGCGGTTGACGTTGGTGCCAGGAAAATAACCGGGTTTCCCTGACTCAACCGGATCAACATGTGGAAGCGAGCTTGCTGTGGTGAGTGGGCTTGCTGTGGTGAGCGAGCTTGCTGTGGTGAGCGGGCTTGCCCCGCGTTGGGCTGCGAAGCAGCCCCATCAATCTGTGGTGAACTCACGGGGGACAAGCCCCCTCACCACAGCAAGCCCGCTCCCACAGTTGATCGCATCCATTTCCGATAGAACTTCTCCACCCGCCCCCGCCTCATAACTAACAAGCCCACCTCCACGGCATGCCCATGGACCTTGTTATCGCACGGCCCGAAGGCCTCTACTGCCCCGCCGGGGATTTCTACATCGACCCCTGGCGCCCGGTGGAACGCTCGGTGATCACCCACGCCCACGGCGATCACGCCCGCACCGGCAACCAACACTATCTGGCCGCCGCCCCCGGCGAAGGCATCCTGCGCTCACGCCTGGGCCAGGACATCAACCTGCAAACCCTGGCCTACGGCGAAACCCTGCGCCATCACGGCGTCAATTTGAGCTTCCATCCCGCCGGCCATGTGCTCGGTTCAGCCCAGGTGCGCCTCGAATACCAGGGCGAAGTGTGGGTTGCCTCCGGTGACTACAAAGTCGAACCCGACGGCACCTGCGCACCGTTCGAACCCGTGCGCTGCCATACCTTCATCACCGAGTCGACCTTCGGCCTGCCGATCTACCGTTGGCAGCCCCAGGCGCAGATTTTTGCCGGGATCAACGACTGGTGGCAGGCGAATAGTGCCGCCGGCAAGGCCAGCGTGTTGTTTTGCTATTCCTTCGGCAAGGCCCAGCGGATTCTCCATGGCATCGACGCCAGCATCGGCCCGATCCTCAGCCATGGCGCGGTCGAACCGCTGAACCGGGTGTACCGCGAAGCCGGCGTCTATATCCCCGAAACCCTCTACGCCGGTGACTTCAAAAAAACCGACCCTTTGTTGCGCCAAGCCCTGATCATCGCCCCGCCCTCGGCCGGCGGCAGCACCTGGATGCGCCGTTTCGGCGATTACAGCGACGCCTTCGCCAGCGGCTGGATGCGCCTGCGCGGCACCCGGCGGCGGCGCGGGGTGGACCGCGGTTTCGTGCTTTCAGACCACGCCGACTGGCCCGGGCTGTTGTGGGCCATTGAGCAAACCGGCGCCGAGCGGGTGATGGTCACCCACGGTTCTGTGGGCGTATTGGTCCGCCACCTGCGGGAAAAGGGCCTGGACGCCCAGGGGTTCACCACCGAATACGGCGATGACGAAGAGGAAGCTACGTCATGAAAGCCTTCGCCGAGCTGTACGCCAATCTCGACGCCACAACCTCCAGCAACGCCAAACTCGCTGCCTTGCAGGCCTATTTCCTCCAGGCGCCAGCGCAAGATGCCGCGTGGGCGGTGTACTTTTTATCCGGCGGGCGGCCACGGCAACTGGTGCCCACACGCTTGCTGCGGGACATGGCCACCGAAGCCGCCGGCATTGAGCCGTGGTTGTTCGAAGAAAGTTATCAGTCGGTAGGCGACCTGGCAGAAACCATTTCCCTGCTGTTACCGGAATCGCCCCACACCTCGGACGACGGTTTGGCGATATGGCTGGAAGAGAAACTCTTGCCGTTGCGCGGCCTGCCGCCAGAAGAATTGAGTGAACGCCTGCCCGCCTTGTGGGCACAACTGGATCAACCCAGCCTGATGCTATGCATCAAGCTGATCACCGGCAGCTTTCGCGTGGGCGTGTCGAAGTTGCTGGTTACCCGCGCCCTCGCGGCCATGGCCGGGCTGGACAGCAAACGTGTGGCCCAACGCCTGGTGGGCTACACCGACCTGTCCAACCGTCCGACCGCCGAAGGTTATTTGAAGCTGATTGCCGCCGAATCATTGGACGAACACGCACAACGTGGCGGGCAGCCTTATCCGTTTTTTCTTGCCCATGCCTTGGCCCAACCCGTGGAGCAATTCGATGCTTTGCTTGGCGCCCCCGATGACTGGCAAGTGGAATGGAAGTGGGACGGCATTCGCGCGCAACTGGTCAAGCGTGAAGGCCGTTTGTGGGTCTGGTCCCGGGGCGAGGAGCTGGTGACCGACCGCTTCCCGGAGCTTCATGACCTGGCGCACAGCCTGCCCGATGGCACGGTGATCGACGGTGAAATCGTGGTGTGGAAGGCCTCGGTACAGCCCTTTGCCCTGCTGCAACAGCGCATCGGCCGCAAAACCCTGAGCAAGAAAATTCTCGAAGACGCTCCCGTCGCGGTGCTGGCCTATGACCTGCTGGAACACCACGGTGAAGACTGGCGCAACCACATCCAGGCCGAGCGCCGGGCGCAACTGGAGCAAGTGATCAGCGACTGCAACCGGCCGACGTTGCAGGCGTCTCCATTGCTGACCGGCGACAGCTGGCAGGCATTGGCCGAGCAACGTGAAGCCTCCCGCAGCCTGGGCGTGGAAGGCATGATGCTCAAGGCCCGCGACGGCCTCTATGGCGTGGGGCGTACCAAGGACATGGGCGTGTGGTGGAAGTGGAAGGTCGACCCGTTCAGTGTCGACGCGGTGTTGATCTATGCCCAGCGCGGCCATGGCCGGCGCGCCAGCCTGTACAGCGACTACACCTTTGCGGTGTGGGACGGCCCGCCCGGTACTGAGCGTACGTTGGTGCCGTTCGCCAAGGCGTATTCGGGCCTGACCGATGAAGAAATGCGTAAGGTCGACGCCATCGTGCGCAAGACCACCGTGGAGAAATTCGGCCCGGTGAGCAGCGTAAAGCCCAGCCTGGTGTTTGAATTGGGTTTTGAAGGGATTGCCCTGTCCAAGCGGCACAAGAGCGGCATTGCCGTGCGGTTCCCGAGGATGTTGCGTTGGCGCCAGGATAAATCCGTGGATGAGGCAGACAACCTGGCCACACTGCAAAATCTGCTGGCCTGACCCAAGCCCTTGTAGGAGCTGGCTTGCCAGCGATAGCGTCCTCAAGATCACCGTCACATCCAAGAAACAATCGCCGGCAAGCCGGCTCCTACAGGATGATGCTGTGCTTCAGGTTGGTGCGGACAATTTTCCATGCCCGTTTTCGGGCATTTCCTATTGGCGCAACTCCTTAATCTCACCTTTTAAAACGACCATTCGGAACTATGGTGCAGAAATTGCTACTTGAGTTCGGTCTGACACCGTTCAGTAACAGTCCTAACCGCGCCACAAGCGCTTATCTTGGTTTCCAGGGATTACATAATGAAAAAAGCATTGCTGACCCTTTCTGCACTGGCTCTGTGCATGGCCGCAGGTTCTGCGCTGGCCAAGGAATACAAGGAATTGCGTTTTGGTGTCGATCCGTCCTACGCGCCGTTTGAGTCAAAAGCCGCTGACGGTAGCCTGGTGGGCTTCGATATCGACCTGGGCAATGCCATCTGTGCCGAGCTGAAGGTCAAGTGCAAGTGGGTCGAAAGTGATTTCGACGGCATGATTCCAGGCCTCAACGCCAACAAGTTTGATGGCGTGATTTCCTCGATGACCGTGACCGAAGCCCGTGAAAAGGCGATCGACTTCTCCAGCGAGCTGTTCTCCGGCCCGACTTCCCTGGTATTCAAAAAAGGCGCGAACTACTCCACGCCTGAGTCCCTCAAGGGTAAAACCGTGGGCTACGAGCAAGGCACCATCCAGGAAGCCTACGCCAAGGCCGTACTGGACAAAGCCGGTGTGACTACCAAGGCCTACGCCAACCAGGACCAGGTGTATGCCGACCTGACTTCCGGCCGCCTGGACGCTTCCGTGCAGGACATGCTGCAAGCCGAACTGGGCTTTTTGAAGTCGCCAGCCGGCGCTGACTACGAAGTCAGCAAGGCCATCGACGATCCACTACTGCCATCGAAAACTGCGGTCGGTATCAAAAAAGGTAACAAAGACCTCAAGGCCTTGTTGGATAAAGGTATCAAAGCGTTACACGATGATGGCACCTACGCCACCATCCAGAAGAAACACTTTGGCGATCTGAACCTGTACAGCGGCAAATAATGCCTGGGGCGCCCTTCCTCTGGAGGGGCGCTTTTTTATCGCCATAGGTCCTGATTTATGTTCGAAGATCTTTTGCAAACCCTGGGGCTCAGTGCCTTCAGCTTGAAGGGTTTCGGCCCGCTGTTGCTGCAAGGCACCTGGATGACCGTCAAGTTGTCGGTGTTCTCCCTGGCCGTCAGCGTGTTGCTGGGCTTGCTCGGCGCCACCGCCAAACTCTCCAGCCTGGCATTCGTGCGGATTCCCGCGCAGATCTACACCACCTTGATTCGCGGCGTGCCTGACCTGGTGCTGATGCTGCTGATTTTCTACAGCCTGCAAATCTGGCTGACCGGCTTTACCGACTTTATGGAATGGGACTACATCGAGATCGACCCATTCAGCGCCGGGGTGATCACCCTGGGCTTTATCTACGGTGCGTATTTTACCGAGACCTTTCGCGGCGCGATCCTCGCCGTGCCCCGTGGCCAACTGGAGGCCGCCACGGCCTACGGGCTCACGCGTGGCCAGCGGTTTCGCTTTGTGACCTTCCCGCAAATGATGCGCTTCGCCCTGCCGGGCATTAACAACAACTGGTGCGTGATGCTCAAGGCCACGGCCCTGGTGTCGATCATCGGCCTGGCGGACCTGGTCAAGGCCGCGCAGGATGCCGGCAAGAGCACGTATCAGTTGTTCTATTTCCTGGTGATCGCGGCGTTTATCTACCTATTGATCACCAGCGCATCCAACGTTGTCCTGCGCTACCTGGAACGGCGCTACTCCGCAGGCTCCCGGGAGGCAGTGCGATGATCGAGCTTATTCAACAATACTGGCGGCCCTTCCTTTATAGCGATGGCCAGCACATCACCGGCCTGGCCATGACGATGTGGCTGCTCAGTGCCTCGATCCTCATCGGCTTCGTGGTTTCGATCCCGCTCTCCATCGCCCGAGTGTCGCGCAATCGCTGGGTACGCTGGCCGGTGCAGTTCTACACCTACCTGTTTCGCGGCACGCCGCTGTATATCCAATTGCTGATTTGCTACACCGGGATCTACAGCATTGCGGCGGTTCGCGCCCAACCCGTGCTGGACGCGTTCTTTCGCGACGCGATGAACTGCACCATTCTCGCCTTCGCCCTCAACACCTGCGCCTACACCACGGAGATTTTTGCCGGGGCAATCCGCAGCATGGCCCACGGCGAAGTCGAAGCAGCAAAAGCCTATGGCCTGAGCGGCTGGAAGTTGTATGCCTATGTGATCATGCCGTCGGCCCTGCGCCGCTCGCTGCCGTATTACAGTAATGAAGTGATCCTGATGCTGCACTCGACGACAGTGGCCTTCACGGCGACAATCCCGGACATCTTGAAAGTCGCCCGGGACGCCAACTCTGCCACTTACATGACCTTCCAATCATTTGGTATCGCTGCGCTGATCTACCTGACCGTGACCTTTGCCCTGGTCGGTCTGTTTCGTCTGGCGGAGCGCCGCTGGCTGGCCTTTCTCGGCCCCAGCCACTAAGGAGCCTGCATGCGTCATCAGACTCATCCACTCGTGGCGCCGGTGCCGGGCACGGCGCGGCAGATCCACAGCTTCCACTTCGGGCCCGAGCAGGCCGAAGGCAAGGTGTACATCCAGTCGTCGCTGCACGCCGACGAGCTGCCGGGCATGCTGGTAGCCTGGCACCTGAAGGCGCGCCTGGCACAACTGGCCACCGCCGGGCGCCTGCGCAGCGAAATCGTGCTGGTGCCCATCGCCAACCCGACGGGCCTGGAACAGGTGTTGATGGACATCCCGCTGGGCCGCTATGAACTGGAAAGCGGGCAGAACTTCAATCGCCTGTTTGTCGACCTGAGCGACGAAGTCGGCAATCAGGTCGAAGGTTTGCTGGGGGATGACCCTAAGCACAACGCCGAGCTGATCCGCGACGCCCTGACCATGGCCCTGGCGGCGCAGACGCCCGTCACGCAACTGGAGTCCCAGCGCCTGGTGCTGCAACGCCTGGCCTGCGATGCCGACATGGTGCTGGACCTGCACTGCGACTTCGAAGCCGTGGCGCACCTGTACACCACCCCCGAGGCGTGGCCGAAGGTTGAGCCGTTGGCGCGCTATATCGGTTCGCAGGCCAGCCTGTTGGCCACCGATTCCGGCGGGCAGTCGTTCGATGAGTGTTTCACGCTGGTGTGGTGGCAATTGCAACAACGCTTTGGCGAGCGCTTCCCGATTCCGATGGGCAGTTTTTCGGTGACCGTCGAGTTGCGCGGCCAGGGCGATGTAAACCACGGCCTGGCCAGCCTCGACTGCCAGGCGATCATTGATTACCTGATTCACTTCGGCGCGATCAGCGGCGAGCCTGCACCGTTGCCGGCATTGCCCTACCCCGCCACACCGCTGGCAGGCGTCGAACCGGTGGCCACGCCCGTCGGCGGCTTGCTGGTGTTCAGCGCCCTGCCTGGGGAATACGTGGAGGCCGGACAACTGATCGCCGAAATCATCGACCCCATTTCTGACCGCGTAACGCCGGTGCATTGCCGCAATGCCGGCCTGCTTTACGCCCGTTCGCTGCGGCGCATGGCCACTTCCGGGATGGTTATCGCCCATGTCGCGGGCACTGAAGCCTATCGCAGCGGCTATCTACTTTCGCCTTGAGGATGCACGCCCCATGTACAAATTGACCGTTGAAGGCCTGCATAAAAGCTATGGCGACAATGAGGTGCTCAAAGGTGTCTCGCTCAAGGCCAAGACCGGTGATGTGATCAGCTTGATCGGCGCCAGCGGCTCGGGCAAAAGCACCTTTTTGCGCTGCATCAACTTTCTTGAACAGCCCAATGATGGCGCCATGACGTTGGACGGCCAGCAGATCCGCATGGTCAGCGACCGCCATGGGATGCGCGTGGCGGATGACGCTGAGTTGCAGCGCCTGCGCACGCGGTTGGCGATGGTGTTTCAGCATTTCAATTTGTGGAGCCACATGAGTGTGCTGGAGAACATCACCATGGCGCCGCGCCGGGTGCTGGGTTGCAGCAAGAAAGACGCCGAGGACCGTGCCCGCCGGTACCTGGACAAGGTTGGCTTGCCGGCGCGGGTGGCGGATCAATATCCGGCGTTTTTGTCGGGTGGGCAGCAACAGCGGGTGGCGATTGCCCGGGCGTTGGCGATGGAGCCGGAGGTGATGCTGTTTGACGAGCCGACTTCGGCGCTGGATCCGGAATTGGTGGGTGAGGTGTTGAAGGTGATCCAGGGTTTGGCTGAGGAAGGCCGGACGATGATCATGGTGACCCATGAGATGAGCTTTGCCCGGAAGGTATCGAGCCAGGTGCTGTTTTTGCACAAGGGGTTGGTGGAGGAACAAGGTGCGCCGGAGGATGTGCTGGGTAGCCCGAAGAGCGAGCGGTTGCAGCAGTTTTTGAGTGGGAATTTGAAGTAGCCGGTCGGGGGTGGGGTGTATATCCGTTATTTAGGTAACGGCCGCCTAGGGTCCGCTCTTACAGCGGCCTGAAAGCCGACTTGAGTGTTAAAAGCAAAATCAAAAGCTAAAGCGGGGACGGTCCACTGTAGGAGCTGGCTTGCCGGCGATGGCATCGCCTCGGTGTGTCTGGAAGACCGAGGTGTTTGCATCGCAGGCAAGCCAGCTCCCACAGAAAAGCAGAGCCACCCCGCCCGTAGCAGCTGTCGAGCGCCAGCGAGGCTGCGTGCTTTTGATCTTGATCTGCTCTTGATTTTGATCTGCGGGCCCCGTCAACCACGATGGCCTTCGTTCCGGCATGCCGAGCCTAGGCGAGGCACCGAGTGGTGGGGCAAAGCGTTTTTTGGTTACTTTTTTAGGCGTTTGTAAAAAAGTGACCCGCTGTAAGAGCTGAACCCTAAGTAGCCGTTACCTAAATAACGGATATACCCCCCCCAGCAATCGCAGTTAAACCTTTCCCCCACCGCACGGGTCTCTGAAATACACCCCCAGAGCCCCAAGCATGGCCAAATCCCCCGACTACGCCAAACACTGGTTCGCCGCCAAGGGCTGGAAACCGTTCGCCTTCCAAAAAGACGTATGGCAGGCAGTCAAGGAAGGCCAATCGGGACTGCTCCACGCCAGCACCGGCGCCGGGAAAACCTACGCACTGTGGTTCGCCGCCCTCAACCGCTTCGCCATCACCGAAGACACTCCCCGCAAACGCAAAACACCCGCCGAACCGCTGACAGTCCTGTGGATCACCCCCATGCGTGCCCTGGCCGCAGACACCGCCCGGGCCCTTGAAGCACCGCTGCAATCACTGAACATCCCCTGGAGCGTGGGCCTGCGCACCGGCGATACCAGCAGCAGCGAGCGCGCCCGCCAGAGCCGTCGCCTGCCCACCACCCTGATCACCACCCCGGAAAGCCTGACGCTGATGCTCGCCCGCGCCGACAGCCAGGTCAGCCTGTCGCGACTGCGCATGGTGGTCGTGGATGAATGGCACGAATTGATCGGCAACAAACGCGGCGTACAACTGCAATTGGCCCTCGCCCGCCTGCGGCAATGGCATCCTGAGCTGATTGTGTGGGGTATATCCGCGACATTGGGTAATCAAGCCCACGCGTTGGAGGTGTTGATCCCACAAGGCGGTGGGATCAACGTGCAGGGCCAGACGACCAAGAAACTGCGGGTGGACACCCTGCTGCCCCCGGTTATCGAGCGTTTCCCGTGGGCCGGCCACATCGGCCTGAAAATGCTCCCGCAGGTGGTGGCCGAGGTCGACGCCAGCAGCAGTTGCCTGGTGTTTACCAACACACGGGCGCAATCGGAAATCTGGTACCAGGCCTTGCTCGATGCTCGTCCCGACTGGGCCGGGTTGATTGCCTTGCACCACGGCTCGCTGTCCCGGGAAACCCGTGATTGGGTGGAACGCGCCTTGAAGGAGGGGCAACTGAAGGCCGTGGTATGTACGTCGAGCCTGGACCTGGGGGTGGATTTCCTGCCGGTGGAACGGGTGCTGCAGATTGGCTCGGCCAAGGGTGTGGCGCGCCTGATGCAACGTGCCGGGCGTTCCGGCCACGCACCAGGCCGCCCGTCGCGCGTCACGCTGGTGCCGACCCACAGCCTGGAACTGGTGGAAGCCGCTGGCGCGCAGGACGCCATCGCTGAACGGCGCATCGAAGCCCGTCAGTCGCCCCACAAGCCGTTGGATGTGCTGGTGCAGCATTTGGTGAGCATGGCGCTGGGCGGCGGCTTTGTGCCGGATGCGCTGCTGGCAGAGGTGCGTACCGCCTGGGCCTATCGAGACCTGAGCGACGCGGATTGGGCCTGGGCATTGGGCTTCGTGCGCCATGGTGGCCTATCGCTGACTGCCTACCCGGATTACCGCAGGGTCGAGCCAGACGAACACGGCATCTGGCGCGTACCCGATGCCCGGCTGGCGCGGCGCCATCGGATGAGCGTGGGCACCATCGTCAGCGACGCTAGCATCCAGCTCAAATTCTGGAGCAAAGGCGGCGGTGGCAAGACCCTGGGCAGTGTCGAGGAAGGTTTTATTGCGCGGCTGAAGCCAGGGGATGGTTTTCTGTTTGCCGGGCGCCTGCTGGAATTGGTCCGGGTGGAGAACATGACTGCTTATGTACGGCGCAGTAACGTGAAAAAGGCCGCCGTACCGCGCTGGAACGGCGGGCGCATGCCACTTTCCAATGAACTGGCCCAGGCAGTGGTCAAGCGCTTCGATGCGGCCGCCCACGGTCAATTCATCGGGCCGGAGATGCAGGCGGTGCAACCGTTGCTGGAAACCCAGTTGCGCTGGTCCGGGCTGCCGACTCGCGAGCATCTGCTGGCCGAGGCGCTCAAGTCGCGGGAAGGCTGGCACCTGTTTTTGTATCCGTTCGCCGGGCGCCAGGTGCATCTTGGGCTGGCAAGCCTGTTGGCGTGGCGGGTCAGCCGGCAACAGGCGGTGACGTTTTCGATTGCGGTCAACGACTATGGGCTGGAGCTACTGAGCGCGACCGAAGTGAATTGGCCGGCCTTACTGGGGGGTGGGGCACTGTTCAGTCCGGATCATCTGCTGGACGACGTGGTAGCGAGCCTGAATGCCGGTGAACTGGCCCTGCGGCGCTTTCGCGAGATCGCGCGGATCGCCGGGCTGGTGTTCGCAGGCTACCCGGGCGCGCCGAAAAGTACGCGCCAGGTGCAGGCCTCCAGCGGTTTGTTCTTTGAAGTGTTCAAGCAATACGACCCACAGAACCTGCTGCTGACCCAGGCAGGGGAAGAAGTCCTGCGGGATGAGTTGGATATTCGTCGGCTGGAAGAAACGTTGCAGCACTTATCAGCATTAAAACTGGACCTGCATCTGGTCAAGCGGCCTACCCCGCTGGCCTTTCCGTTGCTGGTGGAGCGTTTCCGGGAAAGCCTGAGCTCGGAAAAACTTTCGGAGCGCATTGCACGGATGGTTCAGGACCTGGAAAAAATCGCCGATAACGGGAAAAACTGATGCCCTCTCATTACCCGATACAACTGGCAGAAGAAGCCCTGTGGTTGCTGGCGGACAAGGCCGTGTATTGGCCTGCGAGAAAATGCCTGTTGATCGCCGACGCGCACTTTGGCAAGGCGTCGGCCTATCGCAGCCTCGGCCAGCCAGTGCCGCAGGGCACGACCACTGACAACCTGCAGCGCCTGGACCAACTGTTGGCCGCCTACCCGTGTGTGCAGGTGATCTTCCTCGGCGACTTCCTCCACGGGCCCGGCTCCCACGCCAGCGGCACCCTGAACGCATTGAGGGCCTGGCGAGAGCGTCATTCAACCGTGGCGCTCACGCTGATTCGCGGCAACCACGACAAGCGCGCAGGCGACCCACCTGCCGACCTGGCGATGGAGGTGGTAACCGAGCCCCTGCTGATGGGCCCGTTTGCGCTGCAGCACGAACCCGACGTCCATGCCAGCCACCATGTACTGGCCGGGCACGTGCATCCGGTGTATCGCCTGCGGGGCAAGGGTCGGCAAAGCTTGCGCCTGCCGTGCTTCCGGCTCGGCGCCCAAGTCAGCCTGTTGCCGGCATTCGGTGCGTTTACAGGAGGTTATTCAGTGACTCATGACGAAGACAGCCAGATCTTTGTGATCGGCGACCATGAAGTATGGCCAGTGCGTTGAGCAACTGACCATTGGGCCACCGGTTTCAACATCAAGCCACCGGAGCGGGAGGCGGTTCGTCAGGCAGGGTGGGCTCACCCGGCTCTTCAGGCTGGTTGGGCCAGGGATCATCGGGGCCAGGTTGGCCGGGAATGCCGCCTGCGGCGGGATCGGCCATCAAGGACCAGGCCATGACACCAATCTGGTTGGGTTCAAGCCGGGCGAGTTCGGCGCTGATTCGCGGATCGAGCTTCATAGGGGACTCCTCAAGCGTGGCCCGGCGCGTTGTGCACGCGTCGGGGCAGTACACTCAATAGAGTGTCTGCCCGCTGACAAATTCCCTAAGCCTGTAAGACGATTCGATCAAGTGCGTGGGAGAGTAACGCCGCGCTGGCCCTGATACTTGCCGCCACGGTCTTTATAGGACACTTCACACTCTTCATCGGATTCGAAGAACAACATCTGGGCAACGCCTTCGTTGGCGTAGATTTTTGCCGGCAAGGTGGTGGTGTTGGAGAACTCCAGGGTCACGTGCCCTTCCCATTCCGGTTCCAGCGGAGTGACGTTGACGATGATGCCGCAGCGCGCGTAGGTGCTTTTGCCCAGGCAAATGGTCAGGACGTTGCGCGGAATACGGAAGAACTCGACAGTGCGCGCCAGCGCAAAGGAGTTTGGCGGGATGATGCAGACGTCGCTCTTGACGTCGACGAAGCTTTTTTCGTCGAAGTTTTTCGGATCGACGGTCGCCGAGTTGATGTTGGTGAACACCTTGAACTCATCGGCGCAGCGTACATCGTAGCCGTAGCTGGAAACCCCGAACGAAATCAGCCGCTCAGTGCCTTCGCCACGCATCTGGCGCTCCACGAAGGGCTCGATCATGCCGTGCTCTTGCGCCATGCGGCGAATCCACTTGTCCGATTTGATGCTCATGGCGGGTGTCCTGAATAGCGAGGTGAAAAAATTCTGTTGGGCATCTTACCGGGGCTGGCCCCGTGGTTCAAAGGGGCGACTGTTTTTCTTGGCGCCGCGCAGCCCCTGCTGGGCGGGGCGCACCTTCAAATGTGGGGCGTTGATGCGGTATCGGGCTGCCGCCAGTCACGAAAATAGAGAAACCTTCGGAAATACCATTGGCACGTTCCTGAAAAAGGGTTAAGGTGGCGCCACTGTGCTGCTTGTGTCACTGAGAATCTCTACACGATATGTTGAATTTCGATCCAACCATCTCCAAGAATTTTTCCTGCTCTTTGCACTCAGTCTCGGCCAGGGCTTTTCCTGAGTCGCAGTTAACTTTGTCCAAGGAGATACACCATGTCTAATCGCCAAACTGGTACCGTTAAGTGGTTCAACGATGAAAAAGGCTTCGGCTTCATCACTCCACAATCCGGTGACGACCTGTTCGTTCACTTCAAAGCTATCCAATCCGACGGCTTCAAAAGCCTGAAAGAAGGCCAACAGGTTTCTTTCATCGCTACCCGCGGTCAGAAAGGCATGCAAGCTGAAGAAGTTCAAGTTATCTAACTTGTACTGATTTAGTCAAAAAGCCCCGCCCTCAAAAGCGGGGCTTTTTTGTGCCTGGGATTTGGCTATCGTAGCAGCTGTCGAGCGCCAGCGAGGCTGCGTAGGGTGCGACACCGAGTTGAGGCCGGACGCAGCCTCGCTGGCGCTCGACAGCTGCTACGCGCGCCCCAAAGCAAAACGCCCGGTGCATTCACATGCCCCGGGCGTTTTCATAGGTGCCTTACAGGCCGTTATTGGAACAACGACTCACTCGACAAGCCATTTTTCTCCAGGATCTCGCGCAAGCGCTTGAGACCCTCTACCTGGATCTGCCGCACCCGTTCCCGGGTCAAGCCAATCTCCAGGCCAACATCCTCCAGGGTGCTGCTTTCGTGGCCGCGCAGCCCGAAGCGGCGAATCACCACCTCACGTTGTTTGTCCGTGAGTTCGGAAAGCCACTGGTCGATGCTTTGCGACAGATCGTCGTCCTGCAGCAACTCACAAGGGTCCGTAGGACGATCATCAGTCAGGGTATCCAGCAGGGTTTTATCCGAATCCGGACCCAGCGAGACATCGACTGAAGACACCCGCTCGTTGAGACCGAGCATCCGCTTGACCTCCCCCACCGGTTTCTCCAGCAGGTTGGCGATTTCTTCAGGCGAAGGTTCATGATCGAGTTTTTGGGTCAGCTCACGTGCCGCCCGCAGGTAGACGTTAAGCTCCTTGACCACATGGATCGGCAACCGGATCGTGCGGGTTTGATTCATGATCGCCCGTTCGATGGTCTGACGAATCCACCAGGTGGCATAGGTCGAAAAGCGGAAGCCCCGCTCAGGGTCGAACTTCTCCACCGCCCGGATCAGGCCGAGATTGCCTTCCTCGATCAAGTCCAACAGGGACAGCCCACGATTGACGTAGCGTCGGGCGATTTTCACCACCAGCCGCAGGTTGCTTTCAATCATGCGCTTGCGCCCAGCCGGATCGCCTTTTTGCGACAAGCGCGCAAAAAAGACTTCTTCTTCGGGAGTGAGCAGAGGGGAAAAGCCGATTTCATTGAGGTACAGCTGGGTCGCGTCGAGCGCCCGCGTGTAATCAATGTATTTGTGTTGCTTTAACGCGGTGGAGTTCTTGGATTTGGTGCGAACTGAAGGTACAGCAGGTCCCTCATTCGACATCGATTCCGTAGCAATGCCGGTCTCCATAAGGAGAACCTCATCGTCGATGTCAAACTCCGGCGCTTCTTTACTGAGAGCCATTGTTATAGTCCTTTGGTGAGTTCGACCTCAAGCTCAAGCGACGCCTTTATCCTTGGCAACGCTGGAGCCTGTTCCTTCTACGCGAGGGAACAGGCTGGTAACAACACATCAACGACGGGGAAGGAATTGCAGCGGATCAACAGGCTTCCCTTGGCGGCGAATCTCAAAGTGCAGTTTCACCCGGTCTGTACCAGTTGACCCCATTTCGGCAATTGTCTGTCCGACTTTGACCTGCTGCCCCTCCCGAACCAACAGCCTGCGGTTGTGACCGTAGGCACTGACGTAGGTATCGCTGTGTTTGATGATGACCAGCTCGCCGTAGCCCCGTAAACCACTCCCGGCGTACACCACTGTCCCATCAGACGCAGCTAAAACAGGCTGTCCCAAATCCCCGGCGATATCAATGCCTTTATTCAAACTACCGTTTGAAGAGAATTTTCCAATCAGGATGCCATTTGAGGGCCATCCCCAACCAGTCGGCGCCGGCCCTGCCGGAGGCAGTGGAGCAGGTGCAGGTTTGCTCGCAACGCTAGGCGCAGCGGTGCCTGCAGGGCGGGTAATGATTGTGGTTTTGCTCGAAGACGACGGCGAAGAGGCGGTATTTGTGACAACGGCGGTCGGTGCTGAACCGGTTCGCCCATCGAAACGGATAGTTTGTCCCGGATGTATCGTATACGGCACGGGAATGTTGTTACGGGCGGCCAGCGCCTTGTAATCCCACCCATACCGGAAGGCGATCGAGAACATCGTATCGCCCTTGCGCACGACATATTGCCCGGTGGTAACGGTTGGTTTTTGCGGTACCGCATTATTGCGGTCAACCACCCGCGCACCGGATGGCGTGCTTGAACAAGCCGCCAACAAGGAACTCAAGACAAGGCCAATCACCAGTCGCTGAAAGCTTGTTTGACTCATACGCTGTGCAATGACCGTGAGACTCACCCGCCGCTCCCTTTGTGGTGGCTGACTATGAACGCCTGTATCAGGCTTGAAATATGACGCAAGTATAACTGGCCGTTGGGTTTTTACTGGAAACACGATTCTAAAGAAATTTTCATCATGTTTAATTCCCACGAGCAATCATGTTGACTCAATAGACCCCGCTGTAAGACACATACCCGGCAATAGAATTCAGTAGGCAGGAATAATTGATCAGGCCAGCGGGCCATTAAGCAACGGGACGAAACGCACGGCGCCGAGCACGTGCCGGGAAAAGCCCTCTTCCTCGCGAACAATCAACATTAATTGTTGCACTTCGCCGGAGCCCACCGGGATCACCAGGCGCCCGCCGGGAGCCAGTTGATCGAGCAAAGCCTGGGGCACATCGGTTGCCACCGCAGTGACGATAATGCCGTTGTACGGCGCCAGCGCCGGCCAGCCTTCCCAACCATCGCCCCAGCGAAACACCACGTTGCGCAGGTTCAACTCCACCAGGCGCTCCTTGGCCCGGTCCTGCAGAACCTTGATGCGTTCGACCGAGAACACCCGCTCCACCAGCTGTGACAACACGGCCGTCTGGTAGCCGGAGCCGGTACCGATTTCCAGCACCTTGTCCAGCGGGCCCGCCGCCAGCAGCAGCTCACTCATCCGCGCCACCATATAAGGCTGGGAGATGGTCTGGTTGTGGCCGATTGGCAACGCAGTGTCTTCATAAGCGCGATGGGCCAGAGCCTCATCGACAAACAGATGCCGCGGGGTACGCCGGATGACTTCCAGCACCTGGGCGTTGGACAGCCCTTCTTCGTACAGGCGCTGGATCAATCGCTCGCGGGTGCGCTGGGAGGTCATCCCGATGCCCCGGCGCAGCAGGTCGTCTTGTTCACGAGCCATCAGCGCAGCCCCTCCAGCCAGCCATCGAGGCTACTGAAGGCATCACTGAAGGTGCGATCAAGTTGCAACGGGGTAATCGAGACATAACCTTGCATCACCGCATGAAAGTCCGTGCCCTCGCCACCGTCCTCGGCATCGCCGGCAGCGGCAATCCAGTACCCTTCCCTGCCACGTGGGTCGACCACCTTCAGCGGCGCTGCCGCACGGGCGCGATGGCCGAGGCGGGTCAGCTGGATGCCGCGAATATGATCCAGGGGCAGATTGGGAATATTGACGTTGAGCACCGTGCGCGGCGGCAAGACCAGGGTGTCATGGGCTTCCACCAGCTTGCGGGCGAAATACGCCGCGGTGGCCAGGTTGTCCAGTTGACGGGAAGCAAACGAGAAGGCAAACGAAGTCCGACCCAGGAAGCGCCCTTCAAGGGCCGCCGCCACGGTACCGGAATACAACACGTCGTCCCCCAGGTTGGCGCCCAGGTTGATCCCGGAAACCACCAGGTCCGGCTCGCGCTCCAGCAGGCTGTTGATCGCCAGGTGCACGCAGTCGGTCGGCGTGCCGTTCACGCTGATAAAGCCGTTGGGCAACGTCTGTACATGCAAAGGACGGTCGAGCGTCAGCGAGCTGCTGGCGCCGCTTTTGTCCTGGTCCGGGGCAACCACCACGCACTCGGCGTAATCCGCCAGCGCAGCATAAAGCGCGGCAAGGCCGGGTGCGGTGACCCCGTCGTCGTTAGATATCAGAATACGCATGGGCTGTCCGTCTGCCCCACCGGCACCAGATCTACAAGCTCGCGCACCAATACGGTGGCGAAGCATCCAGCCGGCAGGACGAATTCCAATTGCAGAATGTCAGGCTCGGGATAATGCCACGTCAACCCGCCAATGGGCAGTCGAAGAATGCGACGCTCCTGGCTCATGCCGGCATTCACCAGCCAATCGCGCAGGTCGGCTTCACCGTCGGCAATCGCTTGCTCCAACGCATGGGTAGCGCCAGTGGCAGGCGAATCGCCTTCGCCCCATTGCGGCCCGGTGGGATGCAGGTCGAGGATCGCCAGGCGTGGGTCGCTGCATTCAGCCTCCCCCGCCGGGAAAAAGCTGCGGCTGTCGGTAAACGCCAGCAAATCGCCGACCTGGGCGCGCTGCCAGGAACCGTCGGCTACCCGCGCCGCCAGCACTTTGTTGAACAGAAAGCTGCGTGCCGTCGACAGCAGGCGCGAACGCACGTTGCGCTGCTCCGGCAAGGCCTTGCGCGCAGCCCAGTCACGGGCATCGACGACGTTGCCGCCGTTATGACCGAAACGCTGGGTGCCGAAATAGTTGGGAATACCTTGTTTGGCGATCAGTTGCAGGCGCACGTCGATGGCCGCGGCATCGCCGGCAAACTGGGTCAGGCGCAAGGTAAAGCCATTGGCCGAGTGCGCGCCACGCTGCAGCTTGCGCTTGTGGCGGGCGATCTTGAGGATCTTGAGGGTGTCGTTTTCCGCCCCGCTCAGGTCCGGATCGGCCTTGCCCGGCAACTGCACGCTGAACCACTGGCGGGTCAGCGCCTGGCGGTCCTTGAGCCCGGCGTAGCTGACGGTGCGCAACGGCACGCCTGCGGCCTTGGCAATCCGTCGCGCTGCTTCTTCGGTATTCAGGCCGCGCTTTTCCACCCACAGCCACAGGTGTTCACCCTCGCCGGTCAGCGGGATATCCAGTACTTCATCTACCTGGAAATCTTCAGCGGTAGCCTTCAGAACAGCGCTGCCCAAGGCCTCGCCATAGGCACGCGGGCCCAGCAATTGCAGATCATTCATGCGCGCAGCAACAAGGCAACGGCGTGCACCGCAATGCCCTCTTCGCGGCCGGTAAACCCGAGCTTTTCGGTGGTGGTGGCTTTTACGTTCACTTGATCCAACTCAACTTGAAGATCTGCGGCAATCAGCGCGCGCATCGATTCGATATGCGGGGCCATCTTGGGCGCCTGGGCGACGATGGTGTTGTCGACATTGCCGACCTTCCAGCCCTTGGCGTGGATCAAACCGACCACGTGACGCAGCAGCACGCGGCTGTCCGCGCCCTTGAAGGTGGGGTCGGTGTCCGGAAAGTGCTTGCCGATGTCGCCCAACGCGGCGGCGCCGAGCAAGGCATCGCTCAAGGCATGCAGCACTACGTCGCCGTCGGAATGAGCCAGCAACCCATGGTGGTGCGCGATTCGCACACCGCCCAGGGTGATGAAATCGCCTTCGGCGAAACGGTGCACATCGTAGCCGTGGCCAATACGCATAAAAAAACGCCCCGATTTAATTCAGGGCGTGATTCTACCTACTTTTGCCTCACATTAACCGAGCAAAGCGTGTGCGTGATGGCGTAAGTGGTCTTCGATGAAGCTGGCAATAAAGAAGTAGCTGTGGTCATAGCCCGGTTGCAGTCGCAGCTTGAGCGGGTGGTTGGCCGCCTTGGCCGCTTGTTGCAAGGCCTCAGGCTTGAGCTGCACCGCGAGGAAATCGTCGCGATCGCCCTGGTCCACCAGCAGTGGCAGCTTTTCCGAGGCTTCGCTGATCAACACGCAGGCATCCCATTCGCGCCATTTGGAGCGCTCTTCCCCGAGGTAACGGGAGAACGCCTTCTGGCCCCACGGGCAATCCATCGGGTTGTTGATCGGCGAGAACGCCGACACCGACTGATAGCGCCCGGGGTTGCGCAAGGCGCACACCAGCGCCCCATGACCGCCCATGGAGTGGCCGCTGATGCCGCGCTTGGCCGAAGCCGGGAAATGCGCCTCGACCAATGCCGGCAATTCCTGCACCACGTAGTCATGCATCCGATAGTGCTGGGCCCAGGGTTCCTGGGTGGCATTCAGATAAAAACCGGCACCGAGGCCGAAATCCCAGGCATTGTCCGGGTCGCCCGGCACACCCGGCCCACGAGGGCTGGTGTCCGGGGCGACGATGATCAACCCCAGCTCGGCGGCCATGCGCTGGGCGCCGGCCTTCTGCATGAAGTTCTCGTCGGTGCAGGTCAGCCCCGACAGCCAGTACAGCACCGGCAACGTGCCGCCCTGCTCCGCTTGTGGCGGCAGGTAAACGGCAAAGGTCATGTCGCAACCGAGCACATCGGAATGATGCTTGTAGCGTTTATGCCAGCCACCGAAGCTCTTCTGGCACGACAGGTTTTCCAGACTCATGGCCGACCTCAGAAGTGGATGACGGTACGAATGCTCTTGCCTTCATGCATCAGTTCAAACGCTTTGTTGATGTCTTCCAGGCCCATGGTGTGGGTGATGAACGTGTCCAGCGGGATTTCGCCGGTCTGGGCCATTTCCACGTAGCTTGGCAATTCGCTGCGGCCACGCACGCCACCAAACGCCGAACCGCGCCAGACGCGGCCGGTCACCAGTTGGAACGGACGGGTGGCAATTTCCTGGCCGGCACCGGCCACGCCGATGATCACCGACTCGCCCCACCCCTTGTGGCAGCACTCCAGCGCGGCACGCATCAGTTGCACATTGCCGATGCACTCGAAGGAAAAGTCGACACCACCATCGGTCAAATCGACGATCACGTCCTGGATCGGGCGGTCGTAATCTTTCGGGTTGATGCAGTCGGTGGCGCCCAATTGCTTGGCGATTTCAAACTTGGCCGGGTTGATGTCGATGGCAATAATGCGGCCGGCCTTGGCTTTTACCGCGCCGATCACCGCTGACAGGCCGATGCCGCCCAGGCCGAAGATGGCCACGGTGTCGCCTGGCTTGACCTTGGCCGTGTTGATCACCGCACCGATACCGGTGGTGACGCCACAGCCCAGCAGGCAGACCTTTTCCAGCGGCGCGTCCTTAGGAATTTTGGCAACGGAGATTTCCGGCAGCACGGTGTACTCGGAGAAAGTCGAGGTGCCCATGTAGTGGAAAATCGGCTGGCCTTTGTAGGAGAAGCGCGAGGTACCGTCGGGCATCAAGCCTTTGCCCTGAGTGGCGCGAATGGCCTGACACAGGTTGGTCTTGCCCGACAGGCAGAATTTGCACTTGCCGCATTCCGGGGTGTACAGCGGGATCACGTGGTCGCCCACCGCCACCGAGGTCACGCCCTCGCCGATGGCTTCTACCACCGCGCCGCCTTCGTGGCCCAGGATCGACGGAAAGATGCCTTCCGGGTCCGCGCCCGACAAGGTGTAGGCGTCGGTATGGCACACACCGGACGCCACCACCCGCAGCAACACCTCGCCCGCCTTGGGCATGGCCACATCCACTTCAACGATCTCGAGGGGTTTCTTGGCTTCGAAGGCTACGGCCGCGCGGGACTTGATCATCCGGTTTCTCCATCGGGTTAAAAACGTAAGACCGGCAGTGTAAAACATGGCCACCTGATTAATAATCCAGGTGAAAGCAAAACATTATTGCTGTACAGGGATAATCACCATGTTGGAAAACCGCTGGGAAGGCATCGACGAGTTTGTCGCCGTGGCCGAGTGCAGCCAATTCACTGCAGCCGCAGAGCGCCTGGGGGTGTCGTCCTCTCATATCAGCCGCCAGGTCGCCCGGCTGGAAGAACGACTGCAAACGCGCCTGCTGTATCGCAGCACCCGGCGCGTGACGCTCACCGAGGCCGGCCAGACGTTTCTGCAACACTGCCAACGCTTGCAGGACGGCCGCGAGGAAGCCCTGCGCGCCGTGGGCGACCTCGCCAGCGAGCCCAAGGGCATGCTGCGCATGACCTGCGCGGTGGCCTATGGTGAGCGCTTTATCGCCCCATTGGTCACGCGATTCATGGGCTTGTACCCACAACTGCGCGTGGACATCGAGCTGACCAACCGCCCACTCGACCTGGTCCACGAAGGCCTGGACCTGGCCATTCGCCTGGGGCGCCTTGCCGACTCGCGGATGGTTGCCAGCCGACTGGCGCCCAGGCGCATGTACCTGTGCGCCTCGCCCGCCTACCTTGAGCGGTATGGCCGCCCCCACAGCTTGTCGGAACTCAGCCGGCATAACTGCCTGATTGGCAGCTCGGATATCTGGCAACTCAAACAGGACGGGCGGGAGTTCTCCCAGCGCGTGCAGGGAAACTGGCGCTGCAACAGTGGGCAAGCCGTACTGGATGCAGCGTTGCAGGGCACCGGGCTCTGCCAGTTGCCCGACTATTACGTGCTGGAATCCTTGCACAGTGGCGCCCTGGTCTCGCTGCTCGAGGCTCACCAGCCGCCGAATACAGCGGTGTGGGCGCTGTATCCGCAGCAACGCCATCTGTCACCGAAAGTGCGCAAGCTGGTGGATTTCCTCAAGGAAGGCCTGGGCAAAAACCCGGTCTATCTGTAAATGCCGGCCTCAATAAGTAACGCCTGCCCGGTACGGTATTGCCTGCAAATACGCGCTGCTCCCAGCGCCAGAAGGCATACCGATGATCCCCAACGCGGCACAGCTTCAACGTATCAACCACTTTATCCGCAAGGTCCTGAATGATTTCCCGGTGCCAGCCGAAGTGGCCGCCCGGTTAATTCGCGACAGTGCCCAACCCCTCAGCCAGGAAACCCTGGAACCCGACGCACTGCTGCTGACCACCCTTGAGTACAACACCGACGATCCGCACGCGCCCTTTACCGCAGCGGTCGTCCAATCCATGAGCCTGACCGAAGCGATGATCTGCAGCGCACCCATCGCCGCCGGCGGGATAATCAATACCACCGGGTTTTCCACCACCGCACCGTACTTCAACGTGGTCAAAGAGCTGCCGCGCCTGATGGATAACCGCATCCCGGCCATGTTCAACGAAGAATTCATCGCCGCGGGCTGGATCCCGCCGATGCGCTATGAGGCGATTTACCACAAGAGCCATCCCCAGGTGTACGACCGCCGTACTCAATCAGACATCGTGCCCGCCACCTTTCGCGACTTTGTCCGCAACAGCCATTTCGATACAGCCTACGACGAGGCGTTACAGGCTTTCTGGGGCATGCACCTGGAAAACTACAAGACGCTGATGCGAACGGCGTTCATCGAGGCATACCTGAGCCAGGCCGTAGAACTGACACTGACCCAGGACGAGGTGCAACTGGCGGCCAGGGCGGCAGGCATGCCCGCCAACAAGGACCTGAGCAGCCTGACCCTTGAGGACTTGCAGGCACCCTACCGCCCTGACACCCACCTTGATCTACGGCTGCTACGCATCCATAACGCTGAAGCAACCTCCCTCCTTACCATCACGGATAAGCAGAGCCAGATCACCTTGCTCTACATTCCGGGTAACTCTTCGCCTTTCCATGGTTTCAATAACCCGGCGTCAATGAGGAAATGGCTGGCGGGCGCGGCCAAAGACCCTACGCTTCGCAAAGCCTTGGTGGCCTATTTCGACCCGGACACCGTCGATTCCGGGTATATCTACAGCGGCGTGGAGGAGGCCCTGATAGGCATCAGCCTGTTTCCTGACAGCGCCCCGGCAGCCGGTTTGTTCAACCGCTTGCTGCACAACAACTATTGGGACCCCGAGCAATACATAAACAACCCCGGTTACCCGGCGCTGGGCGGCAACCCCTTCGACTATATGGCCCGGCAAATACGCGCACGTATTTCAAAGATGGCGGCAAACACCATCACCTCGCCCCTGGATATTCGCAAGGCGCAGACCATCGACGCCCTGGAAAAGGCTTGCTTGCTGGCGATCCCCATCGCCCTGGCGATGGGCACGGCATTGTTGGCAGAATTTTGCTTTATCACCGCAGGTTCAGTTGAAATGGCCATAGGCGCCGACGACGTGATCAAAGGCAAGCCGCAGGCCAGCGAACGTATTACGTTCGGCGCCCTGAATGCTTCGCCGGTGGTATTGCACGGCATCGGCACCGCCATCACCACACTGAACAAGATTCGGGTCGGCCTGGGCAAAGCCGTACGGGAAACCGATGGCCAGATCAGTGCGAGTGCACTGCCAGCCGCGGCCACCACAGGCGAATCGCCGGGCCGCACGCTGGTGCCGGCTCACCACCCCAGTGGGTTGCAGATCGTGAAGATCGACGGCGATGCCTTCATGACCTACACCGCGCCAAATGACGGTGGCCTTTTCGAACTGTTCATCAGTGACCCGGTAGACCCGCGACGTGTCCAGTCGACCGGGCTGTATGCCATCCAAGGCCCGGACCTCAAATGGCGCCGGGCAGGGTTGAGTGGCGGCGCGCCGTTTCGTAATGCCTGGCAAAAAATCTACCGGGTGCTGGGTGGCACAACCGACACGACCTTTTTCAGCGGCTACGAAATGCCGGCCTCGATGCGCGATACGCTTGCCGGGATGTTGCATGACAGCAGTAAATTTAACGAAGAATACGAACCCTTTGGCGCAGGCCTGCAATTGCTTAGAGACGCCCGCAAGCTGTTCTTCGAAAAGAGAAACAAACTGGCGCAAGACGCCGCAATATTCTTCGATTCGCCGTCTTTGCCGCTGGCAAGGCCGCCGCTGCCGAGCTTCACCCTGAGCGAATCACAATCCGGCATCATCTCAAAACTGTTCGGCGTCAGTGATGGCGTGGTCCTGGGCGAAAGTCATGGTGACCTGTCGAGCAAGGCGATCCTGATCGATAATATGCACATGCTCGCCCGCATTGGCGTCAAGCGCCTCTACTTCGAGCATTTACTGACAGACGTGCATTTACCTTTGTTGAAGGCGTTCTACAGGTCCAAGGGCACGCCAATGTCCGACGAGCTCAAAAACTACCTCAAGGCTATCTACCCGCCACTCACAGATACGTATTACTCGTTTCAAAACGTCATCATCAAGGCCCGGGACGCCGGTATCAAAATCCAACCCATCGACTGCACCGCCAGTTACATGGTCAAGGGCATGGCCGACGCCGACGGTACCCTGCGCCAGCAATTGATGAATTTTTATGCCACCGAGGTAATTCAATGGGTCCAGACGACTAAACGTCGCCCGGGGAAATGGATTGCACTGGTAGGCAACAGTCATACCAATACTTTCCGGGGAACGCCGGGGCTTGCCGAGCTGACTGGCAGCATCGGGCTGCGCGTGAAAGATGCCAGGGCCGGGCAACGCCTGGGGATTGAGGTAGATCCGGGAGATACGTTGGGCCTGGGTATTGGCAAAGGCGAGGCGACCGTCAAAGCCGATCTCGTGTTGCGGGTAGACCCCACTACGCTGCAACGAATTGCGGCGGGACAACCCGGCCCCTCACACCGCCAAGTAGCAACGACCCCGGAAACCCGGCTGACCCGACCAGGACAATTCCTGCTGTCGGCTGCCAGCGAGGGCATGCCGGCGCGGGTCCATTACCGGGCACGCCGAGGAGACCTCCAGACCTTCACGGTCAATCAGTTGGGATCGATGGTCTCCATTACATCGCCGGGCTGGGCGGTCGATAAACAACCGTTCGCGAACGTGCCAGCCCTGGTAGAGGCGCTGAAAGCCCAGCCGGGGTTAGAGGAGGTCAGCGACTGAGGCGTGCAATCAGGCTTGAAAAGCCCGACGCTGTCGCAGCCATTCGAGGTCTTCGGGGCGGGTGACCTTGAGATTGTCGCTGCGGCCTTCGATCAGGCGCGGCGCGTGCCCGGCCCACTCCATGGCCGACGCTTCGTCGGTGATCACCACGTCCGAGACCAGGCTGTCGGCCAATGCGCGGTGCAAGGCGCCCAGGCGGAACATCTGTGGGGTATAGGCCTGCCAAATCGGAGCACGATCGACAGTTTCCAGCACGCGCCCGTGTTTGTCGGCACGCTTGAGGGTGTCCCGCGCCGGCACTGCCAGCAGGCCACCCACGGCGTCGTCGGCCAGTTCAAAGAGCAGCTTGTCGAGGTCCGCGCGGCTGAGGTTTGGGCGGGCTGCATCGTGCACCAGCACCCAGTCGTCGTCGCTGGCGCCCTGGCCGTGCAGGTAAAGCAAGGCATTGAGTACCGAGCCGGATCGCTCATCGCCGCCGTCCACGCGCACAATACGCGGGTCGGTTGCACAAGCCAGGGCCGGCCAGTAAGGGTCATCAATCGCAACGCTGACCACCAGTCCCTTGAGACCTGGATGGTCGAGGAAACAGCCAAGGCTGTGTTCGAGAATAGTGCGCCCGCCCAGTTGCAAGTATTGCTTGGGACGGTCCGCGGCCATACGGGCACCCACGCCCGCGGCAGGAATCACGGCCCAGAAGGCCGGTGAGGAAATGCTCATTGGGCCAACTGGTAGAGGGTCTCGCCCTCCTTGACCATGCCCAACTCATGGCGAGCCCGTTCTTCAACGGTCTCCATGCCTTTTTTCAGTTCAAGCACTTCAGCGTCGAGCACACGGTTGCGCTCCAGCAACACCTCGTTTTCGGCGTGCTGTGCGGCAATTTGCTGGGTCAGTTCGGTGACCTGCGCCAAGCTGCCGTTCCCCACCCATAGGCGGTACTGCAGGCCAGCCAGCAGCAAGAGCAAGACGAGGAACAACCAATTGGGACTGCGCATCGAATATCGGGTATCCAGTGAAAAAAGACAGCCATGCAAAACTTTTGAAGCAACTGATAGCACGAAGCCTGGATTAACCAGGCTTGTGCTTGTTAGTCATGAGATTAGCGTCGAAATTCACGTTGTCGTGATTTTTCCGACGTAATCCGCTGACCTTTTACCATTTAACAATCAGCCGCGAAACTCGCTGCGACCGTTGTATTTGGCTTTGGCGCCCAGTTGCTCTTCGATACGCAGCAATTGGTTGTACTTGGAAACGCGATCGGAGCGGCACAGGGAACCGGTCTTGATCTGCCCAGCCGAAGTGCCCACGGCCAGGTCGGCAATGGTCGAATCTTCGGTTTCGCCGGAGCGGTGGGAGATCACGGCAGTGTAGCCCGCAGCCTTGGCCATCTGGATGGCTTCCAGGGTTTCGGTCAGGGTGCCGATCTGGTTGAACTTGATCAGGATCGAGTTGGCGATCTTCTTGTCGATGCCTTCTTTCAGGATCTCGGTGTTGGTCACGAACAGGTCGTCGCCAACCAGTTGGATTTTCTCGCCGATCTTGTCGGTGAGGATTTTCCAGCCCGCCCAGTCGGACTCGTCCAGGCCATCTTCAACGGAGATGATCGGGTAGCGCTCGGTCAGGCCCTTGAGGTAGTCGGCAAACCCTTCAGAGGTGAATACGTGGCCTTCACCGGACAGGTTGTACTTGCCGTCTTCGTAGAATTCGCTGGCCGCGCAGTCCAGGGCCAGGGTCACGTCGGTGCCCAGCTTGTAGCCAGCGTTGGCCACGGCTTCGGAGATGACTTTCAGTGCATCCTCGTTGGACGCCAGGTTCGGCGCGAAACCACCTTCGTCACCCACTGCTGTGCTCAGGCCACGGGCCTTCAGTACAGCCTTGAGGTGATGGAAAATCTCGGTGCCCATGCGCAGGCCTTCGGAGAAGGTCTTGGCGCCAACCGGCTGCACCATGAATTCCTGGATGTCGACGTTGTTGTCCGCGTGCTCGCCGCCGTTGATGATGTTCATCATCGGTACCGGCATCGAGTACACACCCGGGGTGCCGTTCAGGTTGGCGATGTGGGCGTACAGCGGCAGGTCCTGGTCCTGTGCAGCGGCCTTGGCAGCAGCCAGCGACACGGCGAGGATAGCGTTGGCGCCCAGGCTGCCTTTGTTTTCGGTACCGTCGAGCTTGATCATCGCGTGATCAAGGGCTTTCTGGTCAACAGGGTCCTTGCCCAGCAGCAGGTCACGGATCGGGCCATTGATGTTGGCTACCGCCTTGAGTACACCCTTGCCCAGGTAACGGCTCTTGTCGCCATCGCGCAGTTCCAGCGCTTCGCGGGAACCTGTGGAAGCACCGGACGGCGCGCAGGCGCTACCGATGATGCCGTTATCGAGAAGCACGTCGGCTTCGACGGTAGGGTTGCCACGGGAGTCGAGAACTTCACGACCTTTGATGTCGACGATTTTTGCCATTGTTGTAAACACTCCAAAGTTGACGAAAACGCTCTATACCGCTCGATATAACTTGTGGGTCACATTGCTTTTTGTAGGAGTCGGCTTGCCGGCGATGAGGCCGGCTGCATCGCCGCAAGGCTTGAGGGCGCCATCGCCGGCAAGCCGGCTCCTACAGAAATTGGTTCGCCGATATTACGCGGTTTCGACGCCAGGAAAACTCTTGACCAGTTCGTCCAACTGCTTCAACTGGGCCAAAAATGGCTCCAGCTTGTCCAGGCGCAGGGCGCACGGGCCGTCGCACTTGGCGTTGTCCGGGTCTGGGTGAGCTTCCAGGAACAGGCCTGCCAGTGACTGGCTGATACCGGCCTTGGCCAGGTCCAGTACCTGGGCACGGCGCCCGCCAGCGGAGTCGGCGCGACCACCGGGCATTTGCAGTGCGTGGGTCACGTCGAAGAACACCGGGTATTCGAACTGTTTCATGATGCCGAAACCGAGCATGTCCACCACGAGGTTGTTGTAGCCGAAGCTCGAACCACGCTCGCAAAGGATCAACTGGTCGTTACCCGCCTCCACACACTTGCTCAGGATGTGTTTCATTTCCTGGGGCGCGAGGAACTGGGCTTTCTTGATATTGATCACAGCGCCGGTCCTGGCCATGGCGACCACAAGGTCGGTCTGGCGCGACAGGAAGGCCGGCAACTGGATGATGTCGCACACCTCGGCGACCACGGCCGCTTGTTCCGGCTCGTGGACGTCGGTGATGATCGGCACGCCGAAGGCTTGCTTGATGTCCTGGAAGATCCGCATGCCTTCTTCAAGGCCCGGGCCGCGATAAGAGGTCACGGACGAACGGTTGGCCTTGTCGAAGCTGGCCTTGAACACGTAGGGGATACCGAGCTTCTCGGTCACCTTCACGTACTCTTCACAGACCTGCATCGCCATGTCGCGGCTTTCCAGCACGTTCATGCCGCCGAACAGCACCATGGGCTTGTCGTTGGCAATCTCGATGTCGCCTACGCGAATGATCTTCTGGGCCATCAGGTTTACGCCTTCTTCTGATGTTGCGTCAGTGCTGCTTTAACGAAGCCGCTGAACAACGGGTGACCGTCGCGCGGGGTCGAGGTGAACTCCGGGTGGAACTGGCAAGCCACGAACCATGGATGATCCGCTGCTTCAACCACTTCAACCAGCGCGCCATCACCGGAACGACCGGAGATTTTCAGGCCGGCTTCGATGATTTTCGGCAGCAGGTTGTTGTTCACTTCGTAGCGGTGACGGTGACGCTCGACGATCACGTCCTTGCCGTAGCAATCGTGAACCAGGGAACCCGGCTCCAGCAGGCAATCCTGCGCGCCGAGGCGCATGGTGCCGCCCAGGTCGGAGGTTTCGGTACGGGTTTCGACGGCGCCGGTGGCATCTTCCCATTCGGTGATCAGGCCCACGACCGGGTGGCCGCTGGTGCGATCGAACTCGGTGGAGTTGGCATCCTTCCAGCCCATCACGTTACGGGCGAACTCGATGACCGCCACTTGCATGCCCAGGCAGATACCCAGGTACGGCACCTTGTTCTCACGAGCGTACTGGACGGCCGTGATCTTGCCTTCCACGCCACGCAGACCGAAGCCGCCTGGAACCAGGATGGCGTCAACGCCTTCCAGCAGCGCAGTGCCCTGGTTTTCGATGTCTTCGGAGTCGATGTAGCGCAGGTTGACCTTGGTACGGTTGCTGATGCCCGCGTGGCTCATCGCTTCGATCAGCGACTTGTAGGCGTCCAGCAGTTCCATGTACTTGCCGACCATGGCGATGGTGACTTCATGCTCAGGGTTGAGCTTGGCGTCGACCACAGCTTCCCACTCGGACAGATCGGCGCCGCCACACTGCAGGCCGAAACGCTCGACGACAAAATCATCCAGCCCCTGGGAATGCAGGATGCCCGGGATCTTGTAGATGGTGTCGGCGTCTTCCAGGGCGATTACCGCACGTTCTTCAACGTTGGTGAACTGGGCGATCTTGCGACGCGACGCGATGTCGATCGCGTGGTCGGAGCGGCAAACCAGCACGTCCGGCTGCAGGCCGATGGAACGCAGTTCCTTGACCGAGTGCTGGGTAGGCTTGGTTTTGGTTTCGCCGGCGGTGGCGATGTACGGCACCAGAGTCAGGTGCATCAGCATCGCGCGCTTGGCGCCGACTTCGAAACGCAACTGGCGGATGGCTTCGAGGAACGGCTGGGATTCGATGTCACCTACGGTGCCACCGATCTCGACCATTGCCACGTCGGCATCGCCTGCACCCTTGATGATGCGGCGCTTGATTTCGTCGGTGATGTGCGGGATCACCTGGATGGTTGCACCCAGGTAGTCACCACGGCGCTCCTTGCGCAGCACGTGCTCGTAGACACGGCCGGTGGTGAAGTTGTTGTTCTGGGTCATGGTCGTGCGGATGAACCGCTCGTAGTGGCCCAGGTCCAGGTCAGTCTCGGCGCCGTCGTGGGTGACGAACACTTCACCGTGCTGGAACGGGCTCATGGTGCCCG
Organism: Pseudomonas sp. Bout1; assembly: GCF_034314165.1. Lineage (GTDB taxonomy): Bacteria > Pseudomonadota > Gammaproteobacteria > Pseudomonadales > Pseudomonadaceae > Aquipseudomonas. The sequence goes on along the minus strand of NZ_JAVIWK010000001.1, from coordinate 1,462,857 downwards.
GGTCAACGTTGATGTACGGGTCCAGCTTGAGCATGGTGACCTTAAGTCCCCGCGCCTCCAGGATGGCCGCCAATGAAGCGGAGGCAATGCCTTTCCCCAATGAAGAAACAACACCGCCCGTGACGAATATGTAGCGCGTCATGAAAAACCCTAGAAGTCTGCGTTAAAGCGGTCCGAGCCGCCGGGGAAAGCGAAGGAAGGCCGAAGCCCCCGATCACCTGCATTAATCACAGTGCACCTTTCAAAAAAACCGCCGCGTTGTGACAGACCAGCAATGAAACACCGGTACGTTGATCGCTACACATTTTTTGGAATCGCCCAGCAAAGACTGCTTGGTAATCGGCAACTGCTGCGATTCAGGCGAATCCACAGAAGTTGTATCAAGAAGGGAGCGTAGTCTACCGGAAAGGCTCTATCAGCTCAAACCTTGATCGCAGGTTGGTGGCATCCAATGTAATTGCCAGCCGTTATGGCGACCTGCCGAAAGCCCCGGCAGGTTGGCCACAGCCAGCAATTGTTGGCCCTGATACAGCAGCGGCAATCTGCCACGGATGAAGCCTGGCACCGCACTTTCGTTAAGCAACCGCTTCAGGTCGCGCCGGCCCCGGCCTGGCAACTCGATGATTTCGCCGCCCTGGCGATAACGGATGCTCAAGGTCCCTTCGGGCGCGCTGCCGCTGAAATGCAGTTGGCCGTTACCGGATAACTGTAGTGGGTTTTGCGGGTGTGGCCAGCTCACCGGCGCGTCTGAAAATTCCGACCAACTGGCGGGTAACCACCAGATATGCCCAGCGCAACGGTGTAACTGGCCATCGGCCAGGCACCACAGCGGCTGTGCGTCTTCCTTGGCATCGCGCAAGGCCTGCCAACCGGCCCAGTGCTCGCTGTCGGGCAAGCGGGTCAGCGGTGCCAGCCAATGCCTCAGCGCATTGCGCTGGCGGGCCTCAGAGAGCGCGCAAAGCGGTTCAAGTGCCAGCGACGGCAACGCCAGCCAGGGAAATGCCGAAGCCTGGCTGGCGGCCAGCAGGTCCATTTGTGCCAGTTCTTCGAGCAGGCCATGGGCTTCGCTCAAGTGTTCGGCGCTACGGGCCATGGTGCTGACAGCCTGGGGCCAGCGCTCGGTCAACTGCGCAAAAACATGGTGGCGCAAGTAATTGCGGGAAAAACGCGGATCAGCGTTGGAAGGGTCTTCGATCCAGCTCAATTGTTGCTCGCGGGCGTAGGCCTCCAGGTCGGCGCGAGATACATCCAGCAAGGGTCGCACCAAAAAACCCGCGCCCATTGGGCGCTGCGCAGGCATTGCCGCCAACCCACGCACACCCGCGCCGCGCAACAAGCGAAACAGCAAGGTTTCGGCCTGGTCGTCGCGGTGCTGGGCCGTGACCAGCACCGCCCCTGCCCCGGTGGCCTCGGCAAACGCTTGATACCGCGCCTCACGGGCGGCGCGCTCAAGACTTGCGCCGGGCTGTACCTGCACGTGGATGATCCGCAGTGACACGCCCAAGGCATCGCATACGGTCTGACAATGATCCGGCCACGCATCAGCCGCAGCTTGCAACCCATGGTGGATATGGAGCGCGCTGAGTGGTGGGAGTTTTTCGGTTTTGGCCAGAGTGGCCAAAAGGTGTAGCAGGACAGTGGAGTCGAGGCCGCCAGAAAAGGCGATATGCCAAGTCGGGGCTTTGCGCCAGGGCGCGAGGGCTTGCAGAAGTTTTAGGGACAGGCTCGGCTTGAAGGGTTTCATCGAAGAGTACCGTGCGAACGAAATCGCAACTGTAGGAGCCGGCTTGCCGGCGATGAAGCCCGCGAGGACATCGCACAACTCAGGGCCGCCATCGCTGGCAAGCCAGCTCCTACAGGTTGGTATTACGTCGGCTTAGAGGCCGTAGCTCATCAGTCGCTCGTAACGACGGGCCAGCAGCGCCTCGTTGTCGAACTTCTTGAGCATCGCCAGTTGCGAGCTGAGTTCGGCACGAATGGTCGCGGCAGCGGCAGCCGGGTCGCGGTGAGCGCCGCCCAATGGCTCGCCGATCACTTTGTCCACGATACCCAGGCCTTTGAGGCGATCAGCGGTGATGCCCATGGCTTCGGCAGCGTCTGGCGCTTTCTCGGCGGTTTTCCACAGGATCGAGGCGCAGCCTTCCGGCGAGATCACCGCGTAGGTCGAATATTGCAGCATGTTCAGTTGGTCGCAGACGCCAATTGCCAATGCGCCGCCGGAACCGCCTTCACCAATCACGGTAGCGATGATCGGCGTCTTCAGGCGCGCCATCACGCGCAGGTTCCAGGCAATGGCTTCGCTTTGGTTGCGCTCTTCAGCGTCGATACCCGGATAGGCGCCCGGTGTGTCGATGAAGGTCAGGATCGGCATCTTGAAGCGCTCGGCCATTTCCATCAGGCGACAAGCCTTGCGGTAACCTTCGGGGCGCGGCATGCCGAAGTTGCGGCGAACTTTTTCGCGCACTTCGCGGCCTTTCTGGTGACCGATCACCATCACAGGCTGGTCGTCCAGGCGGGCAATACCGCCCACGATGGCCGCGTCGTCGGAGAAGTGACGGTCGCCGTGCAGTTCATCGAACTCGGTGAAGATGTGCTCGATATAGTCCAGGGTGTACGGACGGCGCGGGTGGCGGGCCAGGCGCGCGATCTGCCAGCTGGTCAGCTTGCCGAAGATGTCTTCGGTGAGCGTGCTGCTCTTGTCTTGCAGGCGAGAGATCTCATCGCCGATGTTCAGCGAATTGTCATTGCCGACCAGGCGCAGTTCTTCGATCTTGGCTTGCAGGTCAGCGATCGGCTGTTCGAAATCAAGAAAATTCGGGTTCATAAGCGTCCGTCTTGGGTCGACGGCCAAGGAGTGCCTGGCCAGCCGGTTGTCTATTCGCGCCCTACCTTAAGGGAGAGGCGCGTTCAGGTCGAGATTAAATGTTCGGTCGAGATCTGGCGATTTGATATCGCCGACACATCAACGGTATTGGAGGAAGACGTTGTCACGCCCGAACTGGTCACGCAATGCTTGAATCAAGCCATCCGCCGGGTCGATTCTCCAGGTCTCGCCGAACTGCAGCATGGCCTTGGCATCGTTGCCGGTGTACTCCATGGTGACCGGGCACGCGCCGCGATGACGCTTGAGCAGGTCACCCAGCCAGCGTAGCTGATCACCTTTGAGCGCATCGGTGCGCACTTTCAGGCGCAGGCTTTCGGCCAGGTTGGTGCGGGCATCTTCCATGCTCATCACGCGCTTGATCCGCAGGCGCAGGCCGCCGGAGAAGTCGTCGTTGCTGACTTCCCCTTCCACCACCACCATCGCGTCGGTCTGCAACAGCGACTGGGCGGAATGAAATGCGTCGGCAAACAGCGACGCTTCGATCCGGCCCGAGCGGTCATCGAGGGTGATGAAGCCCATCTTGTCGCCCTTTTTGTTCTTCATCACCCGCAGGGCGATGATCATGCCCGCGACGGTCTGCGTGTCTCGCGCCGGCTTGAGGTCGATGATGCGCTGGCGGGCGAAGCGCCGGATTTCACCTTCGTATTCGTCAATCGGGTGGCCGGTAAGGTACAGGCCCAGGGTGTCCTTCTCGCCCTTGAGGCGTTCCTTGAGGGTCAGGTCCTTGGCCTTGCGGTGGTTGGCGTAGACGTCGGCGTCTGCTTCGACGAACAGCCCGCCAAACAGGTCGGCGTGGCCGCTGTCGTGGGTGCGCGCGGTCTGCTCGGCGGCCTTGATCGCTTCTTCCATGGCGGTCAGCAACACCGCGCGATTGCGGTCGATGTTGGCCTGGTAGGCCTTCGGCTCATCATGGAAGTACGGGCCCAGACGATCCAGGGCGCCGCTGCGGATCAAGCCATCAAGGGTACGTTTGTTGATGCGCTTGAGGTCGACCCGCGCGCAGAAGTCGAACAGGTCCTTGAATGGCCCGTCCTGGCGCGCTTCGGTAATCGCTTCCACCGGGCCTTCGCCCACGCCTTTGATCGCGCCAAGGCCATAAATGATGCGGCCTTCGTCGTTCACCGTGAACTTGAACTCGGAAGCGTTCACGTCTGGCGCGTCAAGGCGCAGCTTCATGGTGCGCACTTCTTCGATCAAGGTCACGACCTTGTCGGTGTTGTGCATATCCGCAGACAGTACCGCGGCCATGAACGGCGCCGGGTAATGGGCCTTCAGCCAGGCAGTCTGGTAAGACACCAGGCCGTAGGCGGCGGAGTGGGATTTGTTGAAGCCGTAACCGGCGAACTTCTCCACCAGGTCGAAAATGTTACCGGCCAGGTCGGCGTCGATGTTGTTGCTCGCGCAACCTTCAATGAAGCCGCCGCGCTGCTTGGCCATCTCCTCGGGTTTTTTCTTACCCATGGCTCGACGCAGCATGTCCGCGCCGCCAAGGGTGTAGCCGGCCATCACCTGGGCAATCTGCATGACCTGTTCTTGGTACAGGATGATGCCGTAGGTCGGTGCCAATACGGGCTTGAGACCTTCGTACTGGTAGTCGGAGTGCGGGTAAGCCAGCTCGGCACGCCCGTGCTTACGGTTGATGAAGTCGTCCACCATGCCCGATTGCAGCGGGCCCGGACGGAACAGCGCCACCAGTGCGATCAAGTCTTCCAGGCAGTCGGGCTTGAGCTTTTTGATCAGCTCTTTCATGCCGCGCGACTCAAGCTGGAACACCGCCGTGGTCTCGGCTTTTTGCAGCAACTGGTACGTCGGCTTGTCGTCCAGCGGGATGAAGGCGATGTCCAGCGGCGGCTCGTCGATCTTCGCCCGCTCGCGGTTGATGGTCTTCAGTGCCCAGTCGATGATGGTCAGGGTACGCAGGCCGAGGAAGTCGAACTTCACCAGGCCGGCCGCCTCCACGTCGTCCTTGTCGAACTGGGTTACCAGGCCGCCACCTTCTTCGTCGCAATAGATCGGCGAAAAGTCAGTCAGCTTGGTCGGAGCAATTACCACACCACCGGCGTGTTTACCGACGTTACGCACCACGCCTTCGAGCTTGCGCGCCATGTCCCAGATTTCGGCTGCTTCTTCATCGACCTTGATGAAGTCCCGCAGGATTTCTTCCTGCTCGTAGGCTTTTTCCAGGGTCATGCCGACTTCGAACGGAATCATCTTCGACAGGCGGTCAGCCAGGCCGTAGGACTTGCCCTGCACCCGGGCCACGTCACGGATTACCGCTTTCGCCGCCATGGAACCAAAGGTGATGATCTGGCTTACGGCGTTGCGGCCGTACTTCTCGGCCACATATTCAATGACCCGGTCGCGACCGTCCATGCAGAAGTCGACGTCGAAGTCGGGCATCGATACCCGTTCCGGGTTAAGGAACCGTTCGAACAGCAGGTCATATTCCAGCGGGTCGAGGTCGGTGATCTTCTGTACATAGGCCACCAGCGACCCGGCACCCGATCCACGGCCAGGACCTACCGGCACGCCGTTGCTTTTGGCCCACTGGATAAAGTCCATTACGATCAGGAAGTAACCGGGGAACCCCATCTGGATAATGATATCCAGCTCGAAATTCAGCCGGTCGACGTACACCTGGCGCTTGGCTTCGTAATCTTCGGTGGTGTCCTTGGGCAGCAGGACGCTCAGACGATCTTCAAGGCCGTCAAACGAGACCTTGCGGAAGTATTCATCGATGGTCATGCCATCGGGAATCGGGAAGTTGGGCAGGAAGTGCTTGCCCAGCTTCACTTCAATATTGCAGCGCTTGGCGATTTCGACGGAGTTTTCCAGGGCCTCGGGCAGGTCGCTGAACAGCTCGGCCATTTCATCGGCGCTTTTGAGGTACTGCTCTTCACTGTAGTTTTTCGAGCGGCGCGGATCGTCCAGCGCCCGGCCTTCACCGATGCACACGCGGGTTTCGTGGGCCTCGAAATCTTCTTTCTTGATAAACCGCACATCGTTGGTTGCGACCAGCGGCGCGCCGAGCTTTTCAGCCAGGGCCACGGCGGCGTGCAACTGCTCTTCGTCGTTGGGGCGGTTGGTGCGCTGGATTTCCAGGTAGAAACGGTTGGGGAACACCTCCATCCACTCGCGCGCGAGGACCTCCGCCTCCTGAGGGTTGCCGCCCAACAGCGCGATGCCGATTTCACCCTCTTTAGCCGCCGAGAGCATGATCAGCCCTTCGCTGGCTTCAGCCACCCATTCGCGCTCGATGATGATCGAGCCGTTGCGCTGGCCATCGATAAAGCCACGGGAAATCAGTTCGGTGAGGTTTCGATAACCGACACCGTTCATCGCCAACAGGCTGATGCGGCTCAGTGGGTTATCCGGGTCCTTGTTCGACAGCCACAGGTCGGCGCCGCAGATCGGCTTGATGCCGGCGCCCATGGCGGCCTTGTAGAACTTGACCAGGGAACACATGTTGTTCTGGTCGGTTACCGCTACGGCAGGCATGTTCATGCCCACCAGGGTTTTGACCAGGGGTTTGATCCGTACCAGGCCGTCGACCAGGGAGTATTCAGTGTGCAGGCGCAGGTGAACGAATGAAGCCGGCATAGTGATCCTGTACAAAACGTGGAAACAACAAGGCCCGGATTGTACCGGGCCTTGGCAAAAACATCAGCCTTGCTGCTAAACCTCGATCAAGCTTTCCCGGGCCTCGTAAGCCTGGCGAACCGGGGCGAACGAGCGGCGATGGATCGGGGTTGGGCCCAGGCGAGCCAAAGCTTCCAGATGAACGGGCGTCGGATAGCCTTTGTGCCCGCCAATGCCGTAGCCGGGATAGATCAATTCGAAAGCCGCCATTTCTCGGTCACGGCTGACCTTCGCCAGGATCGAGGCGGCGGCAATCGCCGGCACCTTGCTGTCGCCCTTGACCACTGCCTCTGCCGGCATTGTCAGCTTGGGGCAGCGGTTGCCGTCGATCATCGCCATTTTTGGCGTGATGTGCAGGCCTTCAATGGCGCGCTGCATGGCCAGCATGGTGGCGTGCAGGATATTCAGGTTGTCGATTTCCTCGACCTCAGCCCGAGCAATGTGCCAGCTCAGGGCTTTCTCACAGATCTCGTCATAGAGTTTTTCGCGACGGGCTTCAGTGAGTTTTTTCGAATCGTTGAGGCCGAGGATCGGACGGTTCGGGTCGAGAATCACCGCAGCGGTGACGACTGCGCCGCACAGCGGGCCGCGGCCCACTTCATCAACGCCGGCCACCAGGTCCAGGGCATCGGCGACCAGGCTGAAATCCAGGCCCATTTGCGTCTTCATAGGGCTTCCTGTTTATGGCCGATCAAGGTCAGCACAGCCTCTGCCGCCTGGTTCGATGCATCACGGCGCAAGGTGCGGTGAATTTCGTCAAAACCACGGGTTTGTTCGTCGCCGCCATCGATCAACGGGAGCAGGGTTTGCGCCAGGGCTTCAGGCGTTGCATCGTCCTGCAACAATTCAGGCACCAGCAGGCGCTGGGCGAGTAAGTTGGGCAAAGAGATGTAGGGGCTTTTGACCATACGTTTGAGAATCCAGTAGGTCAGCGGCGCCAAGCGATAGGCCACGACCATCGGGCGTTTGTAGAGCAAGGCTTCCAGGGTCGCAGTGCCGGAGGCGATCAACACCGCATCGCACGCGGCCAACGCCAGGTGCGAGCCGCCGTCGAGCAGGGTCAACGGCAAGTTGCGCCCTACCAGCAATTCCTCAATCTGCACACGACGCTGAGGGCTGGCGCATGGCAATACGAAGCGCACGCCTGGCTTCAGGGCTTGCAGCCGTTCGGCGGCATCAAAAAACAGTGCGCCGAGTCGCCCGACTTCGCCACCACGGCTGCCCGGCATCAAGGCCACCAGCGGCCCGTCAGGCAAGCCCAATTCGGCGCGAGCGCCAGCACGGTCCGCCTCGAGCGGGATAGTGTCAGCCAGGGTGTGGCCGACAAACCGCACCGGCACGCCCTTTTCTTCGTAGAACCGGGCCTCGAACGGCAGCAGGGTCAGCATCAGGTCGCAGCCTTCACGAATCTTCAGCACGCGCTTTTGCCGCCACGCCCACACGGACGGGCTGACGTAATGCACGGTCTTGATCCCGGCCCGACGCAACTTGAGTTCAATATTGAGTGTGAAGTCCGGCGCATCGATTCCGATAAAGACGTCTGGCTTTTCTTCGATCAGGGTCTGAATCAGCTTTTTGCGGCGGGCCAGCAGCTCGCGCAAACGGCCCAGCACCTCCACCAGCCCCATGACCGACAGGCGCTCCATGGGAAAGTAAGACGTGAGGCCTTCAGCCTGCATCAGCGGACCGCCGACACCGATGAACTCAACCGCTGGATGCTGGACCTTAAGGGCTCGCATGAGGCCTGCACCGAGAATGTCGCCGGAAGCTTCTCCGGCCACCAACGCTATACGCAGCTTGGCCATGATCAGCGGGTGATGCCGCGAGTCGACGACTGGATCGAGTCACGGAAGATCGTGACTTCAGGAAACAATGCGGCGGGTTCGGTCAGTTCGCTCAAGGCCTGGTCGACCGTCAGCCCCTGGCGGTAAACCACCTTGTAGGCGCGGCGCAAGGCATGGATCGCGTCTTCGCTGAAACCCCGACGGCGCATGCCTTCGAAGTTCATGCTGCGGGCCTCGGCCGGGTTGCCGAATACCGTGACGAATGCCGGAACGTCCTTGCCGATGGCGGTACCCATGCCGGAAAAGCTGTGGGCGCCAATATGGCAATACTGATGGACCAGGGTGAAGCCGGACAGGATCGCCCAGTCGTCAACGTGTACATGGCCCGCCAACGCGGTGTTGTTGACCAGGATGCAGTGGTTGCCGATCACACTGTCATGACCGATGTGGGCATAGGCCATGACCAGGTTGTGGTCACCCAGGGTGGTCTCTGCGCGGTCCTGAACGGTCCCGCGGTGAATCGTCACGCCTTCACGGATGATATTGTGGTCACCGATTACCAGGCGTGTTTCTTCACCCTTGTACTTCATGTCCGGGGTGTCTTCGCCTATCGAGGAAAACTGATAGATGCGATTGTGTTTGCCAATCCGCGTCGGGCCTTTGAGGATCACATGCGGCCCGATGACTGTACCCTCGCCGATTTCCACACCTGCGCCGATGATCGACCATGGGCCGACCTCAACGTCGGCGGCCAGCACGGCCGTCGGATCGATGATTGCGCGAGGGTCAATCAAACTCATAGTTTGCGTTCCGCACAGATGATTTCAGCCGAGCACACCGGCTTGCCGTCGACCGACGCCTGGCATTCGAACTTCCAGATCTGGCGCTTGCAGCTAATGAACTTGGCTTCCAGGATCAACTGGTCACCCGGAGTAACCGGGTTGCGAAAGCGCAGTTTGTCGGAGCCCACGAAATAGTAGAGCGTGCCATCGGCAGGCTTCAGGTCGAGCATTTTGAAACCAAGGATACCGGCAGCCTGGGCCATCGCTTCAATGATCAGTACGCCTGGCATGATGGGATGCGCAGGGAAGTGACCGTTGAAGAACGGTTCGTTGATGCTGACATTCTTGTAGGCACGAATGCGCTTTTCCTCAACATTGAGGTCCGTAACCCGGTCCACCAGCAGGAACGGGTAACGGTGAGGCAGGTATTCGCGAATCTCGTTGATGTCCATCATTTCGGGGGGAAGCCTGTAATAAAGATTGGGAGCGCGCGGACTAAGGCACGCCCCTCTAGCAAATCAAGGAGGCAGTCTAGCGGCTGTGCACACTTGATATGGAAATGGTATCAGCCATCTGATGAAGCATTACCGCCAGGGGTCACGTCCCCAACACGCTTTTCCAGATGTTTCAGGCGCCGAGCGATATCGTCGAGCTGCCTCAGACGCGCCGCGCTCTTGCGCCATTCGGCCGCAGGCTGCATGGCCGTACCGGATGAATAGGACCCAGGCTCGGTAATCGAATGGGTCACCATGGTCATGCCGGTGATGAATACGTTGTCGCATACTTCGATATGGCCCACCAGGCCGACACCGCCGGCGAGCATGCAATGCTTGCCAATCTTGGTGCTACCGGAAATCCCCACACATGCCGCCATGGCGGTGTGATCGCCAATCTGCACGTTGTGGGCGATCTGAATCTGGTTGTCCAGTTTTACCCCGTTACCAATGACGGTATCGGCCAAGGCCCCGCGATCGACAGCGGTGTTGACGCCAATTTCAACGTCATCGCCGATCAACACGCCGCCTACCTGGGCAATCTTGTGCCAGACACCCTTTGAGTTGGCGAAGCCGAAGCCTTCACCGCCAATCACGGCGCCCGACTGAATGACCACACGCTCACCAATACGCACGTCGTGGTAAAGGGTCACGCGGGGCGCCAGCCAGCCACCGGCACCAATCTCACTGCGGGCACCAATGAAGCACTGGGCGCCTACCGTTACATCCGCGCCGATACGTGCGCCGCTTTCGATCACCACAAAGGCACCGATGCTCGCGGCAGGGTCAACCTGCGCGTCATCCGCGATAACCGCAGTGGGATGGATACCGGCAGCAGCCTTGGGTTTTGGATCGAACAGGTGCGACACCCGTGCGTACGCCAGGTAAGGGTCGGCAACGACCAGCGCATCCCCGGCAAACCCTTCGGCGTCAGCGGCCTTCAGCAACACGGCTGCGGCACGGCTGTCACCCAGGAATTTGCGGTATTGGGGGTTTGCCAGGAAGCTCAACTGAGCTGGGCCAGCCTCCTGCAAGGTGGCTAGCCCAGTGATTTCCTTCTCCGGGGAGCCACTCAAGGTAGCCCCCAGGAACTCGGCCAATTGGCCGAGCTTGATAGTCGCAGTCATGGCTTACTTCAGCTGGTTCATGCGCTCGATCACCTGACGGGTGATGTCGTACTGAGGTTTAACGTCGATTACCGCACCGCGTTCGAACACCAGGTCAAAGGCACCTTTCTTGATGACTTCTTCCACAGCGCTGTCGAGTTTCGGCTTGAGTTGCTTGAGCATTTCGCGGTCGGCAACAGCCTTGGCTTCGTTCAGCTCCTTGGACTGGAACTGGTAGTCACGGGCCTTTTGCTTGAATTCAAGCTCCAGACGCTCGCGCTCGCCTTGCTGCATCTTGTCGCCACCGGCTACCAGACGATCCTGGATACCCTTGGCGCTGCTTTCCAGTGTCTTGAGCTTGGTCAGTTGCGGACCGAATTTTTTCTCGGCATCCACGGCGTATTTCTTGGCCGCATCAGATTCCAGCAGGGCCATCTGATAGTTCAGCACGGCAATTTTCATTTCGGCAAAGGCCGGGGTCGCTACCAGGACAGTCGCCAGGAGAACCAATTGAGTCAACTTACGCACGATGCACTCCTACAAATCCGTTGTCGTTATCTTGGGTCAGACGCTTAGAACGTTTGGCCGAGGGAGAATTGGAAAATCTGGGTTTCAGCGTTATCCGGTTTCTTGATCGGCATGGCCAGAGCAAAGCTCAATGGGCCCAGCGCCGTCACCCAGGTCACGCCCACACCTACAGAGCTTGCCAGGTTGCTCAGACTAATATCGTTGCACTGTGTGCTGGACTTCGAGCCGTTCGGGTTGGTGACCTGTTCGCACTTGGAGTCGAACACGTTACCCACATCCCAGAAGACCGAAGTACGCAGGGAACGTTGGTCTTTCACGAATGGCAGCGGGAACAGAATCTCTGCACCACCCTGGATCAACACGTTACCACCGAATGGCAGCGGGTCGTTGTCCGAGTCAGGCAAAGTGCCCTGGTTACCGGTCACACCCTCTCCACGGCTTGGGGTACCACGAGGACCCAAGGTGCTGTCCTTGAAGCCACGTACCGAGTTGAAACCACCGGCGTAGTAGTTCTCATAGAACGGCAAGCCGCTGGTCGAACCGTAGCCATCGCCATAACCCAGTTCGGTGTGCAGGCGCATGGTGTAGTTTTCGCTCAATGGCTGGAACAGCTGGCCACGGTAGTCAAGCTTGAAGAACGACAGGTCGCTGCCCGGCGTGGTTGCTTCCAGAGTCAGGCTCTGGGAGTGGCCACGGGTCGCCAGTACACCTTTGTTCAGGGTCGATTCCGACCAGCCGGCCGAAGCCTTGAAGTTCAGGAACTGGTCGCCCTCTTTACGCACGAAGTTGAAGATCTCGTCCACGGTGTACACACCGGTCTTGATCTTGTCCTGTTGCGCGGTGAGGCCGAAGGTCAGACGCGAGGTCTCACTGATCGGGTAACCAATGTTGGCACCAACGCCCAGGCTGTCGATTGCATAGCTTGCAACGTCGACGTCGAGGTCTTTGTAGTCGGTTGTGCGGTAGAAGGCGTTGTAGCCAAGGCTCACACCGTCAGCAGTCCAGTAGGGGTCGACATAACCGAAGTTATAGCGGCTCTGGTATTCGCTTCGGGTCAGGCCGATGGAAACCTTGTTACCGGTACCGAGGAAGTTGTTCTGGGTGATCGAACCACCGAGGATCAGGCCGGCGCTCTGGGCGAAACCGACACTGGCGGTAATCGAACCGGAGGCTTGCTCTTCTACTGCGTAGTTCACGTCAACCTGGTCATCCACACCCGGGACTGCCGGGGTTTCGACGTTCACTTCTTTAAAGAAGCCCAGGCGCTCAAGGCGAACCTTGGACTGGTCGATCAGGTAAGTCGACGCCCAGCCACCTTCCATCTGACGCATTTCGCGACGCAGCACTTCGTCAGCAGACTTGGTGTTGCCACGGAAATTGATGCGGTTGACGTAGGCACGCTTGCCCGGGTCTACGACGAAAGTGATGTCCACGGTGTGGTCTTCGTCGTGCGGGGTGGGTACGCCGTTGACGTTGGCAAAGGTATAGCCTTCGTTACCCAGGCGGCGGGTGATCAGCTCGGACGTGGTGGTCATCAGCTTGCGCGAGAACACCTGGTCTTTCTGCACCAGCAACAGGGACTTGACCTGGTCTTCAGGCACTTTCAAGTCGCCGCTGAGCTTGACGTCACGAACCTTGTATTTCTCGCCTTCGTTGACGTTGACAGTGATGTAGACGTGCTTCTTGTCCGGGGTGATGGACACCTGGGTCGAAGCGATATCCATGTTGATATAGCCACGGTCCAGGTAGTAGGAACGCAGGCGCTCCAGGTCACCGGACAGTTTTTCGCGGGCGTACTTGTCATCGTTCTTGAAGAACGACAACCAGTTGGTGGTCTTGAGTTCGAACAGGTCGATCAGGTCGTCATCAGAGAACTTGGTGTTACCCACCACGTTGATGTGCTGGATCGCGGCCACGGTGCCTTCGTTGATGTTGACCTTCAGGCCCACACGGTTACGCGGCTGCGGCACCACTTCGGTCTCGACGGTAGCCGAGTAGCGGCCCTGGGCAACGTATTGGCGTTGCAGTTCGTTACGCACGCCTTCGAGAGTGGCGCGCTGGAAGATCTCGCCCTCGGCAAGGCCCGATTGCTTGAGGCCTTTCATCAAGTCTTCAGTGGAGATCGCCTTGTTGCCCTCGATCTCGATACTGGCGACAGAAGGCCGCTCGACCACAGTGATGACAAGGACGTTGCCTTCACGACCCAGTTGGATATCTTGAAAGAACCCGGTTTTGAACAGCGCACGAGTGGATTCCACCAGGCGACGGTCATCAGCCTGTTCCCCGACGTTCAACGGCAAGGCACCAAAGACGCTACCCGCGGAAACCCGCTGGAGGCCGTTGACGCGAATATCGGAGATGGTGAAGGACTCGGCGTGAACTTCGGCGATCATCAATACGGTGAGAACCGCAGTTAGCAGCAGACGTTTCATGAAGTCCTTTCTTATTCCAACTGGCAATAAACAAACTGCCGCAAAATGCGGCAGATTCGCAATTCAGCGAAGCGTTACAGTCGTCCCAGATCGTTGACCAGGGCTAACAACATCACCCCAACCACCAAACTGATACCGATCTGTATCCCCCAACCCTGCACCCGATCCGACAAGGGGCGACCACGCGCCCACTCGACCAGATAAAACAACAGATGCCCCCCATCCAATACTGGAATGGGCAACAAATTCAGAACCCCAAGGCTAATACTCAGATAAGCCAGGAAATTCAGGAAATCTACAACGCCCGACTGGGCAGAAGCGCCCGCCACTTTAGCAATGGTTATCGGTCCACTCAAGTTTTTTACCGAGAGCTCGCCGAACAACATTTTCTTGAGGGAATCGAGGGTCAGCACACTCATGGTCCAGGTGCGTCTCGCGCCCTCGCCAATTGCCGCCAACGGCCCGAAACTGACCTCTCGCACCATCGAAGGTGGCCACTCGACACCTTTGACACCGGCGCCCAGGTAACCCCCGGCCGCCTTGGCTTCCCCGCGAACCGCCAGAGTCACAGGGACGTCGATTTGAGCACCATCGCGCTCAACTTTCAGCACAATTTTGGTATCAGGGCGTACACGTACCAGGTCGACCACTTGCTGCCAGTCGCCCAGTACCTGGCCATCGAGCGCCAGCAAGCGATCGCCGGTTTTCAAGCCTGCGGCCTGAGCCGGCCCCTTCGGATCCAGCTCTGCGAGCACCGGCGGCAAGGCCGGACGCCATGGGCGAATACCCAGTGACTTGATCGGATCAGGCTCATCAGAACCCTTCAGCCAGTGGTCCAGGGTCAGCTCGCGCGGCGTTTCAGCGGTAGAGTCCGGCTCACGCACCACCAGCTTCACGATGCCGCTTTCACCCAGGCGACGCACCAACTGCAAATTGACCGCCCCCCAACCAGTGGTTGGTTCGCCATCAACTGCAACAATTTCCTGCCCGGCGGTCAGGCCCGCCTTGGCTGCCATACTGTCCGCCTCGACTGCACCGATGACCGGACGCACCTGCTGGCTGCCCAACATGGCCAGGACCCAGAAAAACACGATAGCCAACAGAAAGTTGGCGATCGGGCCTGCTGCGACGATGGCAATACGCTGACGAACGGTCTTGCGATTGAAGGACTGGTCCAGCTGGTCCGCCGGCACTTCGCCCTCGCGCTCGTCGAGCATCTTGACGTAGCCGCCCAACGGAATGGCCGCAATCACGAACTCGGTGCCGCGACGGTCGTGCCAGCGCAGCAATGGCATGCCGAAGCCTACGGAAAAGCGCAGCACCTTGACGCCGCAACGACGCGCGACCCAGAAATGGCCGAACTCGTGGAAGGTGACCAGCACACCCAGAGCAACCAGGGTGCCGACAATCATGTAGAGCGCACTCATCTAATTTCTCCGCATTCCAATCCAGTGCCTGAAGGCTCAAACACACCCAAAGGCTAACGCGTATTGCGGCCCAGCCATTGCTCGGTCAAGGCCCGGGCCTTTGTATCCGCCTCGAACACCGCGCCCAGATCACTCACGGCGACGACGGGCTCAAGGTTTAAAACGTCCTCGATGATACTCGCGATCTGCGGAAAGCGGATGCGCCGGTCAAGAAACGCTGCCACCGCCACTTCGTTGGCCGCATTCAGCATCGCTGGCGCGCTGTTACCCGCTTCCGCAGCTTGCCGCGCCAGACGCAGGCAAGGGAAGCGCTGCTCGTCAGGCGCTTCGAAATCCAGACGGGCAATGGCAAACAGGTCCAACGGCGCAACACCTGAGTCAATCCGCTCCGGCCATGCCAGGGCATTGGCGATCGGCGTACGCATGTCCGGGTTGCCCAACTGGGCCAATACCGAGCCATCCACGTAATCCACCAGGGAATGAATCACACTTTGTGGGTGAATCACCACTTCGACCTGATCCGGCCGGGCATCGAACAGCCAGCACGCCTCGATCAGCTCCAGCCCTTTGTTCATCATGCTCGCCGAATCCACCGAGATCTTGCGACCCATGGACCAGTTCGGATGAGCGCACGCCTGATCAGGGGAAACATGCTCCAGATCGGCCAGCGGAGTCTGCCGGAAGGGGCCGCCGGAGGCTGTCAGGAGAATCCGGCGCACGCCGACCTGGCTCAACCCGCGGGCGAAATCACCGGGCATGCACTGGAAAATCGCGTTGTGTTCGCTGTCCAGCGGCAACAACACGGCGCCGCTCTTGCGCACCGCCTGCATAAAGAGCGCGCCGGACATCACCAGGGCTTCTTTATTGGCCAGCAGAATCTTCTTGCCTGCATCAACGGCGGCCAGGGTCGGACGCAAGCCGGCAGCGCCGACAATCGCCGCGACTACGGTGTCGACATCAGGGTCAGCCGAAACCTGGCACAACCCCTCCTCCCCCACCAGCACCTGAGTCGCCAGGCCCGCAGCGCGCAGGTCATCCTGCAAACCACGGGCGGCGGCTGCTTCAGGCACCACCGCGTATTGCGGCACGTGCCGCACACACAGTGCCAGCAGTTCGCTCAGGCGACTGAAACCGGTCAATGCGAAGACTTGATAACGCTCGGGATGACGGGCAATCACATCCAGGGTACTCAGGCCCACCGAGCCAGTAGCGCCCAGCACGGTGACCTGTTGCAGACGGCTCACGAGGCAGCCATCCACAGCAGTACGGCAAAGATCGGGATCGCGGCCGTCAGGCTGTCGATACGGTCCAGCACACCACCGTGGCCCGGCAGCAGGTTACTGCTGTCCTTGATCCCGGCTTGACGCTTGAACATGCTTTCGGTCAGGTCACCGACTACCGAGATGAACACGACCACGGCCGCGCCCACCAGGGACAGGAGCATTTCCTTGACGGTCCAGCCACGCACCACACCGACCACCAGCGTAATCACCAGGGTCAGCGCCAGGCCGCCATACACGCCTTCCCAGCTCTTGCCC
Organism: Pseudomonas sp. Bout1; assembly: GCF_034314165.1. Classification (GTDB taxonomy): domain Bacteria; phylum Pseudomonadota; class Gammaproteobacteria; order Pseudomonadales; family Pseudomonadaceae; genus Aquipseudomonas. Next base: position 1,446,243 of record NZ_JAVIWK010000001.1, on the reverse strand, counting down.
GGGCTGACAGCCGGTGCCAGCTTGCGCTTGCCGAAAGCACGACCGGAGAAGTAGGCACCGATATCGGCACCCCACACCAGCACCATCACCGCCATGATCAGCCAGTTCCCCAACTGCATGTGCTTGATGTAGACCAGGCCTTGCCAGGCGGGCAGCAGGATCAAAAGGCCGATCACCAGCTTGCAGGCGACACTGGACCAATGGCTGCTGGTGCCTGGATAGGTCAGCACCAGATAGGTCGCCAGCGCCCACCACAACACCGCCGCACCCAGCACCCAAGGCGCCACGTCCGGCAGGACGTACATCAGGAACATCAACAACGCCACGACAGCGGCGTACACCACACGCGGCAACTGCGCGGTGAAGCCCGCCAGGCGCGCCCATTCCCAGGCACCCAGTGTCACAACCAGGCCAATGAACAGCGCGAAGTTTGCGCCCTCAAGCAGGAAAAACCCGCACAAGGCAATAGGCAGCAGGATCAGCGCCGTGATGATTCGTTGTTTAAGCATTAAACCCGGGCTCCAGCTTCGATCTGCTCGCTCGTTTTACCGAAGCGACGCTGACGGGAAGCGAAATCGGCCAGCGCATTGCGCATGGCATCGTGTTTGAAGTCCGGCCAGAACAGGTCGGAGAAGTACAGTTCGGTATAGGCCAACTGCCACAACAGGAAGTTGCTGATGCGGTGGTCGCCACCGGTACGAATGCACAGGTCGGGCAACGGCAGGTCGCCAGTCACCAGACAGGTTTGCAACAGTTCGGGGGTGATGTCTTCCGGTCGCAGATGACCGGCCTGCACTTCCCGCGCCAGGCGTTGCGCAGCCTGGGCGATGTCCCACTGGCCGCCGTAGTTGGCTGCAATTTGCAGCACAAAACGGTTGCTGCCGGCAGTGATCGCCTCGGCCTCGCGCATGGCCGCTTGCAACTCGGGATGGAACCGCGAGCGGTCGCCGATGATGCGCAGGCTGATGTTGTTCTCGTTCAGGCGCTTGGCCTCACGACGCAGGGCCTTGAAGAACAGGTCCATCAAGGCACTGACCTCCTCGGCCGGGCGCTGCCAGTTTTCACTGGAGAACGCGAACAGGGTCAACACTTCGACCTTGGCCTCAGCGCATACCTCGATCACGGCACGCACAGCATCGACACCCGCTTTATGCCCGGCGACACCCGGCATAAAGCGCTTCTTCGCCCAGCGATTATTCCCGTCCATGATGATCGCGACATGGCGCGGCACCACAGAGGGTACAGTCTGCTTGGTCTTTTCCATGAAGGCGTCCTGACCCCTTATACGGCCATCAGGTCCTTTTCTTTATCTTCCGTGGCCTTGGTGATCTGGGCCTCGGCGTCTTTAGTCAGCTTGTCGATATCGGCGACAGCACGACGCTCTTCGTCTTCGCTGATTTCCTTGTCCTTGACCAGCTTCTTCAGGTCACCCAAGGCATCACGACGAATGTTGCGCACGGCAACCCGTGCATCTTCAGCGGCGCTGCGGGCCTGCTTGGTGAAGCCCTTGCGGGTTTCTTCAGTCAGGGCCGGCATGGAGATCAGCAGCAGCTCACCCAGGTTGGTCGGGTTGAGGTTCAAGCCGGCGCTCTGGATCGCCTTGTCGACAGCGCCGAGCATGTTGCGCTCAAAAGCCACGACTTGCAGGGTGCGCGAATCTTTTACAGTGATGTTCGCCACTTGAGTGATCGAAGTATCAGTACCGTAGTACGGCACCATCACGCTGCCCAGGATGCTTGGGTGAGCCTTGCCGGTACGGATCTGACCAAATGCATGGTTCAGGGAGTCCAGGGATTTCTGCATGCGCTCTTGAGCGTCTTTTTTGATTTCGTTGATCATTGTTCGATTTCCTCGATCAGAGTCCCTTCCGCGCCGCCATGTACGATGTTCAGCAGGGCGCCGGGCTTGTTCATGTTAAATACGCGCAGCGGCATCTTGTGGTCGCGGCACAAGCAAATGGCCGTCAGGTCCATCACGCCCAGCTTGCGATCCAGCACTTCATCATAAGTCAGATGATCGAACTTCTCGGCATGCGGGTCTTTGAATGGGTCTGCGGTGTAGACACCGTCAACCTTGGTGGCCTTGAGCACCACGTCTGCGTTGATCTCGATACCACGCAGGCACGCTGCCGAATCGGTGGTGAAGAACGGGTTGCCGGTACCGGCAGCAAAAATCACTACCTCTTTGGCATCCAGGTGACGCATGGCTTTGCGACGATCATAGTGATCCGTTACGCCAACCATGGAAATAGCCGACATGACGATCGCGGTGATGTTGGCGCGCTCCAGGGCATCGCGCATCGCCAGGGCGTTCATCACAGTGGCCAGCATGCCCATGTGGTCGCCCGTCACCCGATCCATGCCGGCAGCGCTCAGTGCTGCACCGCGGAACAGGTTGCCGCCGCCGATCACCAGACCGACCTGAACACCGATACCGACCAGTTGGCCGACTTCCAGCGCCATGCGATCAAGTACCTTGGGATCGATCCCAAACTCTTCCGACCCCATCAGGGCCTCGCCGCTAAGCTTGAGTAGAATGCGTTTATAGCGAGCCTGATGACCACTGCCCTGCTGAGCCATTGCGAATCTCTCCTGCGGCGTATTTTTGAAAATTCTTGGCAAGCCGTTTACGGCCTGCGTTCACTCTAGCTTGACGCTGTCACAGCGCCATCGGAACACGGCTTTGTAAGCCAGTTCCAAAGGGAAACCAATAAAAATCGATCACCCCATTTGAAAAGAGGCTGCGCGCGTAAGCGGGCAGCCTCTTTTGGGCGACAGTTTAAAACTGTCTTACTGCTTGGCGGCAGCCAGCTGGGCAGCAACTTCTTCAGCGAAGTTGTCGACCGGCTTCTCGATGCCGTCGCCTACTTTGTAGTAGGTGAAGGAAACGATTTCAGCACCGGCTTTCTTGGCCAGTTCGCCAACCTTGATTTCAGGGTTCTTGACGAACGCCTGCTCAACCAGGGAAGCCTCAGCCAGGAACTTGCTGATACGGCCTTTGATCATGTTTTCAACGATGTTTTCCGGCTTGCCGGCGATTTTGTCAGCGTTGAGGCTCAGGAACACGGCTTTTTCGCGTTCGATTGCTTCAGCGGACACTTCCGATGGCAGCAGGAATTCAGGGTTGCTGGCCGCTACGTGCATAGCGATGTCTTTGGCCAGTTCAACGCTGCCGCCTTTAAGGGCAACCACAACGCCGATCTTGTTACCGTGCAGGTAACCACCGACAACATCACCTTCAACGCGAGCCAGGCGACGGATGTTGACGTTTTCGCCAACCTTGCCGACCAGTACCAGGCGAGCAGCTTCTTGAGCTTCGATCAGCGGCGCGACGTCAGTCAGCTTGTCAGCGAACGCTTTTTCAACGCTTGCAGCAACAAATGCCTTGAAGTCGTCCTGCAGAGCCAGGAAGTCGGTCTGCGAGTTCACTTCCAGCAGAACGGCGGTTTTACCGTCTTCTTTAAGAGCGATAGCGCCTTCAGCAGCCACGTTGCCTGCTTTCTTGGCAGCCTTGATGGCGCCCGAAGCACGCATGTCATCAATGGCTTTTTCGATGTCGCCGCCGGCCTTGGTCAAGGCCTTTTTGCAATCCATCATGCCTTCGCCAGTACGCTCACGCAGTTCTTTAACCAACGCTGCAGTAATCTCTGCCATTTTCAAAATCCTCTTGGATAGGTTTTCAACCATTCCACCCGATTGAACGGGCGATCAATTCTTCCCGAACCACCCTTGTAGGCCGCTGCACGTTACAAGTGTTGTAGCTGCGCTGCCGACAAGTGGTTTTCGAGGTGGCAAAAAGGGGGCCAAGCCCCCTTTTTGCTTACTGAGTAAACGCCAAGGCGTCAGTTACTCAGCTGCTGCTACCGGAGCTTCTTCAACGAACTGCTCGGTGCCGCCAGCAACGTGGTTGCGACCACGGATTACAGCGTCAGCCATCGAACCCATGTACAGCTGGATAGCGCGGATTGCGTCATCGTTGCCTGGGATGATGTAGTCAACGCCTTCCGGGCTGCTGTTGGTATCGACTACGCCGATAACCGGGATGCCCAGCTTGTTGGCTTCGGTGATCGCGATGCGCTCGTGATCAACGTCGATAACGAACAGTGCGTCAGGCAGGCCGCCCATGTCCTTGATACCACCCAGGGAACGATCGAGCTTTTCCAGGTCGCGAGTGCGCATCAGCGCCTCTTTCTTGGTCAGCTTGGCGAAAGTACCGTCTTCGGCTTGCACTTCAAGGTCACGCAGACGCTTGATGGAAGCACGGATGGTTTTGAAGTTGGTCAGCATGCCGCCCAACCAGCGGTGATCGACGTACGGCGAACCGCAACGTGCTGCTTCTTCAGCAACGATCTTGCCAGCGGAACGCTTGGTGCCGACGAACAGAATCTTGTTTTTGCCCTGGGCCAGGCGCTCTACGAAAGTCAGAGCTTCGTTGAACATTGGCAGGGTTTTTTCAAGGTTGATGATGTGGATCTTGTTACGCGCGCCGAAAATGTATTTACCCATTTTCGGGTTCCAGTAACGGGTCTGGTGACCGAAGTGCACACCGGCCTTCAGCATATCGCGCATGTTGACTTGGGACATGATAGTTCCTTAATAAGTCGGGTTTGGCCTCCACGTATCCCAATGACCAACCAGCGGCATTCGCCTCCGGCACCCAGGTCATCGTGTCGACACGTGTGTGGATTTAAGCTTTGCGGGGTATCCCCGGAAAGCGGCGCATTTTATACCACAGGGCTGGCAAAAACGGAACCCGAAATCACATTTGCCGTCAGTCGCTTTTGCCTAACCCTTTGAATAGAGCCAGAATGCCCCCATCCTTATAGACAGAAGCGATCGCCAGACGCTCATGGTTTGCCCCCAGCGTCTGCTAGAATCGCGTTTTTTGGGCTTGTGCGAATTCTGCAACCTTTTGTCGCACACCCGTAAACCGTATTGATTTCAGCGCGTCGCGCTAGAGAGAGCCTGTATGACCGTCACCCTCAAAACCGCCGAAGACATCGCTGGCATGCGTGTTGCCGGCAAACTGGCTGCCGACGTGCTGGAAATGATTGCCGAACACGTCAAGCCCGGCGTCACCACCGAAGCCCTGGATCGCATCTGCCACGACTATATCGTCGACGTGCAAAAAGCCATCCCGGCGCCGCTGAACTACAAGGGCTTCCCCAAGTCGATCTGCACCTCGATCAACCACGTGGTATGCCACGGGATTCCGGGCGACAAGCCACTGAAAGACGGCGACACCCTGAACATCGACGTCACCGTGATCAAGGACGGCTACCACGGTGACACCAGCCGCATGTTCCACGTCGGCAGCGTGCCAGTGTGGGCCGAGCGCCTGTCGCAAGTGACCCAGGAATGCATGTACAAGGCCATCGAGATCGTCAAGCCCGGCTGCCGCCTGGGCGACATCGGTGAAGTGATCCAGAAGCACGCTGAAAAGAACGGTTTCTCGGTGGTGCGCGAATTCTGCGGCCACGGCATCGGCAAGGTATTCCACGAAGAGCCGCAGATCCTGCACTACGGCCGCGCCGGCACCGGCATGGAGCTCAAGGCAGGCATGACCTTCACCATCGAGCCGATGATCAACCAGGGCAAGGCCGACACCAAGGTACTGGGCGACGGCTGGACCGCCATCACCAAGGACCGCAAGCTCTCGGCACAGTGGGAACACACCCTGCTGGTGACCGATACCGGCTACGAGATCTTCACCCTGCGCGCCGATGACACGATTCCTCGCGTTTCGGCGTAATGTTTGCACCGGTTTTCTAATAGCAACGCTGTGACCCCTAGATAGAAAGGAAAACCGATCGATGCCCCAGGTGGATCCCGAACTCTTCGACCGTGGCCAGTTCCAGGCGGAACTGGCGCTGAAGGCCAGCCCTATCGCCGCCTTCAAAAAGGCCATCCGTCAGGCCCGCGAGGTGCTCGACGCGCGTTTTCGTACGGGCCGGGACATCCGCCGGCTGATCGAGGACCGCGCCTGGTTCGTCGACAACATCCTGCAAAAGGCCTGGGAGCAGTTCAGCTGGAGTGAAGACGCCGATATCGCCCTGGTGGCGGTCGGCGGCTACGGCCGTGGCGAACTGCACCCCTACTCCGACATCGACCTGTTGATTTTGCTGGAGAGCGCCGACCACGAGATTTTTCGCGATTCCATCGAGCGTTTTCTGACGCTGCTGTGGGACATCGGCCTGGAAGTCGGCCAAAGCGTGCGCTCGGTAGACGAATGCGCCCAGGAAGCCCGCGCCGACCTGACGGTGATCACCAACCTGATGGAAAGCCGCACCATCGCCGGCCCCGAGCGCCTGCGCCAGCGCATGCTGGAAGTCACCAGTACCGCACACATGTGGCCGAGCAAGGATTTCTTCCTGGCCAAGCGCGCCGAGCAGAAAGCCCGCCACCACAAGTACAACGACACCGAATACAACCTGGAGCCCAACGTCAAAGGCTCGCCGGGCGGGCTGCGGGATATCCAGACCATCCTGTGGGTTGCACGCCGCCAGTACGGCACCCTGAACCTGCGCGCCCTGGCCGGGGAAGGCTTTTTGGTGGAGAGCGAAAACGCCCTGCTGGCCTCCTCCCAGGAATTTCTCTGGAAGGTGCGCTACGCCCTGCACATGCTGGCCGGGCGCTCCGAAGACCGCCTGCTGTTCGACCACCAGCGCTCCATCGCAACCCTGCTGGGGTTTGAAGGCGAAGACGCAAAGACCAGCATCGAAAGCTTCATGCAGCAGTACTACCGCGTGGTGATGAGCATCGCCCAGCTCAGCGACCTGATCATCCAGCACTTCGAAGAAGTGATCCTGGCCCCGGAAGACGAAGCACCGCCGCAGCCGATCAACGCGCGCTTCCAGCTGCACGATGGCTACATCGAGGCCCGCAACGACAACGTGTTCAAACGCACGCCGTTCGCCATGCTGGAAATCTTCGTGTTGATGGCCCAGCAGCCGGAAATCAAAGGCGTGCGCGCCGACACCATTCGCTTGCTGCGCGAAAACCGTCACCTGATCGACGACGATTTCCGCCACGACATCCGCAACACCAGCCTGTTTGTCGAGCTGTTCAAGTGCAAGATCGGCATCCACCGCAACCTGCGCCGGATGAACCGCTACGGAATCCTGGGGCGCTACCTGCCGGAGTTCGGCTTTATCGTCGGGCAGATGCAGCACGACCTGTTTCACATCTATACGGTGGACGCCCACACCCTGAACCTGATCAAACACCTGCGTAAGTTGCAGTACACCCAGGTGTCAGAGAAATTCCCGCTGGCCAGTAAGCTCATGGCGCGCCTGCCCAAGCCTGAGTTGATCTACCTGGCCGGCCTGTACCACGACATAGGCAAGGGCCGGCATGGCGATCACTCGGAAATTGGTGCGGTGGACGCCGAGGCGTTCTGCCAGCGTCACCAGTTGCCGCTGTGGGACAGCCGCCTGATCGTGTGGCTGGTGCAGAACCACCTGGTGATGTCCACCACCGCCCAGCGCAAGGATTTGTCCGACCCGCAGGTGATCCATGATTTCGCCCAGGCTGTCGGCGACGAAACCCGCCTCGACTATCTGTACGTGCTGACCGTGTCCGACATCAACGCCACCAACCCGACGCTGTGGAACTCCTGGCGCGCCAGCCTGTTGCGCCAGCTCTACACCGAGACCAAGCGCGCGCTGCGTCGCGGCCTGGAGAACCCGGTAGACCGCGAAGAGCAGATCCGCCGCACCCAAAGCGCGGCACTGGATATTTTGGTGCGTGGCGGCAACGACCCGGACGACGTCGAGCAACTCTGGTCGCAACTGGGCGACGACTACTTCCTGCGCCACACTGCCGGTGACGTGGCCTGGCACAGCGACGCGATCCTGCAGCAGCCGGCCGACGGCGGGCCGTTGGTACTGATCAAGGAAACCACCCAGCGCGAGTTCGAGGGCGGCACGCAGATCTTCATCTACGCACCCGACCAGCACGACTTCTTCGCCGTGACCGTGGCCGCGATGGACCAGCTCAACCTGAACATTCACGACGCCCGGGTCATCACGTCCAGCAGCCAGTTCACCCTCGACACCTACATCGTGCTCGACACCGAAGGCGAGTCCATCGGTGACAACCCGGAGCGGGTGAAAAAGATCCGCAAGGGCCTCACCGACGCCCTGCGCAACCCGGACGACTACCCGACCATCATCCAGCGCCGGGTGCCGCGCCAGCTCAAGCATTTTGCGTTCGCCCCCGAAGTGACCATCCACAACGACGCCCAGCGCCCGGTGACCGTGCTGGAACTCAGCGCGCCGGACCGCCCGGGCCTGTTGGCGCGAATCGGCACGATCTTCCTGGAGTTCGACCTGTCGTTGCAGAACGCCAAGATTGCGACCCTGGGCGAACGGGTCGAAGACGTGTTCTTTATTACCGATGCCGACAACCAGCCGCTTTCCGACCCTGAACTGTGCCGACGCTTGCAGGAAGCCATCGTCCAGCAGTTGAGCGTCAACCAAGGGACCGGCGTCGAGATGTCCAGACTGACGATTTGATTTTTAACTGTATAAATGCGGTTCCTGTAGGAGCTGGCTTGCCTAGCGATGGCATCACCTCGGCGTACCTGATACACCGCGGTGCCTGCATCGCTGGCAAGCCAGCTCCTACAGGGAGCCCGTGATAGAGGCCCTCATGAACAACGCTCTGAACCAGTTGCAGCCCTACCCGTTCGAGAAACTGCGCCTCCTGCTGGGCAGCGTCACGCCGAACCCGGACAAGCGCCCGATCGCCCTCTCCATCGGCGAACCGAAGCATAAATCCCCACAGTTTGTTGCCGATGCACTCGCCAACAGCCTGGACCAGATGGCCGTGTACCCCACCACGTTGGGCATACCGGCACTGCGCGAGGCCATTGGCGCTTGGTGCGAACGCCGCTTCAGCGTGCCCAAGGGCTGGCTGGACCCGGCGCGCAATATCCTGCCGGTAAACGGCACCCGTGAAGCGCTGTTTGCCTTCACCCAGACCGTGGTCAACCGTGGCGATGACGCGCTGGTGGTCAGCCCGAACCCGTTCTATCAGATCTACGAAGGTGCTGCGTTCCTCGCCGGGGCCAAGCCGCATTACCTGCCCTGCCTGGATGAAAACGGCTTCAACCCGGATTTCGACGCAGTGTCGCCGGACATCTGGAAACGCTGCCAGATCCTGTTCCTGTGCTCGCCAGGTAACCCGACCGGTGCATTGATCCCGGTCGACACCCTGAAAAAACTGATCGCGCTGGCCGACGAATACGACTTCGTGATCGCCGCCGACGAGTGCTACAGCGAGCTGTACTTCGACGAGCAAACCCCGCCGCCAGGCCTGCTCAGTGCCTGTGTGGAACTGGGTCGCCAGGATTTCAAGCGCTGCGTGGTGTTCCACAGCCTGTCCAAGCGCTCCAACCTGCCGGGCCTGCGTTCGGGTTTTGTGGCCGGTGATGCCGAGATCCTCAAGGGCTTCCTGCTGTACCGCACCTACCACGGCTGCGCGATGCCGGTGCAAACCCAACTGGCGAGCATTGCTGCCTGGCAGGACGAAGCCCACGTGCAGGCCAACCGCGATCTGTACCGGGAAAAGTTCGATGCCGTGCTGGCGATTCTCAAACCCGTGCTGGACGTGCAAAACCCGGACGGTGGTTTTTACCTGTGGCCGAACGTGAAGGGCGACGATGCGGCGTTCTGCCGGGACTTGTTCGTGGAAGAGCACGTGACCGTGGTGCCGGGTTCGTACCTGTCGCGGGAAGTGGATGGGGTCAACCCGGGCGCCGGGCGTGTGCGCCTGGCGCTGGTTGCGCCGCTGGCAGAGTGCGTGGAAGCAGCAACGCGGATTCGCGACTTCATCACTCGCAATAAATAACTGCTCTGAATGTGGCGAGGGAGCTTGCTCCCGCTCGGCTGCGCAGCAATCGTAAACCGGCTGATGCCGTTTTCCTGCATGAATGAAGTCGCCAGCGTTGGGGCGACTTCGTCACCCAGCGGGAGCAAGCTCCCTCGCCACAAGTAAGCACCGCGGTGTTATTTGATATGACCCAGATTCGCCTCGCTCATATCCAGATCCGCCAACACCTCCCGTAGCACATCATCACCAATCTGGTGGTGACGGCTCAGGCTATACAGTTCCAGACGCTGCGCCCGCAGGGCCTTGAGCCGCAACTTGCGCTCCAGTTGGTCCATCTGCAACGCCAGCGCCTGGGCTTCGGCCGAATCGTTGAACACTTCCAGTTGATGACGATACTCCGACATCAACCGCGCCTTGAGCTCGGTGGCCAAGGCTGCCTGGGCGGCATCCTGGGGTGCAGCTTCAGCGGGTTCTTCGGCTTCCAGGGCATGGATAGCAGCCACGGCGGTCTTCTTCCAGGCCTCCCGCACTTCATTGTGGCGTTTCTCATCCGGGCTCTTCTCGATGCCGCGTAACAGCAGCGGCAAAGTGATGCAGGCCGCGACCAACGACAGCAGGATCACACCGGCGGCGATGAAGATCAGCAGGTCGCGCTCGGGAAAATCCTGCCCCGGCGCAAGCAGTAACGGTACCGACATCACACCCGCCAGGGTCACGGCACCGCGTACGCCACCGACGGTCAGCAACCAGCAGGAACGGGCCGTAGGCACCAGCGTCAGCTCACTTTTCCCACGAATCCGGCGCAATAAGCCCGACAGGCGCCAGATGCTTTGTACCCAGATAAACCGCAGCACCACCAACACCAGGAAAATCGCGATCACGTCCAGGCAGCGATAGAGCAATGTCGGCCATAGCGTCGGTTCATGGCTGACCACCGCCTTGATGATGTCTGGCAATTGCAGACCCAGCAGCAAGAAGATCAAGCCGTTAAACGCAAACTCCAGCAGCGACCAGACGCTGCGATTGAGCAGCCGGGTGCTGGTCTGGCGCGGCAGCAGGTCGAGCCAGCTTTGCATCATGCCCGCCGCCACTGCTGACAGAATCCCCGATGCACCAAGGCGTTCCGCCAGCACGTACGCGGCGAACGGCAGCAGCAACATAAACACCACGTGAGTCGCCGGGTCGTCCCAGCCCCGGGCGATCATCCACGAGCGCAAGCGGCCCACCAGCCAACTCAGGGCCACACCCACCGCCAGCCCGCCCACGGCCACCAAAACAAAGGTCAGGCTGGCATCGCCCAGGGAGAACACCCCGGTCAACGCCGCCGCCAGGGCAAACTTGAAGGTCACCAGGCCCGATGCATCGTTCATCAAGGCTTCGCCCTGGAGCATATGCATCAATGGCTGCGGCAGACGGTTCTGGGAAATCGCCGACACCGCCACCGCATCCGTCGGCGACAACACCGCCGCCAGGGCGAAGGCCACCGGCAACGGGATAGTGGGTAGCAGCCAATGAATGAAGTAACCGGCGCCCACCACCGTGAACAGCACCAAACCCACCGCCAGCGTCAAAATCGGCCCACGCAAGGCCCACAGCTCACGCTTGGGCATGCGCCAGCCATCAGAGAACAGCAGCGGCGGCAGAAACAGGAAAAGAAACAACTCAGGGTCCAGGGCCACATGCAGCCCCAGCGTCGGCCACGCCAACAAAGCACCGGCGGCAATCTGCACCAACGGCAACGGCAGTGGGATAACACGCCCGACAAGGCGCGAAACGCTGACCAGCATCAGCAGGATAAGTACGGTGTAGGCAGTTTGCATAACGCGGGATTCCCAGACAATCAACTTGCAACAACACACATCAGGCAACAACTACCTGTTGAAGTGCCATATTAGCCGCCTATGCTGCGCGATGGCTTTTGCACAAAAGTCGCACACCAGTAAAACGCAATCGTGACGAGCGGCACCGAAAGCCGCTGGCCATGGCATAATCCGTGACCTTTCATCTGCGTCAGCCCAAAGGGGGGCAATTCCTTGACCGATTCAAGCAAAACGTTGCACCTTTTCGGCATCAAAGCCTGGGATGCCGCATAAGAAACGCTCAAGGCCTTTAATATCAAGGCCTTGGGCCTGAAAACGCCCTCATACAACACCCACTTTTGCGACTCTTCTGAACCCAATAAACATTGGTCCAAACGGTTGCGTTTTGGGGAAGAAATCCGCCACCGGCGTCCTGCCGACGAACACCACTCCCAAATCTGATACACCTCGATTACTGTATGCACATACAGCATTCGGAAGCGCAACCCATGAACATCGATGAAGACACCTGCGAGTGGCTTGGCTGCCCTACGCCCCTGGAAATGTACAAGCATCATGCGTCCATGCTCGAGGACGAGATAAGCGACCTACAGCTCCACCTTAGCAAGTCACGGGCAAATATCGCGGGCCTTGTGCAAATGAATGATGCGCTGGCCGCAGGCAAGGCCAAAGCAGAGAAGGCACTGAAGGCGGCGCTGGTGGAACTCGGCGAAGTGAAGCAAGCGTCCACAGAGCCCGGCATTCTGAGCATGAAGCTTGTTGCTGAGCAGCGGGACTACCTGTTCAGGGAGAATCAACGAATCCTGCTTGAACTGAGCGTGCTCAAGGGGCCACAGCCCGGAACCTAATTTATCGCAAAATCCCTAGTGTTTGCTGACGATTAAGCGCACAAATCATCAACACTGTACTATCCAGTGTAATTTTCAATGCGCGCTGCCCCCTCACCGGCGTCCCTGCCGAACGAACAAATCCCTTTTGATCCGAGCCTCAGTCAGCTGTCGGGAATGATGTGAACATGAAGTGCTGCGATATATCATTGTAGGCATTGGGATTTGCAGTGCTCTCTCCTCCAGCCAGAATGGTGAACGTCCCCCTGGAGGTGCCATCAGTTTTTTGTTGCAGTGGAATTGAAGGCAGGGCAAATGATTGTCGAATTCCTGCTCGTACAGGCCATGAGGCCCACATTCCACGAGTAGTTGCACCAGTTATACCGTTCACGTACACGCGTAGATCCGCTCTGTTCTTTCCGGAATTTCTTACAGCTGTTACCGTATCTGAGTTAGTACCAGCGTTAGTTATCCCTGTTGCACTTAGTGCAATAGGCATCCACCAATCATACTGCTGAAGTGCAATTTTCTTCGAGCCACACGTTAGCCCCAGGCACTTTGATATAACCTCTGCTATGTACTGGTGACCCAGAACGCCAGGATGCGCGCCATCAGAAAACATCTTTAAATCATGTATCCTATACTTATCACTTGAAAACTCTCCAAACTTGTTAAACATGTCCGGAAATGGAATATATATCCCATTAGTTTGTTTGGCCAGCCGTTGCAATTGGCGCCTCGTAACATCATTTCCAGGCTTATTCCAAACAAAGTCAGGCACGACAACTGGAACATCATATGCAATTGAATACTTTACAATCCAATCTATTCTTTTTTTAAATTCCGCATAATATGTTCCTTTTTTTGAGTTTTCTCCACTATCATTATATCCGAGCGCGCAGATGAACATCGCGCTTCCGCTCATCAATCTGGCAATGGCATTCTCGTCAAGCCAACGCAATCGCCTACCGGAATTTGAGAAATTATTGACAACGAGTTCGCCTTCTTTCGCCACATAACTAAATCCACATAGCTCAACTATTCCTGCTGAGGTCGTAATGCACTCCACTTTGCATGAGCCGGATCCGTCGTCTAAAGCCTGTACAGCAATATAATTAAATGGCTGACGGACACTTGCGTCAGTGTCTACAGCAGCAACTACTTCGCCATTCACCTTAACATCAAAAGTCCCGCCGCCAGGCATGCCGATATACCAGACCAAAACGACTCTTTGAAATGTAGGAATTTTCGTAGAGATAATATTCCCTACTAAAGTAGACCTCCAAGAAAGCCCTTGAGGAACATACTCGCCGTTAGATCCATTATGTGGAATCCAGTGGATTGACTCACCATTTATGCTCGTCAATAAAACATCATGTATATCTTGTGAGAATGTATCACCCGCCCCCAACTCCAGCAACGGTACAAAACCGTAGCCGGACACTTCAAATTCAGCATTGAACATTCTTTTGAATATGTTTACCCAGCTATTACGATATAGATCACCGGCGAATGCCCCATGGCTTATCGAATCGCCCAGCACACAAACAGCTGAAGTCGGCGAGGCATTAGCCCTCACCCGGGAAAGCATGGAGGGCACTAACGCTCCCAGTTTCAATAGACTTGAATAGGACTCCGGCGATGCACTCCTGCCTCCTATCGCAGAAGCCCCAATGGCTTGCGCTGCTGGCGTGGAAAGCGCCATCAATGCTGTACCTGCTTTCATAAAGCCACGCCGCGACAATACCAAAATGCCACCCCCCCAAAATGTTGCGGGAGTATACATACGCAACGAGCTAATTCAACATCGGCGCCGGCCAACTTTTCATCCCCAGTACCAGGGTTATTCACCTGGACCGGATTGGCTGAATTTGCAGTGACGGCCAGCGGGTAAGGTAACCGGGCTTATTTACTTCCGCATCGATACTTCCTTTGCGTATGCCTGGCACGCCCGCAGCGCGATCACGGCGTTATCCCCGTCGTCGGTGATGGCGATAATTCGTTGAGCATGCGCTGGGTCAAGTTTGGCTCGGCGGGCTGCATGAACCACGCCGACGGCGCCGGGGGTGGCAGGCACGTCGCAGCCACTGGCTGGATCCTCGGCAAGGAGGACTGACAGCCGCACATCAGCAGTAGCAAGGCGGTCACGCAGCAGAGCCTGGTTGCGCTGGGCATCGGATAGTTCCCTGAAGTGTTGTTGGTCGGAGTCGGTAACGCGCTGCTCTGCGGCCAGGCGCTTGTCTTGTTCGGCGCGGGCCTGGGCGGTGGCGGCATTGCCGATCGCGTCGAGGTCCGCCTGGAACTGCCCCGCCTGCTTGGCCAGCTTCCCGTCATACCGCCAGTCCTGCACCTGCCAAGCGGCGCCGAAGCTCACGGCCATGGCCAGCAGGGCCACGGCCAACTTCTGCACCGGCGTCACGCCAGCACCTTCAGCGCCCGAGCGTACAGCTCGCCGCGATCTGCCGCGCCAGTCTGCCCACCATTGATGCGCTGGGTGATCCCCTTGAGGTCACCGGCATCGGCCAAGGCGTTCAACCCATTGGTTGACCAGTACCAGGCCGCCGAAAGCGATGCGTATTGCGGTTGCTCCAAACGATCGGGATTGCCAAGCAGGTCCAGGCCCAGGGCATCCCCGCACGCGGTGTAGTTATTCTTCCCTGTCACCTGGATCAGGCCGCGCCCCCGGTACTTCCAGCCATCACCCGGGGCTGCGTTACCCATGCGTCCGCTGTACGCGATATTGGCGATCTGCTCGGGCTTGCGGGCGGCAGCCGTGGCCCGAGGCAAGTCGAACCGGCCGGGCCAGGTCTTCATCAGTCCTTCTGCGCTGTAGTTCAGGTTTTCCACCAGGCGCGTCAGCTGTCCCGACTCATGCCCGACCTGGGCGATGAAGGCAGCGATGCGCAGGCGCGTGACGATTCCGTACTTGGACATAGCTGTATTTAGCACAGGAACAAAAACGCCGGCTTGGCGGCCGGCGTTCGGGAGGATCTGCAGCAGCTGCTGCTCGGTGATCGGCATGTGTTTCTCCGGGCAATAAAAAAGCCCGCTCATGGCGGGCTGTTTGTGGTTTTCAATCTATGCGCCGTGGTCAGCCGTGGGGAAGCTGACAAACATGGTGTGCTGGGCGATGTCATTAGCCGCGTTTGGGTTTGCCGTCGCCGCCCCCCCTGCTAGCACGACGTACGTACCACGTGATGTGCCGTCTGTTTTCGGCATCAACTGATTCGTCATCGCATATGCCTGAACAATCCCGGCACGTGTTGGCCAGGCCGTCCACATACCACGCTGAGTCGCGGCGGTAATGCCCGATACATAGGCGCGCAGTTCGGCGTTGGACGGCCCCGAGTTCCGAACAGCTGTGACTGTGTCGGAGTTCGTACCCGTATTCGTCACGCCTGTTGAGCCGAAAGCGATCGGGTACCACCAGTCGTAATTGTCCAGTGCGACTTTTTTGGAAGAGCAGGAAAGCCCCAGCCACTTCGCTACTGACTCCGCCTCGAACTTGTGCCCAGCCACATTCCAATGAGCACCATCCGAGAACAGCTTCAGTTCGCTGACGCGGTATGCGTCAGTGGTCGGCTCGCCGGACTTCTGAAACATCTCAGGGAACGGGATGTATACGCCTCCAGTCTCCTTGGCCAGGCGCGCAAGCTCCTTGCGCGTCACGTCATTGGCGTCACCCAACCAGACGTGATCGCACACCACTACGGGCACGGAATAGAAGTTTGCGTACAGGATCAACCAGTCAATCCGCTGCTTGAAGGCAGCGAAGTACGCCGGGTCGGTCTTGTTGTCGCCATAGTCATTCAGCCCAAGGCCCATCACCAAGCATGCACAGCGCATCAGCATGCTGTTGATCGCCAGCTCATCCAGCCAGCGGAGCCGGCGGCCCGAGTTGGAGAAATTGTTCACTGTCAGGGCATTCACATAGGCGTTGTAGCTGAAGCCGCACAGTTCGACCTTTCCGGCGCTCGTAGTGATGCACTCGATTTTGCACGAGCCTCTACCATTATCAGCAATCTCAACCACCTGAACGTTTAACAGCGTTACGGTAGCGGAGTTGGTGTTCACCGTGGCCGCTGTTGTGCCGTTGATTTTTACATCAAAGGTGCCACCGCCCGGGTTACCGATCCACCAGATGAACGCTTTGCGCTGGAACGTTGGGATCGTGCTGCTGAGGATGTTGCCGGCCTGGACTGATACCCATGACAGCCCCTGCATGACGTAGGATCCCGCCGCCCCTTCCCGTGCGGTCCAGGTGTGAGCCGCTCCGTCAGTTCGAGACCAGGCGATTTCATGCAGATCCTGAGTCGCATTCGGCGTCCCCGAACCCATCGACATCAGGGGAGTGAACCCGTAGCTGGTGAGACCGAAGTCCTGGTTGATCATTCGCTTCAGGAGATTGACCGCGCTGTTGCGGTAGGCATCCAGCGATGCGGCTCCATGGAAGTTGGAGTCTCCCAGGAATACGATCGAGGTGTCATCGCCCATCGCCGCCCGGATGCGGGTTCGCAATAGGCGATCGCCGTTGACGCCCGTCTCGGTACGCTTCGAAACTACGGCGATATCGGCCTTGGCCTGAGCCACGACAAGATCATTCTGCGCAAGGCTTTGCTCAAGCGTCTGCCCCCCCCTGGTAACGTAGCTTGTCCCGGTAGGGCTGTTCAGATTTGCCCGCAGCCCAGCATCGCCGGCTGCGAACAACTTCGGTGCGTCCGTCGCCCAGTTACCTGTGAGGGTGAGAGGCAAGTCCGCCTGGTTGATAACGCGGTAAAGCTCACCGTTGCGCTGAACCAGCTGAGTTGCACGCTCGACCACGATGCCTGGGCCGTAGGCCAGATACACCGACTCCAGCCCAGAGCGCAGCAGAAACTGAGTGAACTCGGCATACATCCCCGCCATTGTCTTCAGAACCTTTCCGAGCCTGCCGAGCACAGTCAGGTCGGAACTATTCACGATCTTGTCGATAATCTGCGCGTTGTCACGTAGGTCGCGAGGATCCGTAGAGCCGTTGGGCTCCACAGGATTTCCGGTTTCATAGGCCATGGTTTTCCCCGAGGCAAAAAAAAGCCCGCTCAGCGGCGGGCCTTGGAAGGTTGGTTGCTACGCCGCTGCAGGCGCGTAGTTGTCGTCATCTGCGTAGAACACGGGTGAATACTCGCTCGCAGTAACCGCGCAGGTTCCGTCCTGGTTCGGGGTTATCTCTGTGATCATCGCCGGGTACCCAACCTGCTCGCTTGGCCCAAACAGGAAGCGGGCCGGCTCAATGCTGAGGTCGGTGATGATGTCGAAGTCGATTGCGCTCAGCGGTACCAGCACCTGGTGGAAGCCCGCCTCCTGCGGTTCGAACAAGCTGGTGACGGTTCCATCGTGGCGGCGAATCACCGCCCGGGGCGCAACCATCGTCCAGTCCATCTCTTCGCTCAGCGTGAGCAGGTACCTGTCCCCCACCTGCTCCACCTCCATGATCAGTGCGCTGCTGGTGGTGTTGGGGATGTCGTCGGCCAGCGTGATGCGATCAATGTCCTCGAAAACCAGCGCATCAAGCTCCGTATCCACGGAGTAAGCCCAGCGGGAGAACTGATACTTGCGCAATTGCCGCATGCCGATTCGCCAGGCGTAATCGCGATCGGAGACGCCATCCAGCTGGATCTTGTCCACCTTGAGCCCAAGGCTTCCAGGCAATCGACATGGCACCGTTTCCTTACGGTTGGTGTACTGGTCCACGTATTCGACGTCGACGCCATCGAAGTCGTCCGGGCTGGGCGCGGTGAAGCTTGCCGTCAATTCGCTGGCCATCTCGTGCGGCGTGATGACTCCCCGCGGGGGCTGGATGCCCTCTCGTTTCACGCTAAGCAGCCCGTTGCCGTTCGACAAGTGGGACATGCCGGCGGTGAATATCCCCTGCAGCATCTCCCGGGCCGGCATTGCCTTTTCATGGGACATGTCGTACAGCTCGCCGCGGGGCGTCCAGTAATCCTGGTCAACCGTGTTGAGCGCATCCATGTCGATCAGCGACTCATCAATTCCCAGGCTCTGGCAGACGTGCAAGGCTGCGCCTTTGATTGAGCGCATCGGCGCACTGTCATAGATGCGGGTTGGAACGCAGTTAACCTGGCGCTCAGACTGAGCGCTGAGGCGATCGCCGCCGCGCACATCCATAGTGATGACGGTCACGCCCTGGTAGGACGTTGGCCACGGCAAGAGCGTGCGTAGGCCAAGCCATTGAATGGACTCTCGAGCCTGCCCTCCCATAAGCGGCTCAACCCGGCGCATCTGGAACTCTGGGCGCAGCGGGTAGGGGAAAACAAGCTGGTGGGTGAAACCGATCTGGTCTGGAGTTGCCTCAACGTAGGTGTGGGTAATCGTCGTCCAGGCCCCGCCAATGGCCGCATCCCGCCAGCGAACCTCAACCGACTTTGAGGAAACTTTGATGTTCCCCTGTTTGCTGTAGTAGCACAGGCCGTTGTTGAAGAAGACGTCGTATTCGGCCATGGTTGCCAGTTCGTTCTCAGGGCACCCCATTAAGGGGCCGATCCAGTTGACAGTGCCCCCAGGCCCGGTAAATGAGAAGTCCAGCAGGGTTCGAGCAGTGAATCCGCCCCAGTTTGTATCAATAGCACCGAGGTCATTGATGCGGCGAATCGAGGCGCTAAGCCCGTCAATCGAGACAACGCTGTAGCGAAAGCCGCGGTACCCCAAAGCCAAGCGCTGCTGACCCACGGCCAGCCCAGTGAAAGGCGTACCGTTGTCGAACTGCAAGGTGATGGATGCCTGCTGCTCGGCAGAGCCACCAGTCGAGGCGGTGCCCACCACGTACGTAGGGCCGGAACCAAAGATCGGCACAGGCGCGCTGGTTTGCGAAATAGTGCCGCCCTTGTAGGGGCTCAGCGGCTCAATCAAGCGCAAACGGCCGGAGTTGTCTTGAGCCACCAGGCCGATGCCCGAGAGCTGCGACGTTATGATCGACACCAGGGCGCTCATACTTCCGTAGTTCGCATTCAGTGAGACGGTTTTGGTGACGCCCTGGAAGGTCACAGTCCAGACCACCGCGCTCGCACTGAAGTCATAGGTAGATGGTGAGGCGCTGGCCGACACAGATGAAGGCGAGCCACCTACACCAGGCACCGGCGGAACATAGGGCGCCACGCTAGCCACCATCAAATCCAGATCGGTATCACTGCGCAGCGTCACCTTCATGCCAACGAACGGGGAAAGGTCCGTGAGCGCACCGGCGATCCTGCTATACCCGCCAGCAGAGGAAACCGTGAAGGTGTCAGGCGTGACCAGGGTGAGCACCGTGCCGGCGGCCCAGTTGTCCGGGAAGCGCGGGCTGTTGCCCAGCAGGGAGATCGTTGTGCCGCTGATCAGTATCGAGTCAGCCAGCGCGGTAGATTCCGAGGGAGCCGTACTGCCCAGGTCCAAGCCGGCTGTACCGGCGTTGGTCCCGCCAACCTCGCCTACCGGGTACCAGTTCTGGGCGCGAGGATCATTTGCAAGTGATGCGCCTGGCTCGTAGATATTGAAGGACACGTCAGAGCCGAACGCAGCTACCGGGGTGTCGCCGATCTTGAGCGTGCTGGACGGGAGAAGATGCCGGCCACGGCCTACGCATAGGCACAGGCTGGTGCGCATCAGGCGTTTGTTCACGAACCTCGACACCGGCGGGACCAAAAGGTCTGGATACACCTTGGCTTTGCCCAAGATCTCGCGGATCGGAGAATTCAGCTTTGCATGGTTGCCAGTGGCCGTGGCCAGGTCGAGGTCATCGCCCTGCTGCTGTTTCGCAGCCTTGGCCTTCGGCATGCTCATGACCATGATGATGGACACTGCAGCCAGCGCCACGGCGACCCAGGCCGCGACAGCGGCAGCGGCGGCTCTCGCCTCCGGGAAGATCTTCACAGCGGTCTCTGGGCCGATTACCACTGACTGCCACTGATCCACAGGTACAACCGCATCATTCACTTCAATGCAGATTGGATGCACCGCACCGATATCGAAGCCTTTGACATTGGCCGACAGCCATCCGGCCAGGGTAATCGGCCCCTTTACCTGGTGAATCTCCAGCGGCACGCAGTCGCCTTTTTCAACACCAATCCTGGATGGGTAGATCTCGATCACTTGTAGTACTCCACCCGCACGAAGCGGCGCTTGAGCCTGTGCAAAGGCAGGCAGATGACGTTGTGCTTCTCGGTGATTTCCATTGCCTCAAGGGAGGCATCGACGCGAACGACCACGCCGACGTGGCGCATCTCGCTGCCTTCGTACAGGGCAATCAAGGCACCCTCCTCCGGCTGGCACGGCGTGAGCGTCGGGAACCACTTCCCAGCCACCTCGACCATGGAGCCGTCGCCGGCGCGGATATCGGCCCACTCTGGCCAGTCCGGTAACCCAAGATCACGCCGGACCTCCAGCACCAGGCCGTAGCAGTCAACAAACGGCCACACTCTCCCCCCCTCGCGGTACTTACCCGCAGGGTATTTGTCGTGATCGATCATTATTGGTACCGCATGCCTGGGGCGAATTCGCCGGTGTAATTGAATCGAAGCCAGAGGGTTTCCAGCAGGTTGAAGTAGCCGGCCACGATCTGCGCTTCGGTCGCCGTGACAGAACCGCTCTTCACCTTGTAGCGAAGGATCTTCGACGGGTAGGCCGGGTCAGTGCTGATGTACCCCCTGTACACCAGGTTGATCTCCCTGCGGTCTTTCAAGGCGGCGCGCAGGAAGCCGGAGACACTCCCGTCGATGTTGCACAGGGCAAACTTCAGGTCCTGCTTTCCGTCACTACCCCGTTTCGGGAGAGCGATGGATATGCCACAAGCCAGAAAAGTCGCAGTGCCGCCCGTCTCCAGGCCCAACAGCAGATCCTCGTAACCGTTGGTTAGAAAGTGGCGTGCTACCCCGTCGGTCACCTCCAGGGTGCCGTGCAGAATCTCCGGCCCACCACTGGAGTAGAGCCGGTTCAGTACAAAGCTTGTCATTGTGGCCAGTCCTTATTGACCGCAAGGTCGATGATGTTCATGCCGGTGATGTACTCCGGCGCGTAGATCGCCCAGCCGCCGGTGAGGATCGGTCGCTCCCACAACTCAAGCTGAGCCCGGTATCGCCACAAGCTGACGCCGTCGAGGGTTGGACCCTCGTAGATGTCGACGAAGTGCGCCTTGTATGGCTGAAGCGCTTGCGGGGTTTTCAGGTCGCACTCGAACCACTGGCTGCCGGAGATCAAAACCTCTTCGAACCATGATTCAAACAGCTGAGCCTCCACGTCATTGAACAGCCAGTTGACTGTTGTGACGGTTGGGGTGGATGAATACTTTCGGCGATACCTGGTGCGGCCCGTTTGCATCTCCGTGCCCATCATCGGGCTGACGGGCTTAAATCCGTAACCCTCTCGGAGTGCGCACGGCAATTCCTTTGGAAACTGAATCATCGTGCCGCTCTCCCTATCCCAAGCATTTGCTGAATCGCTTTGGCGCGAGGGCCATTACTGTTGATATCGGAAACGAAAACGTCTGTTTCTTGGCGCCCTCCGACTTGCCTGGTCTGTGTTCTCCCGGCTCGGGAAGCGTCTTCGATGACGTTTACGGTCTGGGAGCCGGACGAATCGTTACTTGCACGCATCCTGTCCAGGGTCGAATCAAGCTTTGCGCTGGTCTCGGCAGTGGTGACCCGCTCACCTTTCTTGAGCAGCCAGGTACCTGTCTCCGGAACAGAGTCGATACCGTCGTGCGCCATGCCGGCCAGCGCCGCTGACGCCACGCCGGCGACCATTGGCGCCGTTGCGGCGGCAGCAGTAGCTGCGGCTGCAGGTGCCAGGACCGGCCCGACGATAGGGATTGCAGCTGTGGATGCATATGCAGCCAGTGCCGCCTGGGTGGAAGTCGCTTGGGCATTCGCGATCAGCGTCGGCGCCGCACTGGCCTGAGTCGTTTTACCAACAATCAATTGGACGGCTTGATACACCAGCCACTGAGCTGCCATGTCGGCCAGCGCCTTGATGGTGGATTTCGCAAAGTCCGTAACGAGGTTGCCCAGGGCATCGCCCGCCGTCTCGGCACCAGTCGCCACATCAGTGAAGAACTGGCTGAGACCGCTTGTTGCATCACCCAGCAAAGTGGCAGTCGCTTCTGCCGCCTGCGACGTGTAGTCCTGCGCTGCATCAACGTAGTTCTGCCAGGCATCACTGACGCCCGTCAGCCAGTTGGATTGAGCCGCATCCTGCTGGTTGTAATAGTCCTGCTGGATGACTATCCGCTCAGCAAGGGCCTCCTCAAGAAGTGCGGTCTCCTTGTCGTATCGGCTTTTGGCGTCGGGGTCACCGAGTACTTCGGCTTCCTTGTACTGCTTGAACATCTCCGCGCGCTGCTTGGCATAATCCTGCTGGATTGCCAGGTCTTCTTTCAGGCGCCCCCGCAGCTTTTCCCCGGAACCAGCGCCCGCCAGCTCCATCTCAAAGCCCTGGCGAACAATGGTGTTGCTGTCTTTCAGGTTGGCCTGCAGCGTGGCCAGCTTCAGGTCTTCCTCGTTCTGCTTCTTCAGCTTGACCTTCGAGTCGAGCTCAGCAGCCAAATCCTGAAGAACCTTCTGGCGCTCTGCGCTCACCCCTTTGAGCTTTCCGGTTTCAAGCTCGAAGGCGAGCTTTGCTACTTCACTGGCCTTGCCCTGCTTGCCAGTTGTCTCATCGATAAGGGTGATCTGGCGACGGTAGTTTTCCTCTGCGTCAACGCCGCGCTTAGTAAGAGCCTCAGCAGCCGATTTTGCGGAAGCCTTGGCTGAATCATCCGCTTTCTTTGTTGCCTCGGCAGCTTTGATCGCCGCGTCTGCACGCCTCTGAGAGGCGACGAGCAAGTCGCCCTCTCCGGCCTTTAGCCCCTCTACGAGACCTGCCTTGATACGAGCCTGCAACTTGTCCGCTTCGGTTGTTTTCCCGGCGAGCAATATCTGCTCGTCGATCTTTTTGGCCATCTCCGTATAGACCTTGGAGGTTTCGGCAACCGAATTTGAGACCACTGGCCTTTCGACGATTGCATTCAACTCCGCAATCTTTGCCTTCAAACCATCGACTGCTTCGTTCGCGTCGACTGCGGCGCCCTTCGCCTGAATTAGGTCAGCCTTCCATTTATCGAGACTTGGGCTCTGAGGAAACCTTTTAATATTTTCGTTTAGAGTGAAGATTCGAGCATTGATAGCGTCAGCAGCCATCGTCGCGCTTTCAAGTTTCTTCGTGTAGTCCGGAATGGCAGCTGCCGCCTGGTCAACCTTCATGGTGGCAAAAGAAGTATTCAGCTTGGCAATACGCTCATCTAGCGCTGCCGATGCCTTGTCCGCTTCGCTCGCCCGGGTCGCAAAATAGACAAGCGCACTCCCAGCCAACAATGCCACGCCTACCGGACCGCCAAGCAAAGCCATGGCTGCGGAGGCAGCCCTTGCAGAAGCGCTAAGCGTCGAGAGACCCGCCGCAGCGGCGGAAGACACACCGGCCATTCGTGCAAGCGTTGCCTGATAACGAATGGTGTCTGCTTGCACCAGCACGAAAGAAGCTGCAGCGCTCACCGCAGCAGCCGCCAACCTGATCGAAAGCACCCCTGCAAGCGCCACGGCGGCCTTTGCTGTTACCTCCATTGCATCTTTGGCAGCGGACGAGCCAAGAACGTCATTCAGGGCATTTACAGCGACCTTGGCACTATCGAGGCTTCCCTCACCTGTGAGCAGGTCAGAAATAGTGTTTTGCAATGCGTCTAGCGAACCGCCGAATGTATCTCGCGCAGCTGAGGCAGCCCCACCGTACGACTCCTCGAGTGACTTTAGGATAATCTGCTGAGCCCCCGCAACGTCTCCGGTAGACTCAAGTGCGACAGCAAGCTTTTTCTGCTCTTCGGAAAAACGAAAGCCTTGCTTGCTCAGAGATGTCAGCCCCTCTGAAGGAACATCTAGTGCCCTACCGATCGTTTCTGCGGCGTCTTTTACAGTTGCACCAGTTCGAGCCGCCATATCTGCGGCAGCTTGTAGCGCCCGATTGAACTGGCCACCAACAACCCCGGTAAAAGCTAGCAACGTAGTTTGGGCCTGACTGATATCCCCACCAGAAAAGGTAGTAGCCTTCGCCAAGGCATCAGCCATAGAGTTCAACTGGTCACGGTTAAACCCCGCCGACTCGCCAGTAGAGCGAAGCACTGCGCCGAGTTGTGCTTGTTCGCGCTCGGCGCTTTTTGTTTCTGTGACAAAGCGCCCGAAAATACTGGCAACCGAAAATCCTGCTACCGCACCAGCGGCAACCGTGCCAAGTGCGCTCCAAGCCGATGCAGCCTGGTTGGCTGCGTCAGTCATCTCTTTCGACGACTTTTTGGCAGCTCTGCCGGCCTGATCCATCGGCCCCGTAAAGCCTCCAATCTTTGCGATCAGGTCCAAGGTCAGGGTGCCAAGCGATCCAGCCATGGTTTTCTCCGGGCAACAAAAAGCCCGCTCATGGCGGGCTCATTTATTAAAGTAAGTCTATTTTGTTGGATGCCCGCCTTTGCTGGCATCTTGCGCAAAATAGCAGGCGTATCTAACGGCACTCATCATTGCGGCAAACAAGACAGCATATATAGCACTCGCCAATGATCCGAATATCACAGGCCAGTTCATGGTCATTTGCCCGACACCCAGGTAGTCCGTTCGAGATAACACCTCGATCCTACCAAAGTTGTACAGCACAATCAGCGCAGCGATTACAGCCATCGCCGCCATGGCCTTCGCTACAAACACACAAAAGTCCAAGCGCTCCCTATTCATAAAGCCTCCGAGTAATAGTAGCTGGCAATCTATCACCGGAGGGCTTGTCGCCATAGCCTAGGACCTACGACCAGTTTTCCACAGCCGCTTCCAGCGACTCGACACGCGGATCCATGTGCGGGGCGAAGTCCTGCTGGTAAAGCCGCGGGGCATCCTTGCCGGTCTTCGAGTTGGCGTAGAACGCCAGGATCTGCGCCAGAGCCATCTCGACGCGCATGCCCTGGTGCAGCGATCCACGCTTGGTGCGAAACTTCATCCAGACCACAAACTCGGAGTAGGTCATGCGCTCCTGCGCTTCGGCGATGGTGCAGCCGCCGATTCCATTCATGACCAGTTCGCACCAGAGCTCGTCGCTTGGATCTAGGGCTTCGTCTTTCCCACGTTCTGCACCTCGCCGATGGCGATCAACAGAAGGTTGGTCAGATCAGGGTCGAGAGCGCCCTTCTCCGGGTCGGCCTCGCCGGTGATATCGGCGACTGTAAACACTGCCTTGCCCTCGGCATCACAGATGCTGGAGGCAATTCGACAGGCCAGCGGATCGGCGCCGCGGTGAGCAGCGATGTCACCGATAGCTGTCTGGTAAGACAGCGGCCGGACAAAGCAGGTGAACGTGGACTTACCCCAGACGATTTCCTTCTCGACAGGGCGAGCAGTGAAAGCCTTGGACTTCTTCAGGTTTGCGACGTTGAGTTCCATTATGCCGATGCCTTACGAATCCAGGCGGAACCACCCGAGCGCTGGATCGACACTGTCGATGCAACCACGGCGTTCTGCGCGAAGGTGAATGGGAAGTCGGCCACGTAGCCCTGGAAAGCGAACCAGGTACGAGTGGGCGGCAGATCGAAGTCATCGCCGGCGGCCAGTGAAACCGTTGCCGCTGCGCCAGAGCCGGCGCCACCGGTAAAGGCAACAGTTGGGGGCGATGTGTAACCGGTACCTTTGTTGGTGATTGTCACACCAGTGACCACGCCACCGGCCACCGTAGCCGTACCAGCTGCGCCAGAACCACCGCCACCGGTAAAGGCGACAGTCGGGGCAGTTGTGTAGCCGGTGCCGCCAGCAGTGACCGTAGCCACGCCCAGGCTTCCGCCGGCGGCGATGGTCGGCACGATGTCTTTGCCGTCAGACCAGCCCACCACCCACTTGATAGTGGTATCGCCGTTGGCTTCCGAGAGCTGATGCAGGCGAATGTGGCTCGCGTTGTTCGGGTCAGCGTTCAGGCCAAGCGAGGCCTGGCCGGGAGTGCGCAAGCCTTTCTTGTAGCTGCGCTCATCGGCGCTGAGGCAGGTGTCCTCAATCTGCTCCGCCGGCGAGCCGCCCGGGTCGAAGCTGGTGGCGCACTCAACTTCCATGACGGTCATAGGCCCGGTGCCGGAAAGCGGCGGGACCAGTGCGTAGATCTGGGTTCCTTGGGAAAGGATCGACATGGCGTTCTCCAAATGTCGGGCATAAAAAACCCGCACTCGGCGGGGTTGGTTTGGGTTGCAGCGTTATCGAGGGACGAGCCAGCTCACATCGAAGCTGTACCGGTAATTCTTTGTGGACGGGTCGAGGCTTTCACCACCCCAGCGGATGATGTAAGCCTTCAGTTCAATAGCGTCCCTGATGGCCTTGGCAACGGCCCTGGCGTCCTTCCCCGTCGTGGCGTACACATCGACCTGCAACGTGTAGCCGTCGATGTCTGGACGCCCGGCCAGGTAGTTCTCGGGATCACCCCCGATGGTCTGCCATACCGCGTAAGGCTTTTGCCCATCCTGTGGCGCTTCGCCGAATGGATAAAGGCGCTGCGGGGTTGAGCCCAGGACTGCGATGACCCCAACGTCCTGGCCGCACACGGCGTTGATTGGTGCAAACATTAACTGCTCCTGTTCAGCTTATCGCGACGCCGAATAGCTCGATCAATTGCCCTGCGGTACTCGCTGATGAACGTATCAGTGGCTAGGGTTATGTTTTCCGATAACGCGGGCCTCATGATCGGCTGCGCATCGGTGTCTTCAGTCCCGAACTCAACAAACGCCCAGTACCTGGTATCACCACCCGGACCGCCAGGTTCTGAACCCTTCGGCCTTGATTTCGGGATTCTCGCACCGCCGAGAACACCAACACGGAAACCGAGATCTCCTGAGCGCCTGAACAACCTTCCGTTCCAGCGAACCTCGATGTTTTGGTAGATAGCCCTGGCCGTGTCCGGATCATCGACACGCTGGGCATTTTGGGTTGCAGCACCCCTCACAACCTGAGCCGCCTTGCGCAAAGCAGCGCGCCCACCTTTACGCCTTGTTTCATCGTTCACCGTGGCCAGATTCGAGAGAAGATCGTCGAGACCGACCAAGCCGAACTGAATGTCATCAGCCATCATTCACCCCCTCGGAATAGGGTAGCGTCAGGTAGTCCAAGCCGGACTTGGGGTCAGGCAGGACGCCTTGAATGTTGTAGATCCGGCCGCGGTAAACCCCACGCATCTGCGCCTTGATGTCGGTACGGCGGCGAATCACGATGCGCCCCACGACCTCAGACTGAACCGCCTGGGCAGCGATGAATTCCCTACCACTCAAAGGCTCGATAGAGGCATAGACCTTTGCAACGTCGACCCACTCGCCCGCTATAGGCTCTTGGGTTTCAGGATCAACGCCCGGAACCAGCTTCTGAAATTGAATACGGTGCCGCAGGTCGCCGGCCCTCATGGCACATCCTCCGGCTCAGGATCGACAACACCGCGCCAATTTCTGGAAGCCCAAAGGAGCGAATCCACCGCCAGGGGCAGTTCGGCAGTAATGGTGCCGATCACGACCGCTTCACGAGTCGCGTACGAGTGCCCTAGCAGCAGCAAAAGCGCTGCTTTGAAGGACGCAGGGAAGTCAGCCACCAACTTGAGTGCCGGGTTATCGCAATACCACAGCGCCCAAGCCAGAGCGGATTCAGCGTAGAGCTCGATCAGGTCGTCATCGTCTTCATGGTCGACGCGCAGATGCTTTCGCATCAAGGCTATCGGCAGCAGATCGGTGACGGGGATGCTCATTTTTTAGAACCTGCTTTCTTGGGCGAGTTGGTTGCTGGTGCTTCCTGCTCCTGCTCCTGCTCCTGCTCCTGCTCCTGCTCCTGCTCCTGCTCCTGCTCCTGCTCCTGCTCCTGCTCCTGCTCCTGCTCCTGCTCCTGCTCCTGCTCCTGCTCCTGCTCCTGCTCCTGCTCCTGCTCCTGGATTGGATCGGCCTCAACCTCTTCTGCCAAGTCCAATCCGATCAAAGCCTCGGCATATTCGTCCTTGACTTCACGAACCTCGAACTGGCTGAAGTTGCCGGCGTGGTAGTGCGAAAACTGGCGCAACGCGCGAATCCTGATCATGACGCAATCGGGGCAGTTACCTGCCCCGGCCTCGGTTATGGTGCGGTTGCGAAAGGACCGGTGATGATCGCGGTTGGCCGGTAGTGGGCCAGGGCCAGGCGCTCTTCACAGAGGATGGTCAGCATGTTCTTGACGAAGTTGTCGCGATCTTCGCGGCTGACTTCGACGGTTGCGTCCATGCGGTCCCAGACCTGGGATGCCAGATCAAAGCCGCCGACGGTGAACGTGCCCAGGGCTTGAGCTTTAGTGGCAACCACCGGCAGGCCCCACATGACCTTGGCAGCGAACGCAGCTGGTCCGCCGAAGATGTAGCGACCATCAGCGTCTTTCAGCAGCGCGATTGCGTGCCAGTCGCGCGGGTTGAGGATGATGCCGGAGGCTTCAAACTCAGACTCACTGGTCTGGAAGATCGCGTGGGCAATCTTGTCAGCACGGGTGTCACCGGTCACGTTCAGCGCTGCGTCGTAGGCCGTGGCAACCTTGTTCAGCCCGGTCAGGTTGTCGCCGGTACCGTCACCGTTCAGCAACTGCCCCTCCTCAACCAGGGCCAGGCCGAACAGCAGTCGGTTGTTCACGTACGACTCGAGCATCGGAGCATCGTCCATGACCTGGCGCGAGGCCTGAATCCAGTGAGCGATGGTTTTGACGTTCGCCGTTTCCTTGGTGAACGTCAGGTTGGACTCGGGCTTCAGCGTGCCCTCGGCGACCGGTGCAGCGCTGTTGGTAAAGATGTTCTCGCGAACATATTCCAGCGAGTTCGAGCTGATACGGCCCTGGGCGAGCAGGTCCCGAATGGTGAGGCGGCGCAGGCCTGGCATCAAAATGCCGGCATTACGCTGTGGCTCGATCAATGCGCCGGCGGAACCTGCCGTACTGCCGAGCTGCTTGTTGAAGCTCTTGACGTCGACCTTGCCCGAGGACTTGCCATCCCACGACTTTTGAAGATCGATTGCCGTTTGTTCTGCGAAGGACTTCTTCGTTTCCGGATTGTCCAGGTTACCGGCGGCAAGCTTTTGCTCCAGGTCGAACAGGCGAGTGCCGGATTTGGTCAGCTCTTCCTGGACGGTTTGGAGATCGGACTGCAGCTTTTTACTGACCGCACCGGTCTCGGTGATTTCTTTTTTCTGCGCATCGAACAGTTCAGTCATGTTCCTTTGCGATTCTTCAATAGCCTTTTGGATCTGGGCCAATTCGGACATGGTTTATTTTCCTACAGATGGGAAGGACTTGAGGCGATCCAGGATCGCGGTGATTTCGCCACCTTCGGAATCGCTCCGAACTGCGGACTTAATCCGGGCCACGAGGCCCAGAGCTTGCGACTTCGACAGTCCGACCGAATCCCTCAGCCAGTGCTCAACGTCGCGAATAGTTGTGATCGACTCCATGGATTTCATGGACTCGATTGTTGCAAGTTCATTGGCTGGAAACGTGCAGATGCTGATCTCGCGAAGGGCCGCCACGCTCTTGAACGCGCGGCCGGTCGCGATCATGTCGAAATCGTCTTTCATGACGGTGAAGCCGACAGACATGCCCTCGACAGTCTTGTGTTCCATCGCGGCGCGAAGATCGTTAGAAACAGACAGACCTGGCGTCAGCTCGCCGCGGACAATCAGCCCTTTGCTGTCCTCTTCAAGCGACTGCCATTTGCCAACAGGCAAGCCGTAGGTCTGGTGGTTGAAGAACATGCCAACCTGTCGACTCTGCGTGCTCAGGGCTTTCTTAAAAGCCCCTGGCAGGATGATGTCGCCATCTGAATCAATCACGTCAAAAACGCTGGCATACCCCTCGAAGACCCCAACTTTTCCACCGGAGTCGAATTTGATTTCCGCCTCAGCGAAGGCCAGGGTCTTTTGGATGTTTGACATTTGGCAGCTCCAGAAAAACTAAACCCCGCTAGGTGCGGGGTTTGTTTGGCCAAGTTGGGTAAGTGGTATGTTTTGCGATTGGCGCGTTGCGACATCGCCACCAGGCAGCGCAGGTCGGTTATCCAGGCGGCGCCCCTCATTCACGGTGAGCAAGCCTGTATCAACTTGAGTCTTCAGATAGTTGGCGCGCGCAGTGGAGTCGCCTCGCAGCAGCCCTTCCAGGTTATGTTCGGCGTGCAGCCTTCCCAGATCGGACGGTTTTAGAAGCCAGCGCTCAATCGCGTACTCCCACCGATTGATGTAAGGCGAAAGGGTGTACTGCAGGAATCCAAGGTTCTGCTGCTCGATACCAGAGCCCCAGCTTGTGGACTTCTCCACATCACCAACAAGATGGGGTGGAACGCCAAAGAAGCGCGCCACTTCACTCACCTGGAACTTGCGCGCCGCCATTGTCTCGGCATCCTGAGGGCTCACGCCGATGGCCTGGGTAGTGAAGCCGCCCTCGAGAATCCACAGCCGCTTCTTGACCGGCCCGCCGGATATCTCCTTGAAGTTCTCTTCGACTTGCGCACGCTGTTCCTTATTCAGCACCTTGCCGTCGCCGGTCATAAGCAACTGAGGAGACTTGGCGCCGTTGGCGTAGAAGTCCCGCTGCTGATCCTCCATCGCCACGGCAACACTTGCCGTCTTCGATGCGAATGCAATTGGCGAAAGACCGACCAGACCATTGAAGCCGAAACCCTTGAGGTGGAAGATCTCCGCTTGTTTGAAATCGGCGAACTCGGTGTCACGCCTATACCGGTAAACAACCTTTTTGTTATCCAGCCTGACATCCATTTGGGCGGATAGAAGCGGCATCAAGCTGATGACGTCGCCTGCGCTATTGCGCTCGACGAGCGCATAGGCATTGCCATAGAAGCAAAGCTGCATGGTCATTGCTTCACGGAACTCTACGGCCGTCATGTACTGATTCGGGCTGTAGCAGAGAAGCCTGGCCAGCGGGTTGTCGAGGCCAACCTTATTTCGGCTATCGCCCTTAGTTTCGAACACCGCAAGAGGCAGGCCGGCCGTGACGGTTGATATGAGGCGAACACAGGCAAACACGGTAGCGATTTGCAGGGATCTTTCGTCGGTCAGCGTAGAGTCGCCAACTTGCCCGGTCGCCGATACCGGCCCCGTCTGCGACCCCTTGTTAGGAGTGACTAGGCGCCCACCGGTGAAGAAGCTCGCCATACGCGCCCAGAAGGGACTGCGCGTGCGCAGGTCGATGCTGTAGTCGGTATCTGCCATTACATGCTCATCGGTCTGGAGAGGAAGTCGTCGACAGAGCCTTGCACCTCAGCGTTCGCTAGGATGCGGCCTATCGTCATGATCAGCGCAACGGCGCCGTCGATCTTGTTGTCATCACCCTGCTTGATCGGGCGTACGACGTCATCGTTGCCTGGCAAGTTCTTGCCGATAACGTTGCCTATACACCAGGTCATGATCGGGTTGCCGTCATGATGGAAACGGCCGGCCTCTATCGCGGCCTCCAGTTCTTTCATCGGATCGGACATGTTGGTGTAGTTCTGCGTGATCGTGACCGGATTGAAACCTTGGTCATCCAGATCGTGGCTTAGCCCCGTAGCACCGTGGGGGTCAATCGGGCATTCACGCACCGGCGCGTGATGATTTGCCTCTTTGGTGTCTTCAAGGATCTCGCGGTAGTCGACCTCGGCACCGTCGGTCACCTCCAAATGCTTGGTGTGAATCCAAGCCTGGAATCGCTCGGCCATCCTCTTGTTATCGGTGTTGAACGCTGTGTCGTAAGGAACCCAGAATTTCGGCGCGATGCTGTAGTAGTGATTCTTCCCATCGATGACGCGCCAGAACAACCGGGCTCTCGAGTTCATATCGAGCTTTCGCGCCAAGTCGAAACCGGCAATCCACTCCTGCCCCTCGAACTGTTCCAGGGTCAGCGACGTGTCTTCGCATGCCTTCCAGCTTTCCATGTTGTAGAAGCCGGACTTGGCACTTACCCAGAGGTTGAGGTGCTTCGTTTTGAAGGTGTTGGCAAAGCGGGCAGAGCGAATGGCTCGCGCCTGCTGACTCTCCAGGTACTCCTGAAACACCGAGACGCCGTGGTTCGGGTTGGCCTTGGCCAGCATCTTCGGATCGGTCCAGTCGTCGCCCTCGTCGAGCGTCCAGATCCAGCCGAACAACTCTTCGTCCGGCACGGTACCGGCCAGCATCTCAACGACCTGACGGCGCTTGTCGTAGCACGGGCCTTCAATGTCGGCGCCGGCCGTGGTGATGATGAACATCAGCGGCTGACGCCGGGCGCCCATGCCTGTGAGCATGGTGTCGTACTGGGCCGAGGTTGGGTGTTCGTGGTATTCGTCGACGATGGCGCAGCTCGGCGATGCACCGTCGCCCGGGTTACCGATCAATGGCTCGAACCGGCTGAAGTCGGACGGAATGTTCATGTTCGAGGCGTTCACCTCGATGCCGGCGGCCTGAATCAGCATCGGCGACTTGCTGACCATCAGCTTGGCGGGCCGGAAAACCTCCCACGCTTGCTTCTCTGTGGTCGCACCGGCGTACACCTCGGCACCGAATTCGCCATCGGCAACGAACATGCTGATGCCAACACCACCGGCAACCACTGATTTTCCGTTCTTCCTGGGCACTTCCCAGTAGCTTTCACGGAACCGGCGGTGGCCGCCCTTCTTCTTGACCCAGCCGAATGTAACGGCCAGGCCGAAAAGCTGCCAAGGCTCCAGCGTGATCAGCTGACGCTTGAATGCCCACTCGCCCTTGGTATGCGGGAGCAACTGCATCAGCTTGAGCTTTTTCTCTGCCTTCGCCGGATCGAACTTGAAACGGAAACCGCGCTTGCGGCTGGCCGCCAGATCATCGAAGTGCCGCTGCACTGCCTGGTGGATATAACGGCACGCCGGCACCTTACCGCGGAGCAATGACCGACCCCACGCCGTTGCCTTGTCGACATTGGGGTGGGTAGATTTGGTCATCAGGTTCTCAGCAGGTTGGCAAATTCGTTGGTTTCTTTCTCCTTGTTGCCGCCGATGAGTCGTGTGCGGCTGGCCGGATCCAGGCCCAGCATCGAACCGAATGTCACCATCTGGCGCATTGTTTCGTTCGCGGCGGTAAGCGCGGGGTTCTTCATCGGCCCACCAGTGGCCCCGGTGACTACGATGCCATGCAGCTGGATCGTTTCCTGCGCAAGGCGCCAGTTGTCGTAGGCGCTACAGAAGGCCTCAACGTTGTGCAGGTCCGTGATCGCCACCACGTTCTCCCGCAGCAGCTCCGGGACAATCATGTTCCACATGGTGGCGGCGCGCGGGCTGAACCACTCCGGCGGGTCGATCTGGGTGATCTTGGAAAACTGCGGCTCGGCTGTGTTCAGCGCGCGCTTGCCAGGGTTTCCGGCGAGTGCTTTTTTGGCCGTTGGCTTGGGTTTGCGACCACGGCCGGCGACCGTGGCGGTACCTCCCATCGCGCAACTCCTGGATTTTTAATTTCGCGGGTGTGTAAGAAGGGTTGAGGGCGCGGTCTAGAAGCGAAAAGGCCCAGACTTTCGACCCTCCCCCTCCCTTTCCGGGCGAATCATTCTCATTTGATCGTTTTTCACTGGTTTTTCTGGTTTTTTTTGCTTTCAGCGCCGGGAATTGCCGAAACCGCCATCCTCGGAGGCCGTCTTGCTGGAGTGGCACGGACCACAGAGGCTCTGCCAGTTGTTCCGATCCCAGAACAGGACCATATCGCCCTTGTGTGGGATGACGTGATCAACATCAGTCGCCGCAACCACCTTGCCTGCCTGCTCGCAACACCTGCACAGCGGATGCTTTGCCAGCCAGCCTGCCCTTGCCTGCTGCCACTTGTAGTTGTAGTGGCGCTTGGTGCTGCTTTCCCTAGGCTTGGCCCAGGTCGAACTCTTGAGTAGGTGGGCATGTTCATCGCAGTACCGAGGGTTTCGGGTCAGCGTGTTGCAGCCCTGGGCATTGCATGGCTTTTGCGGCCTCAACGGCACAGGGTGCCATCCATGTACGTCAGTGGTCGGGCATCAGGATCTTGCTCAATCTGATCCTCTGCCAGTGCCTGGATCAACAGGCCTTGCTGCTCGGCCATTCGCCCGAGGATCGCCGTCTGCTTCTTCTGCTCATCCAGCAGACCTTGAATACCTGGCTGCAACTGAGCAGTCGCACCACCGTCAAGGACAAGCAACTGAACACCCAGCCGATCAGCCAAGGGCGCCAGGTTGTCTGCCATCATTTTCCGCTGTTCCATTGTCAGTGGGCTCGGGCAAGTCACCACCAGCAGGTCGCCCTTGGCCGGGCTCACCTTCTGGATCTTGTCTGAATAGTTTTCCTGCTCGCTCATATGCCAGCCTCTTCATCTTGTTGATCCATTCGCGCCGGGCGGCGCATCCACTGCAAGCCATCACTGACCTACTCGGTTGAGCGCTTCATCCGCCTTGTCGGCAGCCTGCGCAGCGGTAGTTGCAGCCCTCGACGCCTTGTCAGCAGCCGTGCCAGTCTTGCGGGTCAGCTCTTCGAGACGCTTGTCACGTTCGTCCATGGCGGTGTCGTAGGCCTTGCGGATGTCGGATACCTGATTGCTCTGCTTCTCGGCGAGCGACCAGTACGCGGCCTGGTAGCCGAATATGGCGCCGCCACCAACGAGAGCGAGCGCGATGACCCAGACCTCGAATCGCCTCCACCAATGGCGGGCGATGAAGTTGATTGCGCATCTTTCCATCAGTTGTTACCTCCAAGCTGAGTACGCAACCGGGAGATCTCCTGGCTCTGCGATGTCACCTTGTCAGTGAGTTGAGCGACCTGACTGGTCAGCGCATCAATGCGCCCTTCCATTCGACCTACAGCTGCGGCCAGTTCATTGCGTTCTTTGGCGAACTGATCAGCTCGGGCCTCGGCCTCTTTTCGAGCGACACGCTCCGAATCAAGCAGCTCATTCAGCCGGCGCACGGTGCCAATGTCGGCATTGTCCATGACGCGCTCTGTGGCATCCCTGGAGAGGAACTTCCTCAGCCAGAGAAAGACGCCGAGCAGGATGGTGCCGCTGCCGCCCAGCCAAGCAAAGGCGCCAGGGCCGAGGTCGTTTGGATCCATCCGATACTCCAGAAACGAAAAAGCCCCGCACGGTGGCGGGGCTCAGAATTTGTGTCGTCTCTCATAACGCGCAAGATCGACATGATGGGGTTAATTTACGGCCAGTCGGCCAACAGGTCAAGCGGCATCTACAAAGATTTGCTCGCTGTCGAATATCTCGGTGGCATGGATCACCGCCTGCTCTTCGAGCTTCTCCAAACGCTTGTGGATTCCGCCTCGCCAGTTGCGGCGCGTGCGCTCCGGGGAGCCGGCCAAGTCCCAGGTATTCATGTCGTAGAACTCGGCGGGCAACACGATCATGTCCGTGGAGCGCTTGCCGCACTGGATGCCCTTGAGCTTAGGGATTGCCCAGGCTGTCAGCGCCTTATAGATGAACAATTGAGGTGCCGGTGACACCATGCGAGCCACCAGCCTGCCGATGGCACCGACCTTGTTCGCCTTGTGCGTGGAGTACTTGGCCACCAGCACGTCCCACTGGGCCGGGTCGAGCTGACGGTGCAGCAACGCATAGAGGCAGCAGTCGTAATCGAACTTGTCCCGGACCGACAGCGTGCTACCCGTGCCGCCCTGGCGCAGATCGGCGTCGATCAGCTTCTGCCATGACTGCTTGGTGCTGTTGTCGATGTTGTCTGCTGCCAGCACCCGCACCAGGGTGCCCATCACGTCCTTATACATAGCCATGGCTCAATCCCCTGTGAAGTTGGTGCCGCCGGCGCCGCGGCGGTTGTTCTGGTTGTACTGGGCTGCCGGGCCGAGCATCGGCACATGGCGCTTCAATCGTTCGATCTGTTGCTCGGCAGCCTGAAGCCGGATGCTCAACTGCGTCACCAGCACCTCCAGCGGCAGCGTCTCACCGGTTTCGGCGGTGACCCAGCCGGAGGCGTTGCACTGCACGCAGGCCAGTTCGTGGAAGACGCCCTTGATCACCGCGCGACCACGACAGGCCGGGCACTTGGCCAGGTCCAACTGAGCGGCGCGGAATGCCGGGCCGTGGGACCTGTTCATTTGGCCTCCAACAGCTGCTTGTGGACCTGGTACACATCGTCACCGAGCGGGGTGTTTGGTTCGTGGCGGACCCCGTACTTCGCGCCGGACCGCATCTGCACTTCGAGTACCGGATCGTGATTCACGGTGTAGATGAAAATGGCGCTGATATCGGCCGGGTTCACGGCGAGTCTGGTGCGCTTGATGATCTGAATCAGCATTTTTAAACCTCGCCTATGATTGTTTCTTGAATGGCCTTGCAGGCCTTGTGTTCTGCGGCTTCCGTGGCATTACCGGAATCTCCCGATCTAAAGCCGGTCAAGTCGTGAATGCGCTTGAAACCCTTCGCGTCTAGATACGCACACCACCGATCCAACGCCTCACGCTTGCGGGCCATCACGTCCGACTGGATGTACACCTTCACGTTGTGGCCCATGGCGTGGTTGATCAGCAGCTCACCGATCAGGTGGTCGATGCCGATGTCTGCCCAGCCGGTCCTGGCCACCTTGCGCAGGTCGTGGCTTGTCCATTCGCCCTGGCCCAGGCGCGTAAACACGGCACTGGCCTGGCCCTCACTGAGCGACTTGCCTTTGCGGGATGGAAACAGGAACTGCCCGTCATAGCCGCCGGACCACTGGATGTCGCGGTAAGTGATCAGCAGCTGGCGAACCTGGTCAGTGATTGGCAGATGGTTCTCGACGCCGGTCTTGGTGTTTTCGGCTGGAATGAACCACTCACGCTCTGCCAGGCTGATGTGCGACCACTGCGCCTGGCGGGTCTCGCCGATCCGAGTGCCGTGGCACAGCATCATCAGGGCCAGCATGGCGTCAGCTGGGGCGCTGGCCATTGAGTCGCGCAGCAGGGTCAGCAGGTCCTGGAGCTGGGTGACGCGCAGCCGCGACGGCTTGACCCCGACCTTGGCCTTGGAGAAGTCACTGAACTTCACGTCCTTCATCGGGTTGCTGGTGATCAGGCGCAGCTTGAATGCCTGACGGAAGGCCAAGGCCAGCAACTGGAACGCCGAGCGCACGTAGTCGATGCCGATGGACTCTTGGGCCGGCCACATGAACCGGTCATCCAGGGTGGATTTATCAACCGAGGCCAGCGGCACATCGCCCAGCAGCGGTTTCAGGTGGCACTTGATCAACGAGGCACCGGTCTTCTTGCGCTTGCTCGACAGGCTCCGGTCCCGCGCCATGCGATCGGCGTACCAGTCCAGCAGCTCGCCCACCAGCAGCCACTTGGAAAGATTGGAGCCTTCCCCGGCATCCAGACGCAGGCGAATGCCTGGCAGTGCTGCGGCGACCTGCTTGGCACTGAGGTCCGGGTAC
Source organism: Pseudomonas sp. Bout1 (assembly GCF_034314165.1). GTDB lineage: Bacteria > Pseudomonadota > Gammaproteobacteria > Pseudomonadales > Pseudomonadaceae > Aquipseudomonas. The sequence goes on along the minus strand of NZ_JAVIWK010000001.1, from coordinate 1,408,336 downwards.
CGGCCGATCAGCTTCCACTCTCCCCTGACCACCAGGTACCAGGAGGCCCGGGCGCGGTCTTTCGCGAAGCGCAGGTACAGGCCGCGGGCTTCGATGTCGCGAAGGTCGCGAACTTCGCCGGCGGCCTGGCGCTTGATTTCGGCGTCGGTGATCTTCACGGCGGCGGTCGTCATGCGGGCACCTCGTGAGACTTCAGCTGCTCAGGGGTGAACTCGCCGCGCAAGGGCATCAGATTCTTCTCGTGCTTGATTGCCCACTCACCCCGGAATCGGCACATCCAACCCCCGATACCCGCAGCTGGGCGGAACTGATATTTCTTCCCTGTCACCGGAGAGACCACCACCTCGCCTGGCAGCACGAATCGAACGAGTTCAGCCGTCTCGCCCATATACCCTCCGGATATCACCAGTGCCAGGTCGCCGGGCTTGAAGTTATGGGTCATGCGACCGCCCTCGTTTGTGGTTGAAGTAGGTAGGCGCGGATCGCCTCAATGGCGTCGACGTGCCCGCGGCAAACGATGGCCAGGTAACCCTGATCGGTCAGCGCCTGCAGGTATGCGTCCTGGGCCGGGGACACGGCGGCGTCATACGGCGCCCGGGCCTTGAATTCGATATACAGGCCGAAGTACCCGCCGCGTGCCATCGGCAGAACCAGATCGGGAACGCCCGCCTTCACGCCCTGCTCTTTCAGCTTCATCGCCACCAGCTTGTGCCGGTGCCCACCGTTCGGGACGTGGTAGATCAGCTTCGCGGCAGCGGGATAGCGCAGGCTGACTTCCTTGATCAAGGCGGCCTGCTCCAGGCCCTCACGGTCGACGGACTTGGCGCGCACCGGATTGGCGGTGAAGGTCTTCGGGCTGAATGGTTTCAAAGTTTCACCTTCCCTTCGCTGATCAGGATGTCCTGGGTGCGCATGACGCCCTCAGCGAGGAACAAGCGGATCTCGTATTTGGTCAGCTCCCCGGGTGCGCGCAGGCGGCCGTCGGCGATGTCGTGGCAATAGCCGCAGGCCCATGCCGCCTGGAAGTCGTTCGGCTTCATGCCCATGCCACAGGTGCCGGCCAGCCGGTAGTGCGCCAGGACGGTGGTGGACGGCTCGCACGAGCAGCCTGGAAATCGTACCTGGCAGTCGCGATCGCGGGCGGCATTCGTGAGCTTGCTCATCGGGATCCCCCTGCCAACCGGGCACGCAGTTCGGCGATAGCGCCCTTCCCTACCTCAGGGGTGATTCGGGCGTCGACTTTGGCGGGCAGCGCCTTGGGCATTGGCTGAAGCGGCAAGCCGTCGAGCAAGCGCCGGATGGTGATCGTGTAATTGCGGTCGAAAAGCTTCAGGCTCAGCGCCGTGTCGAGCTTGTTCAGGCTCTCGAACCCGCACTCCTTGGCCGTGTGCCAAACCGCGTCATGGGACCACTTGCCCTGCCCCGCCATGCCTGGGTGCGCGTTCCGGCAAGCTTCACGATGTGCGGCAGCCAGAGGCGGAAGGCCGAGCATTTCGGGGGTGGGCTTGCACCATTCGATGAACTGCCCCGGGCTCGGGATGAAATCGGACACTTGCTTGCGGGCCTTGACCATGCCGAACTCGATCTGACCCTGGGTGCAAATTCCCTCATCGAGGAACGCCTGCATCCACTGCACCTTTGCAGCCTGGTACGTCTCCTTGTCCGGCCACGCTTGTCGCCAGGCCGAGCGGATCAGGCGCAACTCCTTGAACAGTTCGTTGATGGCGAAAGCCATCTGGCGGCGACCTTCGTCAGCCGGGGCTACGTTCTCGTCCGCTGCGATAAATTCGCCCGCCTTCGGGTTGGCCCATAGGTCATTCGCAATCACTGATACCTGCTTGATCACGATTGCACCCCGTTTTGCCAGTCGGTGTCGTTGTCATCGAAGTCCGATGCAGGTGCAGACCTCTGCCGGAACGGCGTCACGTTGGTGGCGGCGGTGCGGGCCTTGTCGTTGTTCACCCACTTGACCAGCATGCTCACCCACTCAGCCTGCGTGTTGACCTGGTGCTGCGGCTCGTAGTGAGCAGTGAATGCGACCCGAGCCTCTTCGGTGAACAGGTCAAGCGACAGGCCGCGGTGAAAGGCGTAGGTCTTCAAAAGCTTTTCGTCAGGCACCCAGTCGAGGGTCATTTCGCTGGGCATCCGAGGGTCGACTGGCTCGTGCGCAAAGAGAGGGTTTTGATCTTCTCTTCTCTTCTCTTCTTTAGGTAACGCATCGCTAACGCTCGAAGCGTTACTTTTGCCGTTACTCGCTTTGTGGTTTGCCACCCGCTTTGCCGTGAGAAGCCTGTTTTTAGCGGTCTTCCCGTTATGTCGGTCAAAATGCGGGAGGCTGATAACGCCGTCGATCTCGATCATCCAAGCAACCGATTTCATGTGTTCGCAGAAACCGCTAACACCGACAAGGCGATCAAGTAACTTTTTGCTAACGCTCGGAGCGTTACCTTTTTCGGTTTGCTGATCGAACCAGCCCCACACGCGCATCAGCTTGCCGACGACAGCATCAGGATCGATATCCGCCAGGTCTGCGATCTGGCAGACCTCCGGCTTGTCCAGGGTGGTGAGTTCGAATTTGATCCAGTCGCCGGCCATTACAAAGCCTCCTGAAGGACTGTTGCGAGATGGGTGATGCCTTTGCGCGTGACCATGACCTGCTCAACAACCTTCAGGTCTTCCTCGGCGCCCTTCCCAACCCTGACCAGCTTGTGTTCGAGAAGGCCTGAGGTAAGGCGAGGCTGGTAGGCCGACCATGCGGCGAAGGAAGTGCGGCGGTAGATCCAGCGGTTGTCGCTGAGCCACTTGAAGAGCTTCAGCGGGCCAATGCCAAGTTGCTTGGCGGCCGAGGTGATGCAAATTGAGCCGTCGGTGGCGGACAGGCGCTCCAATGCTTGAACCTTGGGCGCCTGCAGCTGGATGACTTGGTGTAGCGAAGCGTTCTGCTTGGCCTGATCGGCGGCGAGTTGGAGGGCTTCGGCGAAGTTGGAAGGCATCGATATGGCGTGTCGCGACACCTTTTCGAGTTCGCCAAGACGTGTCACGACACGATGGCGAAGCGGGATGCTGTACCCGGTCAGAAGCGTCTCGGTGAGCACGCGGTCAAGTTGGAACTCGGCGGTGTAACCCCGCCCGTCCTTCTCTTCCTGAAGATGGCGCAGATTTGCGCCATCCTTCTCCAGGGCTTCACGCATCACGCGGATGTCGCGGATGACATCCTTGTGTTGTTTGCCGGTGAGATCGGCGATCTCCCGGCTCGACATGCTGACTGTATTGCTTGGAGCAACAAGTGTGTTCATAATGGCCCCACAAGTTTTACTGCTGTTGAAAGGACCGCCCTGCCAGGCGGTTTTTTTATGCCTGCGATTCAGGCGGCCTTCAGCGATTCGCGCAGGATGTGCAGCGCTTCGATTGCTTCCTGAATGGCTTTCTCGCCCTGGGCTTTTTCGTGCTGGCTGATGTGGTTGTCAGCGGCGGCGTCGAAGATCAAGCGTCCAACATCCCCGCACTCGGCAGACAGATGCCCGAGAGCAACCATCAAAGGCTTGGCCGCCGGCTTCTCTCGGGCTACCAGGTCGTAGCCAAACTTGTCAGCGAGGGAAATAAGCGCGCGCATGTCACCGGTGTGCAGCAAAACGCCAAACAGATGCTCGATGGTCAGGTGGTGGGCCGAGTTATCCGGGTTCGAGCGCTGCAGCAGGCTCACGTGCGAGAGGCACATCTTCCCGGCCAGTTCTTCTGCCCCACTTTCCTTGATGGTGGTGTGGCAAGCCCTCAAGAAATCTTCCATTCGTAAAACCTCAAATTTGTTTCCGTGGTAGCGGCCGCCTGGTCCGGCGATCATTCGCTCAACAGATCAATGACAAGGACGCCTTATGCAGCGGTTTTCTTTTTGTCGGCCTTCAATTGGCCGGCGGTTACAAGTTCAAGCTGGTACTGACGTAGCTCTGGGATCTCTTCGCCCCACTGCCGGACTGCCTCGTATGTGATGCCGAGCGCTTTGGCGAGGGGGGCGATCCCTTGGAAATGTTTAATTGCGTCGGCACGGTTCATGGCTGACTCCTTTGGGTATACGGCAATTCAAGCATGCTTGTGTTTACTAAGCAAGCATGCTTGCCAAGCTAACTTGTAGATTGCTTGCATGAAAATTACTGATCGGATTGCGAAACTTGTCCTGGCGCGAAAGCCTGAGATCGGGCCGCGAGGATTCAAAAGGGATATAGCGACCACCTGCGGGGTCAGCTACGAAGCTGTTCGTCAGTGGTTTGCCGGTGATACTGGCAACATAAAGAACGAAAACCTGGTAGCTATCGCTGAGGGCTATGACACGACGGTAGACTGGCTGCTCTCAGGCAAGGGCGAGCCGCCGAGCCGGAAGGCCACGGACGCTCCAAAGTCCGGCAATTATTCCTCGGCGGATCTGGTCAAGCAGATGCTCGCAAAACACGGCCGGGGGCTTTCGGAAGAGGCGCGAGCGCGAATCGCCGAGGTGGTCGAAGAGGTTGCGCAGGAGTCGAAGCCGACCAATGTAGTGCAAGTCGACTTCTCCAGGGCGGGCCAGGTCGGTGACGAAGTATGGATTGCCCACTACGACGTGCGCGCAGCGATGGGCGGCGGGCAGATCCCGCACGAATTCCCAGAGATGCTTCAGGATATTCGGGTCAGCCCCAAACACTTGAGGGAGATGGGAGTTTCGTTCAAAGAACACTTCCACCTCAAGATGATCACCGGCTGGGGCCAGTCAATGGCGCCGACGATCAAGGATCGCGACCCGCTGCTGGTAGATATAACCATCCGGGAGTTCACTGGGGATGGCATATACCTCTTCTCCCATGACGACATGCTTTACGTGAAGCGCTTGCAGAAGAAAGGCAAGGATCGCTTCAAGATGATCTCCGACAACAAGCATCACGACATAGAAGAAATCCGCGTGGATGACACCCACATCTTGGCCCGCGTGCTGTACGTTTGGAACGGCCTTCCGGTTTAAGACCATGCCCATCATCAAAGCCCGGCCAGCGCCGGGCTTTTTATTGCCCGCTAAAAAGGTGCCGCCTCCTCTTCCTGCTCAAACTCAGCTTCGCCCCTCCCCGCTGCCTCGACCTCTTGCTGCTCCCACCTCACGGTCACACTACCGTCGTCATTGAGCGTCAGCTCAAGCTCGTCGGTTTCGGCGATCACGCCCAGCACCTCTTCCCACTCCCGATCGCCATCGGTGTCCAGGCGATGGATCGTCACCCAGCGCTGCGCCTGCGCCACGGGGTGGTTGATCATTGATGACACCCTCAATCCCAGCCGCTCCATGCCCGTCATTTCTCCGCGCGGCGAGCCTGCCGGGCTTCCTTTCTGCTTAGCCATATTCGCCTCCCAAGAATGCTGTACATACATACAGTAAGCAAAATAAACACAAGCGTGCTTGCATTCAATTCACAAGCATGCTTTTATAAATGCAAGCCGACTTGTGCTTCTGAGCAAGTACAGGACGACCACCGCTCTTTAACAACCAGCGCAACAAACAACAGACCGCATTGCCTCTACCGGCGACCGGCGAGCAGACAGGCCCGAAAGCCTGCCAACGACAGGGAAAACCTTGTACGGCTGCTCGATGGTGAAACGCCAGAACTGAGTGAGTGACCCGGCAAGCAATGCGCCCCGCCCCTTCCGGCGGCAATTGGACGGAGATTTTCACTGATGCACCCAACTGCAGTTCGGTCGGGTGCATTGGGAAAACAACCGGAGGAAGTGAAATGTCCTACTACAAGACAAGCGATGCCGGTGTTCTGGCGGCTTGGAAGGCGTACAGAGAAAGCGCGGATCGTTTGCAGGTGCTGGGCGAAGAGTTCGCCAAGCGGTTTGTAGGCGCCACCGCACTGTTCCAGACCAGCATGCACAGCGGTCGTAACTTCTACGGCCTGAAGTTCAGCCCGCCAATGCCACAGCCGCTCTGGACGAAGCCAGACCCAAAAGCTGATAGCTCGCAGTTTCCGCGCTCAAGTCTGCCGCCAGGCACCAAGGGTGATGAGCGCAAAGCGTTGAAGCTTGATCTGGAAAAGCTGCAGGAGGAATTCAAGGCTCATAAGCCAAAGGATAAAGCTGACCTGAAGCCTTTCCTGGATGCCATGGGCCTTGGTGGTGGCGCGCTGTTCTTCAACGGCTACAAGCAGGTCGTTACGCCTGACTGCATCTACATCAGCACCTCTGCTAAGCCCAGCGACGTGCTGACGGAAATCCTGGGTAGCGAGTTTGAAGCTGCTGAAAAAGCCAATCTCTGACAACCAGCGCCACGTCAGCCTGACGAAAACTGCCCGAGGCCCTGGTACTCCCCAGCACCAGGCCGCATCGGGGTGTGATCTAGCCGTGGGCAAGCGCCCTGCACCGTTGGATGAGGAAAGACCTGGAATAGTCCTGTGTCCGAATTTGCGGACGTGTCGACCTCCCTAGGGTCACGTAAAAATCACGGCCAGGGCCCGGCGTAGCTGGGCGTTAAGCAGGGGTTGCGCCCTGGTGGATAGATCACACCCCGATGCGGACGAAATCGCGGCCTATAACCGCCCACCTGCATGCAACAACCCTTCGAGAACGGTGGCCACTGCCAACCCAGTGAGCGAGCAACGGAGGATAGGCGGCCATGTGAACCACTACGCACCCAAGACGCCATATGCGTCGACCCGCGTTCACGTATGGGGGCATATGTAACGCACCGAAAGCCCGGGCAACCCCCGGGCTTTTTTACGCCTCGCCTTTATTCGTCAGCACCCTCCCCTGCGCCCAACGGCAATCAGCAGGCGGTCAGGCTGCTGACGAATAAACGCAACCCACCATAAGGAATCGTGATGAACCAAACCATTCGCCAAAAACAAGCGGTCCTGCAGGCGTTGCGGGATCGGTTTGCACTGTCCACCTCGGAGATGTACGTGATGATCGGTCGCGAAGAACCTGTGAAGGTGCCGCGCTTCAACGTGGTACCGCTCGGCAAGAACCTGTTCGACGTGGTCGAGCGCTCCACCGGCGTTTCTCGTGGTGCCCGCACCGGCCACGACGGCGCCTGCCAGTACGCCGACCAACTCGAGCGCAACGCTGACTTCTTCGGCGCAGCCAAGGCCACATCGCGGCGCTTCGGGGCTCGCCTTCTTCGCTGGACGATCGGCTTCGCGGCACTGCTGGTGGTGTTCGCCTACTACGGTGCGCAGCAATGATCGGCGTACCGATGGCCAACCCTCGGGACACAGTGATCGCGGATCTGCATCGCCAGATGGACGCATTCTTCGGCGCCGGTAACAAGGCCGAAGAGATTGCCGCCGGCGTCAGCGGTGAAGTCGGCGGGCCGATCAAATGTGCCCGCACCAACAAGCTACGCGCCGAGCGGGACAAACTGGCACCCGACCTCAAGCAACTGGCCGAGAGCGGAACGTCGATCAACAAGGCGGCCGCGGCACTCGGAATCGACCACAAGCGCGCCCGGCTCATCGCCAGAGAGAACGGCTTCAAGTTCACCGACAGTCCGTGAAGCGCATCAGCAACCAGGTGAGACAGCGCCGGCGGCAGGCATGGCTTGATTTGCCAGCACATGAAATCGAAGAGGTAGGCCATGTCCGAGGAAGAGCAACAGCCGACGGCGGAGGCGCTGAAGCAGCGCCGCAAGCGCGAGAAGGCAGCGGCAAAGGACGCTGCCTTGGGCGTCGAGAAATTTACGGTTGAGGTCGCCGGGGTATTCAAGAAAGACCTGAAGCGCCTGATGAAGCAGCACGGCTTCAACAACCAGCAGGAAGTTCACCAGACCCTGCTGCGCAACGTTATCGCCGCCGACTTCGAAACGGCGGCGCAGATGCTCAAGTGTGTCACGACACCTTTTGTCGCTACCGAAAAGGTGTCACAGCTCCTTAGAGCGGCTGGTTTGAAGTCGCTCGAAGACGATCCGCCAGAGCCTGACGACGAAATCGAAAGGCCCGCATAACCTACCCTACCCGCCGCATTGTAGATGCGATGAAGTAATCGCGAGCCCCTAACCTCGGCGACGACCTGCCCTCATAAATGCACGTATCCACAGGGATGCCACACCGATTACAAATGGTGTCCAAACGATAAAGGCTGCTTTTTCCGTATCGAATATGTCTTCCAGGTCCAAGTTATTGGAAAAGCCAACCACCAGGATGAGAAGACCCAAAACCAGCGCAAGCCAGCCAACTATTCGCAGGGTGTTTTCTACCAATTCAGTTTGCGCTTCGTTCATAGATGCCCTTATCCAGCTCCATGCCGGTCACCCGTAATACCCCAACCCAAACCAAATTGCCACCACCGGCCACCGGAGGGCGGCGCTTACCCGGAGTAACCCCATGTCCAAGCAAGCACAGCAAGCAGTACTCGCAACCGAACTCCCTGAGCGCGGCCAACCCCTGGGCGGCGGCGTGTTCATCACCCGGTACTGGCTCAACGGTGTAGAGCGCGCCCTGATCCAGCTGCCTGACGAACTCGGCGGGCCCTGGGGCGAGTACGGCGTGAAGATCAAAGGCGCCGACAGCTACAGCGATGGCGAAGCCAACACCCGGGCGATGGCCGAGGCCGGCAGCGTGATCGCCATCAAGGCTCTTGAGTTGGGCGGGCACATCCCTTCCTGCCTTGAGGGGCAGCTGGTTAAGGCGGCACAGGCGGACGGCCTGGTAACGATGAACGAAGAGCGCTTCCACTGGCTGAGTACGCAGCGCTCCGCCTACTACGCCTACTTCATGGACTTTGAAGTTGGCTTGCTCCTCCTCAACGGCAAGGACTACGAGCGGCTCGCGCGCCCTGTCCGCAGCCTCCCTATTCAGTAATTCATTTCTTCATTCGTTTTTCGCAGGTGATTCCCGGGAGCGCCAGGACGGCGCTCAGACCAGAAGCTCGTCGGGAAGCGCCGGCTACCTGCAACTTATCTCGCTCACAGGAGCATCTCATGCGCGCCAATGAACTGACCACGTACACCCGTGGCGATCTGACTATCAGCAGCCCGGACGAAGGGGTGGTGCTGAAACTCGCAACTCTGGCCATCGCCGCCGCCCCAGCCATTGCGGCAAGTGGCATCCCCTCCATCGGCGAATACTGGCCCGGTGAAGGAGGAGTGAACGGCGACCTGTTCCCGGGCGGCGACAAGCCCTACTACCTGATCGTGCCGACCGGCAGCGATGACGAAGCCACCCACGAATGGGGCGGCTACGGCCAGGAACTCGACGGCGCCAAATCCGCATGGGATGGCCAGGCCAACACCGCTTACCTCGCCAGCAGCAACCGAGAGCACGACCACCCGGCTGCACAGTTCTGCGCAGCCTTCGAGCGAGACGGTCACAAGGATTTCTACTTGATGGCGCGCCGCGAGGCGTCCTTCCTCGAAATCACGGTGCCTGAGGTGTTCACCCAGGCGTATCACTGGACCAGCTCGCAGCGCTCCGCCGACTACGCCTACCCCATGGCCTTTGGAGATGGCTTGCTCTTCATCAACGCCAAGAGCAACGAGCGGCTCGCGCGCCCTGTCCGCAGAAAGTTTATTTGATCATTCAATTCTTCATTCATGGGTGCGATAGCACCCTCGCTTTTCAGGGAGGCCAGGGATGGCGCTGCATACGGATTTGGAAATCCACAAGGTGGCTGAGGAGTTGCTCGGGCTTTCGCTTGACCTGGTGCGCAATATCCCGCGCGACCTGAAACAGGTTGTCGGGGCAAAGATTCGGGACGAGTGCTTACAGGTTCTGGTGTTGATCGGCCGGGCCAACATGACGCGGGACAAACTGCCCCAGATCAACTTGCTGCTCGAAAGCATCTGGATGCTCAACTACCTGCTGCGCGCCCTCACCAATCGAGGGTTGATCAGCAAAGGGCAGCACGCCAAAGCAATGAAGATGACGGCCTCAGTTGGCCGCCAGGCAAACGCCTGGAAGAAGTCCGCAACCGCGCCCGCTGCTTGAGGGTCAAGGCCCTCTTGCCTGTGCGCCAAATCTGGTCGAGCCGCTGACCTCTGGTCACCGCCATGCGCACAACAGAAACCGCCGGTCTAAAGCGTCCGCGTAGGTCTCGCGCAGTTTCCAAGCTGATCGGCCCTTCCTTCGGTTTGGCGATGTAGATAGCTCGACAGGTCGCAGCGCTCCGCCAACAACGCCTACAACATGGACTTTGAAGATGGCTTGCTCAACAACAACGACAAGAACAACGAGCGGCTCGCGCGCCCTGTCCGCAGATTTAAGTGTTGCTCCCTTCCAGTTCGAGGATCTCGTCCAGGCTTACTACGACTGCCGACGCAACAAGCGAAATTCCGCAAGTGCCCGGCTGTTCGAGAAGGACATGGAGATCAACTTGCTGGATCTGCACGACGACCTGATTGCCGGCACCTACCGGCCAGGCCGATCCATTTGTTTCGTGGTCACCCGACCGAAAGCCCGGGAAGTCTGGGCGGCAGCCTTTCGGGACCGCGTCGTCCACCACCTGATGTACAACCATGTGGCGTCGCGCTTCTACGCCAGCTTCATCGCGGACAGTTGCGCATGCATCCCAGGGCGCGGCACGCTGTACGCCGCCACCCGGCTTGAATCGAAGATCCGCAGCGCCAGCGAGAACTGGTCGAAGCCGATCTTCTACCTCAAGTGCGACCTGGCCAACTTCTTCGTCGCCATCGACAAGGCGGTGCTGCGCAAGCAGCTGCAGGCCAGGATCACCGAACCCTGGTGGCTGGCCTTGGCCACGCAGATCCTCATGCACGACCCGCGCGAGGATTACGAGACCCGCAGCCCGGCACACCTGTTCAACCGGGTACCGCAGCATAAGCGCCTGGTTGCGCAGCCCGCCCACCTCGGCCTGCCGATCGGCAACCTGTCGTCGCAGTTCTTTGCCAACATCTACCTCGACGCCCTGGACCAGTTCGCAAAGCACCAGCTGCGCGCCAAGCACTACATCCGGTACGTCGATGACTTCGTGTTCCTGCATGAGTCGCCGCAGCAGCTCAACCAGTGGCTGGCAGAGGTCGAAGCGTTCCTGCCCGGGCTCGGCGCCAAGCTCAACCCGACCAAGACAATCCTGCAGCCAGTTGATCGCGGCGTCGACTTCGTTGGTCACGTCATAAAGCCCTGGCGACGAACCACCCGCAAGCGATCACTGGCCCAGGCATTGAAGCGAACAGCCGCAGCACCTGCAGAGGATCTGCGCGAGACCGCCAACAGCTACTTCGGCCTGCTCAATCAGGCTAGCCACAGCCAGAAGGACCGCGCCGCCCTGGCGAATGTCGTGCTGAAGCGCGGAAACACGGTCAACGCAGCGCTGACCAAGACCTACCAGAAAGCCTAATCCACTCCACCGCCCGGGCATGGCCCGGCAAGGACTCCCCGTGACCAACTTGTTCTGGCGCTTGATCGCCAAGCTGCTTGCGCGCCAGGCGGTTGCCGCCTGGCTCATCGCCCGAGCCCAGCGCACCCCGTACCTGCACATCATGTCCGCCGACGGCACCGAGATTTACATGGGCCGCTGGTGGCTGTTCAACCCCTACTCCCGCGAAACGCACAAAGCTGCACTGTGGTGGTGCCCGTGGTCTTTCCGCATCCACCACATCATGCGGCACGACGAAGACCGGGACCTGCACGACCATCCGTGGAACGCTCGTACGATCATCCTGCGCGGCTGGTACACGGAACAGCGGCTGGATCCTGCGACCTGGTTCGACAGGCTGACACCTGGGCGTCCCCTGCTGTGGCGGGAGGATCAGGATGATCCCTGCAAGCTTTCGATGAAGAGTCGAAACCCGGGCGACACTGCGCGCCTAAACCACGGCGAGTACCACCGAATCGACGAAGTCTCACCCGGCGGCGTCTACACCCTCTTCATCACCAGCAAGTGGCGCGGTGACTGGGGCTTTCTGGTCAACGGCGTGAAGGTGCCTTGGCGCACCTACACCGGCACAGACAATTGAGGTTCTGAGAATGAGCAAGGTAATTCAAACGGTTGAAGAGCTGGATGCCGTGCTGCACTGGAGACGGAAGCACGCGCAAGCCATGAGGGCCGTCGACGCTGGAAAAGATCGAGAGGCCGCGCTGCAACAGCGCCTGACCGCAGCGGATGAGCGGGCGGATGTGCTGGAGGGGTTGTTGCTCCAGACAAATGAACTGCTCTATGCGATCCAGGGTGATCCGGGGGCGGTGCCGTCTTCGTCGATTGATTCGATGCGCGGAAGAGTATTTGAAGCACTCAAGCGAGATAAGAGTACATCCGTACTCCATCCGCAAAACCTGTAACCCCTCCCCCTTCAAAGTCAGCCGCTATAGCGGCAAGGACGAAGTCATGCCTGAAGATACCAAACACGACGCGGCAACGGCTGACCGCGCGCTACTCATTCTCGCGGCTCGGTCTGCTCGGATTGATATCGAGCCGTGCACCTGCGACAGCTTGAAGTGGCCTTTTCGCCTGGCTGGAAAGTCCGGCGTGCGCGCTCACTGGAACCCACTCATCAACGACGGCGATGCGCTGCGGTTGGCAGTGGTCATGGGTCGCATGGAGCGCCTGGGCGTGGCCATTCACATCGTCGAGCCGTTCGACGGCGACACCGGCCCATACACCTGCGTGGATGCTGAGCGCTTCGGCGAGCAGACCATGTATCACCACGATGATCCTTTCGGGGCGACTCGCCGCGCAATCGTTGAGGCAGCTGCTGAGATTGGGAGGCGGTCGTGATCGCCACCCTCTGGTTCGCCTACGTCTTCATCTACAAGGGGCCCAGGCCATGAGTAACAGAATCGTTTGCCAATTCAGCTGCGGTGCTGCTTCGGCGGTGGCCACCAAACTGGCTCTGGCTGAATATGGCGCAACTCACGATGTGCAGATAATCAACGCCTTCCTGGCCAATGAGCACGACGACAACCGACGGTTCGCCCAGGACTGTGAAATCTGGTTCGGGCAACCGATCACTGTGCTTCGTGACGAGAAATACGGGGCCGACGTGCAGAACGTGTTCCTACGCGAACGATACATGAAGGGCCCTCATGGAGCGCCTTGTTCGATGCTGCTTAAGCGCAGGCTGCTCTCCACCTACGAACAACCGGGTGACGTGATGGTCTTCGGCTACACCGCCGAAGAGATCGATCGGCTGGACGACTTCAGAGAAAGAAACCCAGACCGACCAGTGATTGCACCGCTGATAGATCGAGGCCTGGGCAAAGAGGACTGCAAAGCCATCATAGAACGAGCCGGTATCGAACTGCCTGCCATGTATCGCATTGGCTATTACAACGCGAACTGTATTGGCTGCCCAAAAGGCGGCGAAGGATATTGGCGCGCAGTTCGTGAAGACTTTCCAGAGGTGTTCGAGCAGCGGTGTTTGGTCCAGGACGAACTGGGACCCGGCTCATGGTTTCTTCGCTACCGGTCAGGACCTAGGAAGGATGAGCGATTCCCTTTGCGCGACCTTCCTGTTGGCCCAATCGCGCGCAACGAGAAGCTGCCCAACTGCAGCTTTTTCTGCGAGATGGCCGAGGCCGATATCGCCGCAACAGCCTAACTCCAATCCCCCTACATGCCTGCCGGTGAGCGGCGGGCGGGATCAAGGAAGCTGACTATCAACCCAGCGCTCTGCCGCTGACATTGCTTCGTCCAGGGCCGCCGGGTAATCAGCCCACGGCCCTGAAAGCTCAGCTGCGACTTCACCCATTCCGTGTATGTCCACGGGCTCGATGATTGTCGCTGATGTAGGCACCGGGTCGTTCGGCCTTTTCCAAACGAACTTGAGGAATACCGTGTGACCTCGGTACTCATGAGCGATCGGCACATCTAGGTTGTGTGACACGCGTCCTCCCACAGGCGCAACGACTTGAACACCTGTTGTACACCCATCCAAAGGGTTGAGAAACCCGAGCAAAACGCCATCACTCCATTCCCCTATGGCCATCGCAGAGCGGTGCGCCGACTTCTGCCGCCCAGCGCGGCAAGGACACCACATGTTCGCAATCAAACTCACCCTGATCCTGCTGGGCGCTTTGCTGTACCTGGTCGGCACCGCCGGATGGTTCTTTTGGCTCGGCCCACGCCTTCTGGCGGACGGCGAAACAGCCGACATCCTCTACGCCTTCGCCGGCACCTGCGGCTGGATGCTGATCACCTTCGGCCTATTCATTCACATCATCAAGACAGCGCGGCCCACGGCGGTCGTCGGGAAGGAAAAATGAGCAAAGTCACCCTGGACGAATGGGCGGCGGCCGAGTTCAAGACGCCGCCGAGCCCCAACACCCTGCGTAAATGGGCCCGAGAGGGCCGAATCGCGCCATTACCGGTCAAGCACGGGCGCAACTACTATGTAGAGTCAGACGCCCACTACCAAGAACCTGATCAGCAGCCCGTACGGATCGTCGGCGGGAGCCTGATCAGCAGAATAGAGAGAGCACGCAATGGCGCCCAGGCCGCGTAACACAGGGTCAAAGGATCTTCCGCCCAATCTCTACCGTAAGACTGACGCCCGCAACGGCGTCACTTATTACACCTACCGCGATCCGGTCAGTGGTCGCGTGTTCGGCCTGGGCAAGGACAAGGAGGCGGCGATCCGTGAGGCCGTCGCCGCCAACCACGCAGATGCCATCAAGCCAACGCTTGCAGAACGCATCAGCACGCCGGCACCAGTGCCTGGCAAATTGTTCTCGGAATGGCTGGACGAGTACCGCGAACTGTTCGCTGAGCGGAAGTTGTCAGCCAGCAGCAATAAAAACGTGGGCATGCGGATAAACCGGCTGACGGCGGTATTCGGCTTAAAGGGGATCAAGGACATCACAACGATGGATGTGGCTGATTACCTGACTGGCATGGCCAAAGAGGGAAAGGCGCAGATGGCCAGGGCAATGCGTTCGCTGTTGCGAGACGTGTTCGCCGAGGCTCAGGCGCGGGGGTGGGCAGACGCCAACCCGGTCGAGGTGACCAAGGCGGCGCGGGTGAGCATCAAGCGCGAACGGCTGACGCTGGAACTGTGGAGGGCGATTTACGAGGAAGCCACGAAACCATGGCTTCGCAGGGCAATGGAGCTTGCCGTGCTGACTGGCCAGCGCCGGGACGATATAGCCTCGATGCTGTTCAAGGACGTGCACGACGGCTTCCTGCATGTCGTTCAGTCCAAGACCGGGGCCAGGCTTCGGATTAGCACCGCGCTGCGCCTGGACTCGGTCGGGCTGGATCTGGCCAGCGTAATTAAGCAGTGTCGCGACAGCGTTCTGTCACAACACCTGGTGCACCATACACAAGCATCGGGCCGAGCAAAGGCTGGCCAGCCGTTGGTGCTGGACACGCTGAGCTCTGCCTTTGCCGAAGCTCGCGACAAAGCGGGCCTGAAGCTGGGGATAACTTTTGGCCGCCAGCCACCGTCCTTTCACGAGCAGCGATCCCTCGCCGCACGACTTCACGAACTCGAAGGCCGTGATGCGCAGAAACTGCTGGGTCACCGCTCGGCCACTATGACCGATCTGTACCGAGACAGCCGAGGCGCTGAATGGATCGACGTGGCATAATCGGTGGCTGAATTTTTGGGCGATATTGGGGAAGTTTTGGGGAGGATTTAATGCCCAATGAAATCAAGCACTTACATCTTTACGGCATCAAAGCCTGCGACACCATGAAAAAGGCGCGCACCTGGCTCGATGAACACGCTGTCAGCTATGAGTTTCATGACTACAAAACGACCGGTATCGACCGCGAACACTTGACCCAATGGTGCAATGAGCACGGTTGGCAGGTGGTTTTGAACCGTGCGGGCACCACCTTTCGCAAACTCGAAGACGAACGCAAAGCCGATCTCGACCAAGCGAAAGCCATTGAATTGATGCTCGCGCAACCCTCGATGATCAAGCGACCCGTGCTTGATCTCGGTGACAAAACCCTGATTGGCTTCAAGCCAGATAGTTATTCGGCGGCCCTCAAGTAGGCCAGCCCACTCCATTTTTGTAGAGGTAACAGCATGTCCAATTCCCTGTTCAGCCTGGGCTTCGGCGTCGGCACTCAGAACCGCCAAGGTGCTTGGCTGGAAGTGTTTTACGCACAACCGCTGCTCAACCCTTCGGCTGAAATCATCCAAGCCATCGCACCAGTCCTCGGTTACAGCGAAGGCAACCAGGCCATCACGTTCACCGTGGCCCAGGCTTCGCAACTGGCTGACGCACTCAAGGGCGTCGACGCTACCCAGGCCGCACTGCTCACCCGCCTGGCTGAAAGCCACAAGCCGCTGGTCGCCACGCTGCTGGCCGAAGACGCCGCGCTGACGTCCACCCCCGAGGCTTACCTCAAGCTGCACCTGCTGTCCCATCGCCTGGTCAAGCCACATGGCCTGAGCCTGGCCGGTGTGTTCCCGCAGCTGCCGAACGTGGCCTGGACCAGCCAGGGCGCAATCGACATCGCCGAGCTGGCCGAGCGCCAACTCGAAGCACGCCTGCGTGGCGAGCTGCTGGAGGTGTTCTCGGTGGACAAGTTCCCGAAAATGACCGACTACGTGGTGCCGAGCGGCGTGCGTATCGCTGATGCCGCACGCATCCGCTTGGGCGCCTACGTAGGCGAAGGCACCACCGTGATGCACGAAGGTTTCGTCAACTTCAACGCCGGTACCGAAGGCCCGGGCATGATCGAAGGCCGTGTGTCGGCTGGCGTGTTCGTCGGCAAGGGTTCGGACCTGGGCGGCGGTTGCTCCACCATGGGCACCCTGTCGGGCGGCGGCAACATCGTGATCAAGGTGGGCGAAGGCTGCCTGATCGGCGCCAACGCCGGTATCGGTATCCCGTTGGGCGACCGCAACACCGTGGAATCGGGCCTGTACGTCACCGCCGGGACCAAGGTTGCACTGCTGGACGAGGCCAACCAACTGGTCAAAGTGGTCAAGGCGCGTGAGCTGGCCGGCCAGCCGGACCTGCTGTTCCGCCGCAACTCCGAGACCGGTGCCGTGGAGTGCAAAACCCACAAGTCGGCCATCGAACTGAACGCAGCGCTGCACGCTCACAACTAAGCAGCGACTCGATGCCACTAACGGCCCACACCTTCAGGGTGCGGGCCGTTTATACGAGCCTTGATCACCATGCTTGTGCCCTCTCCCTGGCGCGCCGATTTCCCGGCCATCGCCACTTTGCAACGGCAAGACCAGACCTATCTGGACAACGCCGCCACCACGCAAAAACCTCAAGCCCTGTTGGATGCCATCAGCCATTACTACGCCAATGGCGCAGCGAATGTGCACCGTGCCCAGCATCTGCCGGGCGCCCATGCGACCCAGGCGTTTGAGGACAGCCGCAGTAAAGTGGCGCAGTGGCTGAACGTCGGCGAAGACGGGCAAATCATCTTCACCCACGGCGCAACTTCCGCGCTGAACCTCCTGGCTTATGGCCTTGAGCACCTGTTCAACCCCGGCGATGAAATTGTCATCAGCGCCCTGGAACACCACGCCAACCTGCTGCCCTGGCAGCAACTGGCTAAACGCCGCGAGCTGACGCTGGTGGTCTTGCCACTTGACGATGACGGCTTGATCGACCTGCAAGCCGCCGCCCAATTGATTGGCCCGCGTACCCGCCTGCTGGCGGTCAGCCAACTGTCCAACGTGCTTGGCGCCTGGCAGCCGTTGCCACCGTTACTGGCGCTGGCCAAGGCGCATGACGCAGTGACCGTGGTCGATGGCGCGCAGGGCATCGTCCATGGTCGCCATGACATGCAGGCTCTGGGCTGCGACTTCTACGTGTTTTCCAGCCACAAACTCTACGGGCCGGATGGCGTCGGCGTGCTGTATGGCCGCACTGAAGCCCTGCATCACCTGCGCCACTGGCAGTTTGGTGGCGAGATGGTGCAGCACGCTGATTATCAAAGCGCCAGCTTCCGTCCCGCGCCCCTTGGCTTCGAAGCCGGAACACCGCCCATCGCCAGCGTGATTGGCTTGGGCGCAACCCTGGATTACCTGAGTTCCCTCGACCAGCAAGCGGTAATGGCACACGAAGCCGCCCTGCACGACTACCTGTTGCGTGGCTTGCAGGCGCGCAAGGGCTTGCGCCTGCTCGGTTCGCCGCACGTAGCCTTGGCCAGTTTCGTGGTGGACGGCGTGCACAACGCCGACCTCGCCCACTTGCTCACGGAACAAGGGATCGCCGTACGCGCAGGCCATCATTGTGCAATGCCGCTGCTCAAGCAGATGGGGCTCTCGGGTGCGATTCGGGTGTCGCTGGCGCTGTATAACGATTCCGATGACCTGAAGCGCTTTTTTGAAGCGCTGGACCAGGCACTGGATATGTTGCGATGAGCTTGCCGACCGAGGCAGTCGTCGCGCTGCAAGCGTTTCAGGCAGTCGGCAGTTGGGAGCAACGGGCCCGCCTGTTGATGCAATGGGGCGAGCGGTTGCCCGCCTTGCCGGGTGAAGACAAGGTCGAGGCCAACCTGGTGCAGGGCTGTGAAAGCCTGGTGTGGCTGGTGGGGCGATTGCAGGACGGCCATTGGCAGTTTGCCGCCAGCAGCGATGCACGGCTGATTCGCGGGTTGGTGGCGTTGTTGCTGGCGCGGGTTAACGGCTTGTCTGCGGCAGAGTTGCTGGCGGTTGATCTACCCGATTGGTTCAATCAGCTGGGGCTTTCCCGCCAGTTGTCGCCGTCGCGCAGCAATGGCTTGAATGCAGTACTGCAGCGGATGCGGGAATTGAGGTTCAACACATAACCCCTGTGGGAGCTGGCTTGCCTGCGATGGCGGTGTATCAGTAACAACTGCAGTAACTGACAGGCCGCTATCGCAGGCAAGCCAGCTCCCACATTTTGATCTTCATTCAGGGTTGAGAGCTAAGGCGCCTTGACTCGATCCGAAGGCCGGCGCACCCCGGCCACAATCTTGTCCACCGCCTTGGTCGCCGCCACCATGCCGAACGTCGCGGTGACCATCATCACCGCGCCAAACCCGCCGGCGCAGTCCAGCTTCACGCCATCACCGACAAAACTCTTCTGCAAACAGATGCTGCCGTCCGGCTTCGGATAACGCAGCTGTTCGGTGGAGAACACGCAGGGCACGCTGTAATGACGGGTCACGGTGCGAGAAAAACCATAGTCACGGCGCAACGTGGAGCGCACTTTCGACGCCAGCGGGTCATTAAACGTACGGTTCAAATCACACACCTGGATCAACGTCGGATCAATCTGCCCACCCGCGCCGCCGGTGGTGATGATCTGGATCTTGCGCCGCTTGCACCAGGCGATCAGCGCAGCCTTGGCGTTCACGCTGTCGATGCAGTCGATCACGCAATCAATGTTCGGCGTGATGTACTCGGCCATGGTTTCGCGGGTGACGAAATCAGCCACCGCATGCACGGTGCAGTCCGGGTTGATGCCCTTCAGGCGCTCGGCCATCACCTCTACCTTGGCCTTGCCCACCGTGCTGTCCAGCGCATGCAACTGGCGGTTGCTGTTGCTCACGCAGACATCATCCAGGTCAAACAGCGAAATCTCGCCCACACCGCAGCGGGCGATCGCTTCCGCCGCCCACGAGCCCACACCGCCCACGCCGACGATGGCCACGTGGGCCGCCTTCAGGCGTTCCAGGCCTTCAATGCCATACAAGCGGGCGACGCCGGCAAACCGTGGATCTTCTGTACTCATGACCATTACCCCAAAAACCGGCGCGCATTATAGGGCTACACAGCGACAAGTTTTAAACTACAAGCTACAAGTAAGAGAACTTACGACGAGTTGCACTGCCCAATGTCCGGTTTTTCCCGGCTTGCTGTACGGTCGGTGAAAGGCCAGTGTAGGATGCGCGCCGTTCGGCGCAGGCCGACACCTCTTTTCGTTCCACACCCTTTGGAACCCGAAATAGCCATGTCATCGCGTAAATTTGGACTCAACCTGGTGGTGGTGCTGGCAATTGCCGCGCTGTTCACCGGCTTCTGGGCGCTGATCAACCGCCCGGTCAATGCCCCTAACTGGCCCGAGCAGATCTCCGGTTTTTCGTACTCGCCGTTCCAGCAAGGCCAGTACCCACAGAAAGACCAGTATCCGACCGACGATCAAATGCGTCAGGACCTTGCGATCATGAGCAAGCTGACGGACAACATCCGTACCTACTCGGTCGACGGCACCCTGGGGGATATCCCCAAGCTGGCGGAAGAATTCGGCCTGCGGGTGACCCTGGGGATCTGGATCAGTCCGGACCTCGAGCGCAACGAGCGCGAGATCCAGCGCGCCATCGAAATCGCCAACAGCTCCCGCAGCGTAGTGCGGGTAGTGGTGGGCAACGAGGCGCTGTTCCGCGAAGAAATCACTCCGGAGGCGCTGATCGTGCTGCTGGATCGGGTACGGGCCGCCGTCAAGGTGCCCGTAACCACCTCCGAGCAATGGCACATCTGGGAACACAACCCGCAACTGGCCAAGCACGTCGACCTGATCGCCGCGCACATCCTGCCGTACTGGGAACATATCCCGGTGGACAAGGCCGGCCAGTTCGTCCTCGATCGCGCACGGGACCTGAAGAAGACCTTCCCGAAAAAGCCGCTGTTGCTGTCGGAGGTTGGCTGGCCGAGCAACGGCCGGATGCGTGGCGGTGCTGACGCCTCCCCCGCCGACCAGGCGATTTACCTGCGCACGCTGGTTAACACGCTGAACCGCCAGGGCTACAACTACTTCGTGATCGAAGCGTTTGACCAGCCATGGAAAGCCAGCGACGAAGGCTCTGTAGGCGCCTATTGGGGCGTGTTCAACGCCGCACGCCAGCAGAAATTCAACTTTGATGGCCCGGTGGTCGCGATTCCGCAATGGCGAGTGCTGGCGATCGGCTCGGTGGTGCTTGCGCTGCTGTCCCTGACCCTGCTGATGATCGACGGCTCGGCCCTGCGCCAGCGTGGCCGTACGTTCCTGACCTTTATCGCGTTCCTGTGCGGTTCGGTATTGGTGTGGATCGGCTACGACTACAGCCAGCAATACAGCACCTGGTTCAGTTTAACCGTGGGTTTCCTGCTGGCACTCGGCGCCCTGGGCGTGTTTATCGTGTTGCTGACCGAGGCCCACGAACTGGCGGAAGCGGTCTGGACCCACAAGCGCCGGCGTGAATTCCTGCCGGTTGAAGGGGACTCGGACTACCGCCCGAAAGTCTCGATCCACGTGCCGTGCTACAACGAGCCGCCGGAGATGGTCAAACAGACTCTCGATGCCCTGGCCGCCCTCGACTATCCGGACTACGAAGTCCTGATCATCGACAACAACACCAAGGATCCGGCCGTGTGGGAACCGGTGCGCGACTACTGCGAAACTCTGGGCCCGCGCTTCAAGTTCTTCCATGTCGCGCCCCTGGCCGGTTTCAAGGGCGGCGCGCTGAACTATTTGATCCCGCATACCGCCAAGGATGCCGAAGTGATCGCGGTGATCGACTCCGACTACTGCGTGTCGCCCAATTGGCTCAAGCACATGGTGCCGCACTTCGCCGACCCGAAAATCGCCGTGGTGCAGTCGCCACAGGATTATCGCGACCAGAACGAAAGCACCTTCAAGAAGCTCTGCTACGCGGAATACAAAGGCTTCTTCCATATCGGCATGGTCACCCGCAACGACCGTGACGCGATCATCCAGCACGGCACCATGACCATGACCCGCCGCTCGGTGCTGGAGGAGTTGGGTTGGGCTGACTGGTGTATCTGTGAAGATGCCGAGCTGGGCCTGCGGGTATTCGAAAAAGGCCTGTCGGCGGCGTACTACCACGACAGCTACGGCAAGGGCCTGATGCCCGATACCTTTATCGACTTCAAGAAACAGCGTTTCCGCTGGGCCTATGGCGCGATTCAGATCATCAAGCGTCACACCGCAAGCCTGTTGCGCGGCAAGGACACCGAGCTGACCCGTGGCCAGCGCTACCACTTCCTGGCGGGCTGGTTGCCGTGGGTGGCGGATGGCATGAACATCTTCTTCACCGTGGGCGCCCTGTTGTGGTCGGCGGCGATGATTATCGTGCCGACGCGGGTTGACCCGCCGCTGCTGATTTTCGCGATCCCGCCCCTGGCGTTGTTCGTGTTCAAGGTCGGCAAGATCATCTTCCTCTACCGTCGTGCGGTAGGTGTAAACCTGAAAGATGCGTTCTGCGCGGCACTGGCCGGGCTGGCGTTGTCGCACACCATCGCCAAGGCGGTGCTGTACGGCTTCTTCACCACCAGCATTCCGTTCTTTCGTACACCGAAGAACGCCGATAACCACGGTTTCTGGGTGGCGATTTCCGAGGCCCGGGAAGAGATGTTCATCATGCTGCTGTTGTGGGGCGCGGCACTGGGGATTTACCTGGTGCAAGGCCTGCCGAGCAATGACATGCGCTTCTGGGTGGTGATGTTGCTGGTGCAGTCGCTGCCGTATGTGGCGGCGCTGATCATGGCGTTCCTGTCGTCGTTGCCGAAACCGGCCCCGGCGCAAGAGCCTGTGACCACCGCTTAAAATCCTGCGCAATGCACTAAACGGCGGCCTCTGGCCGCCGTTTTGCTATAAGATAACGGCCATTTTGCGCGCCCTGCACTGGAGTTTTTACATGACGGCCCACGCCGACCTTTCGCCGACCCTCCAACTCGCTATCGACCTGATCCGTCGCCCGTCGGTGACGCCAATCGACGCCGATTGCCAGAAGCTGATGATGCAGCGCCTGGGCGACGCCGGTTTTGCGCTTGAGCCGATGCGTATCGAGGATGTGGATAACTTCTGGGCCACCCACGGTAAACACGAAGGCCCGGTACTGTGCTTCGCCGGCCACACCGACGTGGTGCCGACCGGCCCGGTCAAGGCTTGGCAGAACGACCCGTTCGACGCGCTGATCGACGAAAACGGCATGCTCTGCGGCCGTGGCGCAGCAGACATGAAAGGCAGCCTGGCCGCTATGTTGGTCGCCTCCGAGCGCTTCGTGACCGACTACCCGGACCACAAGGGTTCGGTGGCCTTCCTGATCACCAGTGATGAAGAAGGCCCGGCGCACCACGGCACCAAGGCCGTGATCGAACGCCTGGCGGCCCGCAAGGAGCGCCTCGACTGGTGCATCGTCGGCGAACCGTCGAGCACCACGCTGGTGGGCGACGTGGTCAAGAACGGCCGTCGTGGCTCCCTCGGCGCCACCCTGACCGTGCGCGGCGTGCAAGGCCACGTGGCCTACCCGCACCTGGCGAAGAACCCGATCCACCTGGCCGCTCCGGCCCTGGCGGAACTTGCCGACGAGCATTGGGACGACGGCAACAGCTTCTTCCCGCCGACCAGCTTCCAGATCTCCAACCTCAATTCCGGCACCGGCGCCACCAACGTGATCCCGGGTGACCTGACGGCGGTGTTCAACTTCCGTTTCTCTACCGAGTCTACCGTCGAAGGCCTGCAGCAGCGGGTCGCGGCGATTCTCGACAAACATGGCCTGGACTGGCATGTAGAGTGGGCGCTGTCGGGCCTGCCGTTCCTCACCGAACCGGGTGCATTGCTTGATGCCGTCTCCGCCAGCATCATGGCCGTCACAGGTCGCCAGACCAAGGCATCCACCAGCGGCGGCACCTCCGACGGGCGCTTCATCGCCACCCTCGGCACCCAGGTGGTAGAGCTGGGCCCGGTCAACGCAACAATCCATCAGGTCAACGAGCGCATCCTCGCCAGCGACCTCGATGTGCTGACCGAAATCTACTACCAGACCCTGATCAAGTTGCTCGCCTGATGCTTGCTTGCCCCATTTGCAGCGCACCGCTACACGAGGTGGACAACGGCGTGGCCTGCCCGGTCGGGCATCGTTTCGATCGTGCACGCCAGGGTTACCTGAACCTGTTGCCGGTGCAGCACAAGAACAGCCGCGACCCGGGCGATAACCTGGCGATGGTGGAGGCGCGCCGCGACTTCCTCAACGCCGGGCATTACGCCCCAGTGGCCAAGCGCCTAGCCGAACTGGCCGCAGAGCGCAAACCCCAACGCTGGGTCGACATCGGTTGCGGCGAGGGTTACTACACCGCGCAGATCGCCGACGCCCTGCTGCGCGCCGATGGCTATGCGCTGGATATTTCCAAAGAAGCGGTCAAGCGCGCGTGCAAGCGCAACCCCTCCGTGACCTGGTTGATCGCCAGTATGGCCCGGGTGCCATTGGCCGATGCCAGTTGCCAGTTCCTTGCCAGTGTCTTCAGCCCGCTCGACTGGCTGGAGGCCAAGCGCCTGCTCAACCCGGGCGGCGGCTTGATGAAGGTCGGCCCCACCCGCGGCCACCTGATGGAACTGCGCGAGCGCTTGTACGACGAAGTGCGCGAGTACACCGACGACAAGCACCTGGCGCTGGTGCCGGACGGCATGAGCCTGCAGCACAGCGAAACCCTGGAATTCAAACTCAGCCTGGCCGACCCCAAGGATCGCGCCAACCTGCTGGCGATGACACCCCACGGCTGGCGCGCCAGTGCCAAACGCCGCGCGCAGGTGATCGAGGCCGCCGAACCGCTGCTGGTCACTGTGTCGATGCGCTACGACTATTTCGTGCTTCAATAACCTATTATTTTGCGGGCCTCCTGGGGCCTGCGCTGAACCCGCGAATGGATTTTCAAAATCCCGCAATGAGGAACATCCATGCGCCAACCTGATATCGAGATTTACCTCAAGGACGCCGACGTCGACCACAAGGCTATCGCCGCCTGGCTGGGCGCTGCCCTGGGCGCGTGCACCGATTGGGTCCAGCGCGGCCAGACCTACAAGTGCACCGCCGGCAGCGTGCCGGTTACCTGGTTGCCCAAAGCCGTAGGCAAATGGAACAGCCTGTACCTGGAAAGCGACCAGACCCCATGGGAAGACGACATCGCCTGCGCCCGCGCAGCCTTTGCCGCGCTGAACGTCGAAGTGCGTTGCGCGCCGGGTAGCTGGGTTGAGGAAGAAGGTGAAGAAAGCGCCGATACCTGGATTCGTATCAGCGCAGACGGCGAAGAGCAGATCACCTGGAGAACCACATAAAGTCAGGCCAACAAGGCCTCAATGTGCACACCCAATCAAATGTGGGAGCTGGCTTGCCTGCGATGGGCGCACCTCGGTCATTCAGCCAAACCGCGGCGATGCTATCGCGGGCAAGCCCGGCTCCCACATTCGGCCGGGCTCCCACATTTAAAGGTGTGTTGTGCCTATCGGGTTACAGACCCACCACATCCTCAGCCTGCAAACCCTTCTCGCCCGTCACCACGGCGTATTCCACCTGCTGGCCTTCAGCCAACGAACGATGGCCGTCACCGCGAATGGCGCGGTAGTGCACAAACACGTCCTTGCCGTCTTCCCGCTGGATAAAGCCATAGCCCTTGGCGTCGTTGAACCACTTCACATTGCCGGTCTCGCGCGTTGCCATCTGTTTTGCTCCCACTTGCTTTTTATAAGTACGTTTATTGTTGAGTCGTCGCAGTTGAACTGCCGAGTATAAGACACGCTCCAAAAGCTTCAACTCAAGATTACTTCGCCGCTTTTTTGCCGATTTTCGACTAATACTGCACACTAGCGCCCCGAGCACCTGCCCGGCTTTTTTCCCAACTCAAAGCAGCAAGCCTATGACCCGTTCTCCCTTTCGCCGTCTGGTATTTGGCACCTTGCGCCGGCTGTTGTACCTCTGGGTTCGCTCAGAGACGATCAACCAGTCGTCCCTTACCCTGAACCTCGACCGCAGCCGTCCGGTGTTTTACGTCTTGCAATCCCCGTCCCTCACCGAATTGGCGGTGGTTGATACCGAATGTACCAAGGCCGGCCTGCCCCGCCCGGTACTGCCGGTATCGGTGGGCCCGTTGATGGAGCCGGCGGCCTTCTTCTACCTGACGCCCGACCCCGACTGGCTCGGCCGCCAGGACAAGCGCGGCGCACCGCCCACCCTCACCCGATTGATGGACGTGCTCACCGAACACGCCGAAGAGAATGCACAGATCATTCCAGTCAGCGTGTTCTGGGGCCAGTCGCCCGACAGCGAGTCCAGCCCCTGGAAGCTGTTGTTCGCCGACAGCTGGGCCGTAACCGGGCGCCTGCGTCGGCTGTTGAGCATCCTGATCCTGGGCCGCAAGACCCGGGTGCAATTCTCTGCGCCTATCAACCTGCGTGAATTGATCGAGCACAATAAAGGCCACGAACGCACCGTGCGCATGGCCCAACGCATCCTGCGGGTGCACTTTCGCAACCTGAAGACCGCCGTGATCGGCCCCGACCTGTCCCACCGGCGCAACCTGGTCAAAGGCCTGGTCAACATGCCACTGGTGCGCCAGGCGATCCTGGACGAAGCCGAACGCGAGAAAATCACCCCCGAAAAAGCCAAGGCCCAAGCCTTGCGCTATGGCAACGAGATCGCCTCCGACTACACCTACACCGCTATCCGCTTCCTGGAAGTGGTACTGAGCTGGTTCTGGAACAAGATCTACGATGGCATCAAGGTCAATAACATCGAGGGCGTGCAAAAGGTCGCCCAGGGTTACGAGGTGATCTATGTGCCGTGCCATCGCAGCCATATCGACTACCTGCTGCTGTCTTACCTGCTGTTCAAGAATGGCCTGACCCCGCCGCACATCGCCGCCGGGATCAACCTGAACATGCCGGTGATCGGCAGCCTGTTGCGCCGTGGCGGGGCGTTTTTCATGCGCCGCACCTTCAAGGGCAACCCGCTGTACACCTCGGTGTTCAACGAATACCTGCACACCCTGTTCACCAAGGGTTTCCCGGTGGAGTATTTCGTCGAAGGCGGGCGTTCGCGCACCGGCCGCATGCTGCAACCGAAGACCGGGATGCTGGCGATTACCCTGCGCAGTTTTCTGCGCTCCTCACGCATGCCTATCGTGTTTGTGCCGGTGTACATCGGCTATGAGCGGGTGCTCGAAGGCCGCACTTACCTGGGCGAGCTGCGCGGTGCGAGCAAGAAAAAAGAGTCGATTTTCGATATTTTCAAAGTGATCGGCGCCCTCAAGCAGCGATTTGGCCAGGTCGCCGTGAACTTCGGCGAACCGATCAAGCTGGCTGAATTCCTCGACAGCGAGCAGCCCGACTGGCGCTCCCAGGAGCTGGGCCCGAACTACAAGCCGGCATGGCTCAACGAAACCACCAACCGCCTCGGCGAGCGGGTGGCGCAACACTTGAACGAAGCGGCGGCGATCAACCCGGTGAACCTGGTGGCCCTGGCACTGCTGTCCACCACCCGACTGGCCCTGGACGAACAGGCCATGGCACGCCAGCTTGATCTGTATCTGGCGCTGCTGCGCAAAGTGCCCTACTCGCCCCACACCACGTTACCCGAAGGTGATGGCCAGGCGCTGATCAAGCACGTCAAGGACATGGACCTGCTGTCGGAACAGAGTGATGCCTTGGGCAAAATTCTGTATCTGGACGAGCAAAACGCTGTCCTGATGACCTACTACCGCAACAACGTGCTGCACATCTTCGCCCTGCCGGCGCTGCTGGCGAGTTTCTTCCAGAGCAGCTCGCGGATGAGCCGCGAGCAGATCCTGCGCTACACCCGCGCCCTCTACCCGTACCTGCAATCGGAGCTGTTTATCCGCTGGTCGTTGGACGAGCTGGACGCGGTGGTCGACCAGTGGCTGCAAGCCTTCGTCGAACAAGGCCTGCTGCGCTTCGAGAACGAGGTGTACCTGCGCCCGGCCCCGAGTTCGCGGCACTTTGTACTGCTGACGCTGCTGTCCAAAAGCATCGCCCAGACCCTGCAACGTTTCTACATGGCCATCTCGCTGCTGCTCAACAGCGGCCAGAACAGCATCAGCGCCGAAGAGCTGGAAGACCTGTGCACGGTCATGGCCCAGCGCCTGTCGATCCTGCACGGCCTGAACGCCCCGGAGTTCTTCGACAAGAGCCTTTTCCGACATTTTATCCAGACGTTACTGGAGCAAGATGTGCTGCGCCGCGACGAGGCCGGCAAGCTGAGCTATCACCCGCTGCTGGGTGAGCTGGCCGAGGGCGCGGCCAAGCGCGTGTTGCCGGCGGACATTCGCCTGTCAATTCGCCAGGTGGCCCTGCATCGCAGCGACGATGCGGCAGACACGCCTGTTGCCGAAGAAACACACTAGAGTGATCGAGGCGCCAGGGTGTTTCTGGCGCCGCTGACAAGGAGTTGTACCATGAAAAAAATCATCCTCCTGGGCCTTACCGCCCTCTTGGGAGCCTGCCAGAGCATGAGCCCCGCGCCCAAAGCCAGCCTTGATGGCGAAGTCTTTTACCTGCAACGCAGCGCCCTGCCGCCCGCCGCCACCTTGAGTGTGACCCTGCAGGATGTGTCCTTGATGGACGCCCCGGCCGTGACCCTGGCCGAGCAGAAAGGCCCGGTCAACGGCCAGGTGCCGCTGCCTTTCCACCTCAGCTATGACCCGGCGCAGGTGAAGCCCGGCCACAGCTACTCGGTGAGTGCTCGCATCGAACTGGATGGCAAGCTACTGTTCATCACCACCGAACGGCACTCCGTGCAGTTGAACGGCCAGGATCCCGAACCGCTGCGCGTACGCGTGGATGCGGTTGCACACTGATTAAAAAATCGAACATAAGGACGCACCCATGCTCCGTAACTCCCTTCGCCTCACTGCCCTGTGCGCCGGCCTGCTGCTCGGCGCCAACGCCATGGCCCTGTCCCTCGGCAGCCTGTCCCAGGGTGACGCCAGCGGTGGCCTCAAGGACGCACTGACTCAAGGCGCACAGATTGCCGTGAAACAACTGGGCGTGCCCGGCGGTTTCAGCAACAACCCCGAAGTGAAGATCGGCCTGCCGGGCAAGTTGGGCAAAGTCGCCGACAAATTGAAAATGTTCGGCATGGGTGACCAGGTCAACCAACTGGAAGCCAGCATGAACAAGGCGGCCGAATCGGCCGTGACCCAGGCCCAGCCAATCCTGGTAAATGCCGTGAAAAACATGAGCGTGACCGACGCCAAGGGCATCCTCACCGGTGGCCAGGACTCCGCCACCCAGTACCTGAACAAAAGCAGCCGTGACGAGATCCGGGCCAAGTTCCTGCCGATCGTCAAGGCGGCCACCGACAAGGTCGGCGTTGCCCAGCAGTACAATGCGCTCGCGGGCAAGGCGGCGACGTTTGGCGCGATTGATGCCAAGAGTGCCAACGTCGAAAGCTACGTGACCGAGCAGGCACTGGACGGGTTGTTCAAGATGATCGCCCAGCAGGAAGAAACCATTCGCAAGAACCCGGCAGCCGCCGCCACCAGCCTGGCGAAGAAAGTGTTCGGCGCCCTGTAAAAGCCTTCCCGCCGCAATGAAAAACGCCCTGAATGATTCAGGGCGTTTTCAGTTCACCCAGTCGTACGGTTCAGACGTGCTTTATCGACTTAGCGCAAAAGGCGTCGGCAAGTGAGCATAGGGTGGGTGGATCTCACTCACCGGGGCGTAATGATGAATGGGTGCAAACCCGGGTCGGGAACGTAGCACAGGCCTCATCGGCGGGCGGGGGTGGTAGCCCTCACCGAAGCCAGGCCGGCCATGTCCATGTCCATGTCCATGGCCAGGCTTGCGCGGCCGTCCTGGACCCACTTCTTTATTGGCGCCGGGCAAGAAATGACTTAACAGCGATCCCAGGACCGCGCCTTTAAAAGCCGCCAGGGCAGACAAAATAAACATATGACACTCCATGAACTCATTATTGATGTGTCAGCACGACGATCGTGCAGACACCTTGCCTGTCAATCAGGCAAATCTGAGTGGAGTGATACCTGCAAACGTTCCCAATGGAAGCAAGCCGTTTGCATCCACATGTTAAGCCGCGTCCTTCCTGACCCGGAACCACGCTGCATACAACGCTGGCAGGAACAACAGCGTCAGCGCCGTCGCCACAATCAAGCCGCCCATGATGGCCACGGCCATCGGCCCGAAGAACACACTGCGTGACAACGGGATCATCGCCAATACCGCCGCCAGCGCCGTCAACACAATCGGCCGGAAGCGCCGCACCGTGGCCTCGATAATCGCCTGCCACGGCGCCAACCCGGCCTTGATGTCCTGCTCGATCTGGTCCACCAGGATCACCGAGTTGCGCATGATCATCCCCGACAGCGCGATGGTCCCCAGCATTGCCACGAACCCAAAGGGTTGGCGGAACACCAGCAAGAACAGCGTCACCCCGATCAACCCCAATGGTGCTGTAAGAAAGACCATCGCCGTGCGTGAGAAACTGCGCAGTTGCAGCATCAGTAACGTCAGCACTACCACGATAAACAGCGGCACACCGGCCTTCACCGAATTTTGTCCACGCGCGGAGTCTTCTACGGTGCCGCCGACTTCCAGCAGGTAACCGTCCGGCAGTTCGGCACGCACGCCTTCAAGGGTCGGCAGGATCTGCTCCACCAGGGTTGCAGGTTGTTCCTTGCCGTAGATATCGGCGCGCACGGTCACGGTCGGCAGGCGATTACGGTGCCAGATAATGCCCTCTTCAAAGCCGTACTCCAGGGTCGCGATCTGCGACAGCGCCACGCTTTTGCCGTTATCGGTCGGCACTGCCAGGCTTGGCAGCAGCGATAACTCGGTGCGTTCATGCACCGTGCCGCGCAGCAGGATTTCGATCAACTCGTTGTCCTCGCGGTATTGGCTGACGCTGGAACCGGTCAGGGAGCTCTGGAGGAATTTCGACAGGTTGGCGGTGCTCACACCAAGGGCGCGGGCGCGGTCCTGGTCAACGTTGAGGTAGACGACCTTGCTCGGTTCTTCCCAGTCCAGGTGCACATTGACCACGTGGGTATTTTCACGAACCCTGGCCGCCACTTTGCGCGCCAGGGCGCGGACTTCTTCGATGTGCTCGCCCGTCACCCGGAACTGCACCGGGTAACCAACCGGCGGCCCGTTTTCAAGGCGCGTGACCCGCGAGCGCAAGTCCGGGAACTGTTCGTTAAGGGTTTCGATCAGCCAGGTGCGCAGGCTTTCACGCTCCTCGATGGTCTTGGCCAGCACCACAAATTGGGCGAAGCTGGCGGCGGGCAGTTGCTGGTCCAGCGGCAGGTAAAACCGTGGCGAGCCCGTCCCCACATACGCCACGTAGTTTTCTATGCCCGCATGTTCCTTGAGCAACGCTTCCAGGCGTTTGACCTGGTCTGCGGTGTTGCTCAGGGACGCGCCTTCTGCCAGCTTCAGGTCGACCATCAGTTCCAGTCGCCCGGAAGCCGGGAAGAATTGCTGGGGCACAAAGCGGAACAGTGCCACCGAGCCGATAAACAACAGCAGCGTCAGCACAATTACCGTCTTGCGCCGACGCACGCACCATTCCACCAGACGTCTTACGCGCTGATAGAACGGCGTGCCGTAGGGATCCGGCCCGTCGGGGCCATGCTTGGCCGCATGAATCTTCGCCAGGTCCGGCAGGAGTTTTTCCCCCAGGTACGGCACGAACACCACCGCCGCGACCCAGGAGGCCAGCAGCGCGATGGTCACCACCTGGAAGATCGAACGGGTGTATTCGCCGGTACTCGATTGCGCCGTGGCAATCGGCAGGAAGCCCGCCGCCGTGATCAGCGTGCCGGTGAGCATCGGGAACGCGGTGCTGGTCCAGGCGAAGCTGGCGGCCTTGAGGCGGTCGTAACCCTGCTCCATTTTGATCGCCATCATTTCCACGGCAATGATCGCGTCGTCTACCAGCAAGCCGAGCGCGAGCACCAACGCGCCAAGGGAAATTTTGTGCAGGCCGATGCCGAGGTAGTACATGGTGGCGAAGGTCATGGCCAACACCAGCGGAATCGCCAGGGCGACCACCATGCCAGTACGCACGCCCAGTGAGAAAAAGCTCACCAGCAACACAATCGCAAGGGCCTCGGCCAGTACCTGGACGAATTCGCCGACACTGGTTTTTACCGCTGCTGGTTGGTCCGATACTTTGCGCAGCTGCATGCCGGCAGGAAGGTTCTTCTGCAGACGTGCGAATTCGCTTTCCAGGGCCTTGCCCAGTACCAGGATGTCGCCGCCATCGCGCATGGCCACGGCCAGGCCGATGGCATCGTCGCCCATGTAACGCATGCGCGGCGCCGGTGGATCGTTGAAGCCGCGATGAATCTCGGCCACGTCACCGATACGGAACGTGCGATCACCGACGCGAATCGGGAAATCGCGAATCTCTTTAACCGTCTTGAAGTTGCCGGAAACCCTTAACTGCACGCGCTCGCTCGGGGTTTCAAAGAAGCCTGCGGTAGACACTGCGTTTTGTTCTTGCAGCGCCTGCTGCACCGCTGCCAACGGCAAGCCAAGGGTGGCGAGCTTGAGGTTGGACAGCTCGATCCAGATTTTTTCGTCCTGCAGCCCCAGCAGTTCGACCTTGCCCACATCCGGTACCCGTTGCAGCTGGATCTGGATGCGATCGGCATAGTCCTTGAGCACCGCGTAGTCAAAGCCGTCGCCGGTCAGGGCGTAGATATTGCCGAAGGTGGTGCCGAATTCATCGTTGAAAAACGGGCCCTGGATATCCGGTGGCAAGGTCTGGCGGATATCGCTGATCTTCTTGCGTACCTGATACCAGAGGTCCGGGATCTGCGCGGAATGCATCGAGTCCCGGGCCATGAAGGTGACCTGGGATTCGCCGGGGCGCGAGAAGGACACGATGCGCTCGTAGTCACCGGTCTCCATCAGTTTTTTTTCAATACGCTCGGTAACCTGGCGCGAGACTTCCTGGGCGGTCGCCCCCGGCCAGTTGGTTTTGATCACCATGGCCTTGAAGGTAAACGGCGGGTCTTCGCTTTGTCCCAGCTTGGTGTAGGACAAGGTGCCAACCACTGCCAGTAGGATCATCAGGAACAGTACTATCTGGCGATTACGCAACGCCCATTCGGAAAGATTGAAACCCATCGGGACTACTCCTTGGCCGCCAGGACTACCACTCGGTTGGCGCGGTCCACCGGGCGCACTTGCTGGCCCTCATGGAGTACATGCACACCCGCGGCGATTACCCAATCGGTCGGGTTCAAGCCTTCCAGCACCGGCACGGTTTTCTCGCCAAAGGCCCCGATGCGCACCGGTGTACGCTTGAGGGTATTGTCGGGCTGCACCACCCAGACGTAGGACGCACCGTTTTCCGCGCTCAGAGCAGACAGCGGTACCGAGAGGGGAATCACCCCATCCGCCTGTATGAATACCCGGGCGCTCTGCCCCAGTTCCGCAGGCACCTTGCCGCCGGTAAACGCAACACGGGCGGCGAAGGTTCGCGACTTTGGATCGGCAGCGGGCGACAGTTCGCGGATGCGGCCATTGAAGCGCTGGTCGGGCTGGCTCCATAGCTCCACAGACACCGGCTGGCCAATCTTGAAGCGCCCGAAGCTTTGCTCCGGCAAGCTGATCAATACTTCCCGCTCGCCATCGGTGGCCAAGGTGAAGACAGTCTGGCCGGCAGACACCACCTGGCCGACTTCCACCGCACGCTTGGCGACCACGCCATCCTGCGGGGCGCGCAGCACGGCGTAACCGGCCTGGTTATTGGCCACGTCGAATTCGGCTTTGATCTGCTTGAGGCGAGCTTCACCGGAACGGTAGAGGTTTTCGGAATTGTCGTACTGGGAACGGCTGACCATCTGACGGTCCATCAGGGTTTTGTAGCGGTCACGCTCGGCACGCACCAGGCTCAGGTTGGCGTCGGCGGCGCCGACTTGGGCGCGGGTGGCTTCCAGTTGCAGGCGCACGTCCTGGGGATCGAGTTCTGCCAAGGCCTGGTTGGCCTTGACGCGCTCGCCTTCCTCGACCAGTCGTCGGGTGACTTTGCCGCCAATGCGAAAGGCCAGGTCAGGCTCATAGCGCGCACGCACCTCGCCCGGGTAGCTGTCGGAAGCCTGCGCCGAAGGCTCTGGCTGCACCACCATGGCCGGGCGGACGGTGGTTTGTGCAGCTTCTTCATGGCCACAGGCAGCCAACAGGAATACCAAGCTGGCAGGCAACGCGAGTGGCAGGAAATAGCTGCGCATGCTGAAGGACCTTTCGCTAATGATGCTAGGAATAATTATACTGGCCGGTATGTTATTAATACCAAACTCACCAGTCCAGTAATAAAGTGAAAATGTCCGACAATCCTGTAAACACCAATAGCCCCGGGCGTCCCAAGGACATGGCAAAACGCCAGGCAATACTCGATGCGGCGAAAATCCTGTTCTTGAGTAATGGGTATGCCAGCACCAGCATGGATGCCGTGGCCGTGGAGGCCGGGGTGTCGAAGCTGACCGTGTATAGCCACTTCACCGACAAGGAGACGCTGTTCTCGGCGGCGGTGGTCGCCAAGTGCGAAGAGCAGTTACCGGTGATGTATTTCGAACTGCCGGCAGACGTGCCGGTGGAGAAGGTGCTGCTCAATATCGCGCGCGGCTTTCACGTGCTGATCAACAGCGAGGAGTCGGTGAACCTGCATCGGCTGATGATGACGTCGGGGAGCCAGGACCCGAAGTTGTCACAGATCTTTTTCGAGGCAGGCCCGATGCGCATGCTGCAGGGGATGGAGCGGCTGTTGGGCAAGATCGACCAAAGTGGCGCACTGAGTATTCCCAAGCCGTTCACCGCCGCCGAACATTTTTTCTGCCTGCTCAAGGGCACGGCAAATTTTTGTTTGTTGTACGGGTGCGGGGGGCAGTTGAGTGCCGAGGCGGCCGAGGAGCATGTGCAGGAGGTGGTGGGGTTGTTTATGCGAGCTTATCGGGATTGATGAGCCCTAGGGGTTGGATGAGGGCTATAGGGTTTGCGCTCTTACAGCACAACCCTAAGTCGCCGTTACCGCAGCAATGGATAGGCACTCAATAAAGCCAGCTCAAGCGTTCCCCGCCAGCCTCAACCGCGCAGCCTGAGTAAAATCCAGCATTCGCTTGAGCGGTCTGACAGCCTGCGGAATCACTGAAGGCTCAACAAAAATCTCGTTGCTCCCCTCACGCAAACATTGCAGCGTGCGCTCCAGGGTGTTCATGGCCATCCAGGGGCAATGCGCACAACTGCGACACGCCGCCCCATTCCCGGCCGTCGGTGCCTCGATAAAAACCTTATCCGGGCACAGCTGCTGCATCTTGTAAAAAATGCCCCGGTCAGTCGCCACGATAAATGTCGTGTTCGGCAACCGCTGCGCCGCCGCGATCAGTTGGCTGGTAGAGCCCACCGCATCCGCCAACTCAATCACCGACGTCGGCGACTCCGGGTGCACCAGAATTGCCGCGTCCGGATACAGTGCCTTCATGTCCTCCAACTGCTTGGACTTGAACTCCTCGTGAACGATGCACGCACCGTCCCACAGCAGCATGTCTGCGCCTGTCTGGCGCTGGATATAGGTGCCCAGGTGCTTGTCGGGCCCCCAAATGATCGTCTCACCGTTGTCCATCAGGCTTTCGACGATCTCCAGCGCGCAACTGGACGTCACCACCCAGTCAGCCCGGGCTTTCACCGCCGCCGACGTATTGGCATAAACCACCACGGTGCGCTCGGGGTGCTGATCACAGAACGCCGAGAACTCATCCACCGGGCAGCCAAGGTCCAGGGAGCACGTGGCTTCCAGGGTCGGCATCAGGATGCGTTTTTCAGGCGTGAGGATCTTGGCCGTCTCCCCCATGAAACGCACGCCAGCTACCAACACCGTCTTGGCCGGGTGCGCCGCGCCGAAGCGGGCCATTTCCAGGGAATCGGAGACACAGCCACCGGTTTCTTCGGCCAGGGCCTGAATCACCGGGTCGCAGTAGAAGTGCGCCACCAGCACCGCGTCCTGAGCCTTGAGCTCGGCAGCGATGGCAGCACGGTAGCCCGCCTCTTCTTCGACACTCAGCACCTTGGGCTGCTTGGCGTCGAGATGGGCTTGGACCAGAAGGCGTTCGGAAATTTGCGTCATGTTCGCAAGACCTGCAGGCGCAGTTGCGCGAAAGTCGAGTGTACCACCGGCTTTGGAGCCCTTCGGGCGCCGCCGGACGAAGTGATTGTGTTCATCAAGCACGGTGAAGCTGCGCAAGGCTACAGAATATCGAATGGATTCAAAAGCCTAATCTGGGGTTGGGCGAGGCATAAAAAAGGGAAACCCGGCCAGGGGTTTCCCTTTTTAACAACGACGGTTTAACCAGGCAAAGCGGACGGATCGTCTTGCAGCAACACCCACTGATGCATGTTCGCCAGCGCATCCTTCAGGATGGTTTCATCCGCACCCTGGGCCTTCTCGCCTTCGCGCGCCGCATACTCCAGCAACACCAGGTAGTCGCGATGGCTGCTGGCCTGGTTTGGCACCACGGTGTCTTTAACCAACATCCCCATCTCGTAGCGCTGCGTACGGGTGTTCTGGCTGGCGCTTTGGTCCACCGAGGCGTTGGTCAGGAAGCCATCCTTATAGGTGATATTCGCCGAGCTGCTGGCCTTGTCGTCGACCTGCTTATAGAGGTAGTTCTGCGACTCACGCCGGGTGTCCAGGGCCGGTGCCTTCCCGCCATTGAGCCCCAAATGAAAACTGGCCTTGAGCTTTGATTGCTGGCTCTGATCAATCGTGCGGTTGGAGATGTCATTGCCGCCGACACGCGTCTTCTGGGCAACCTCATAGGCAAACGTGTCGGTTTCCGACAGGCGAGCCGGGTTAGTCGATTTGGCGGCCTGGGTGATGGAGGCCTTGAAGTCTGCCAGGCCGGTCAACAAGCCTTGATCCGCCGTGCTGCGGGTCAGCGCCGCTGGCGCTTTGACGCCCTGCGGGTAGTTGCTGTTCATGGCGGTAAACGCATCCTTGAACATCGCCATCAGGTCAGCGTCGGCCTTGCCACGCGCCTGGGCCTTGTCGAATTGGGCCAGGTAGCTTTTCAGCGCGATGGCCTGTTGCTTGGCGTTGCCAAGGATGCCGGCATTTTTCAGGTCTACCGAGAGATTCACCTCCCCCGCCGGGCTGCTCATGCGCGTGGAGCGGCTCTGGCTGTCCGCATGGAATGCCAGGGTTAGGTTGTCGGCGTTGCCTACTTTCAATTTGCCGCTTAGATCCACCGAGGACAACACGCTGGAATCAAACTGCGTCAACTTGCCCAAGTCGAGTTTCGGCGGCTGGGCGCTCATGCCGTCGACGGCGCCTTGGAAGGCCTCGCCCAACTTGGCGATTTCCTTGAGCTCGGCGGCGCTGAGGGTGCCTCCGTCCACCTTGGCCTGCGCGGCCAGGCCACCGGCCTGGCTGGCCAAACTGAAGGTGACGGTCTTGCCGCTGGCCGTCTTGACGGTAAGGCTGACCAGGTTGTCTGCCTGGGTGTGCAGCAGCGCTTGTTGAACCTTGAGTTCGGTGGGGCTTTGGGGCTTGGACGAGGTGGTACTGAGCGCTGACTGGGAAATGTCCGTACCGCCCTTCGCAAATTGCTCGATCAGGGTAGCGCCCAAGCCACTGAACCCTGTGCCTCTGGGCAGCGCATAAAAATTCGTGTTGATTGCTTTGGTCACCGCATCGTAGCTGTCGCTTTCCCACGCATTGATCGGCCCATGGCCAGGCAACTGGCCGTTGCGAGAATAGGTTTGGGCGAGAAGGTCTAACGTGACATTGCCAAGGCTGACCACTGAGGAAGGACGCACGCCAGTCACATCCGTTGCTGGCGACAGCGTGGCTGGCGGCGTAACGGCTGGTCGATTGGCGAGGGCGATGGCCGAGCTGATCGGCGAAAGCGTAGTCATGACGATCCCTGTCTTGAGCTGGATTACGCTTAATTTAACCAAGACAGGGAAGGTTTGGTAGCACGATTGATACAATTAATAGCAAAGAGCCATGTCAGAAAAATGACTCTTCGCCCTCTTTCAGTGCATCAGAAGCGGTAAGTGACCGAACCACCAAAACCGTTGGCACTGTTTTCATACTTGGCGTTGTAGGTCAGGCCCAGGGCTGGCTGGCTCTGGCGCACCTTGATCGGCTCTTCCTTGAGGTAGGAATAGGCAACGTCAAAGGTCACGTTTTCGATTGGCGTCCACCCGGCACCCAGGCTGAAGACGGTGCGGTCACCCGTCGGAATTCGCACGGAGCGGTCGGTGTTGTTGGTAGGTGTCTGATCCACCGAGAACCCGGTACGCAGCACCAGTTGCTTGTTGACCCGATACGCTGCGCCGATGGCATGGGACCAGGTGTCGTGCCAGTTCTGCTGTTCGGTGATGGAGTTCAAGCCGCCGAACTGGGCGGTCAGGGCCGACACGCCATCGTTATTGACGGTGATCTTCTTCAACTGGCTCCAGCGGGTGTAGGTGCTGCCCAGGTACAAGGTCCAGTCATCATTCAATTGGTGGGTAACGGAGAAGTCCACCGACGATGGCGTCGTCACGTTCAGGCTCGCGTCATAGCGCTGTGGGCCGCCATCAAACGCATCGGACACAAGGCCTGAAGCGTTGGTCTTGCCGGTGAGGTGGTAGACCACTTGCGAGTGATAGGTCACGCCGATACGCGTGCTTTCCAAAGGTTGCACCAGGATACCGGCGTTAAAACCGGTGGCGGTGTCGTTACCCTTGATCTTGACCTGCTCACCCGCGCCGCCACCGAGCGGCACGTTGGAATCCAGCTCACCCGAGATACGGTTGAAGGTCGGCCCGAAGCCCACCGAGACCTTGTCGTTGAAGGCATAGCTGACCGTTGGCTGGACGGTGACGACCTTGATCACGCTTTTACTGCCAAAACCGTTGCCCTGGAAAGCGTTCTCATAGTCGGTTTCCAGGCCGAACGGCGCATAGATCCCCAGGCCGAACGCCCAGTGTTCATCAATCGGTGTCACGAGGTAGCCCATCGGCACAGCAATGCCCGGCACCATGTCGCCCTTGTCGGTGCCGGGGTTGTTGGCACCAAATTGCGAGGAGCTGGCGTTTTTGATATTCGAACTGGCATCCAGGTAGGTCGCCCCGATGCTCACTTCATTCTGCTTGAGGCGGGACATGCCGGCCGGGTTGCCGTACACCGTACTGGCGTCATCGGCGGAAGAGGAACGCCCGGCGTAGCCTGTACCCATTGAACTGATGCTTTGTTCATTGAGGGCAAAACCACCGGCAAACAAGGAGGTGGAGGCGAGCGAAATCGACAGCGCCAAAGCGCTCTTGAAGAGTTTTTTATTCATTATTAGAACTCGAATTATTGGGCAGCACGAGGAAGCTACCAATGTTCGAGCGGGCAAATTATGAAGAGTTTTTCATGCAATAAATTGTCCGACAATCTCACTGTTTTCAAAGACTTCGGCGGATTTTCCAGCACGTATTCAGACCTGAAAACCTGAATATGACCGATGGGTTTTCATGAAGGTGCAGCGTGTTGGCCGCACCTTCATTATCGTCAGCGAACCCAGTATTTGTTGGCCGCCGCGATGGTCGCAAACTCCGTCGCCACCACTTGGCCAATGCTGATCAGCATCGCGGCGTCGTTGGCGTATACATCCCGCAGTCGGTTGCGCACGGCGTCGTCGGGCTGGGTGGCCTTGATCACCAGGCGGGCCATCTTGATCGCCAGTTGGCGCCCGTCTTCAGGGGTCTCGGTGATCAGGGAATTGTTGGGTATCAGGCTCATCAGGGTTTCCTCTTGTTATTGATCGCTTACTGCCGACGCCCGAAGGACACCGGGTACGCGGCCGAACGTGCATTGATCATCGGGTCTTGCGGCTCGACGCCTGCCGGGACGTTGTTGGGCAGGAACATCAGGCTTTTTTGCGCGGCCACGTTATCGGCGACCGCGCGGGTGATTTCGACGGTACCCAGTTCGACCACCGGCCGGCTGTTCGGCCAGGCGGTGGACGGGTCGTCCAACTTGTCGCCAGGTTCGGCCACCTGGACCACCAGCTTGAAACGGGCTGGAGCCTTGGCGATGCGCTGCAAGATTTCCTCGCTCAGGTAATCCGGCTGCGCCTTGGCAGCCTTTGCATCAGTCAGGTAATGAGCACCGCTGACCGGCAAAAATTGGTAGCGACCGAATGTCACCTTGCCCGCCTCGTTGATGAACCTGAAGGTGTTCACTCCATAGTAGGGCAGCGTGGCGAAACTTTCCGGTGCCGGCTTGGGCGCCGTGAGGAACGCCTTGGCCACCGGATGGCTGGCCAGGTAACCGTCCAGCGGCGTGGGTTTGGGCACGTCGGGGCCGCTGGTGCCGAGGGCGGTCAACAGGTCACGAAAGTCGTCGGCGGTGGGTGACGGGAAGCCGTTGAACGAGTGGGCGACGATGTCTGTAGAACCGCCGCCAGGCAGCGCGAAGCGAATCGCCAGGCCACGCGGGCTGGCCAGGGCGTGGTTGTCGGGAATATCCGGAATCCCGGCAAAGTTGGAAAACCGCACCGTCACCGGCACAGCGCTCGTCTGCAAATGCACCGCTTTGCTGATGGAGGCTGCCGAAGGGCTTGGGGTGAACTGCCCTTGCAGCACCACACCCTTGGCGTGCACGGCGCGCGCACCGGGATGTTGGCCAAACACCCCGTTCAAGGCATCAACCAGTTGGGTTGGGGTGGATGGCTGGGCCGGTGCGTCCTGGGCCGCCGCACTGGCAATCAAGGCCAACGAGAAAGGGACGGCCAAGAGTAAATGAGTGGTTTTTTTCATGGTGAAACCTGCAGGGTGGTGGGTGATCCCGGCAGATTCTAATCGACAAAAAACAATTACGACAATAACTTTTGTTATTATTGTTTTTATCCCGCTTTCAAAACAGTTAACGGTATACTCGGCCCTCCAACCAGCCAGCGAACCCAGCCAGCCGTGAGCACCAAAAGCGACATCCTCAACCTTCTGCAACGCGAACCCCTGACCGTGGTGCAGCTGTGCGAACACCTTGCCGTCACCCGTAATGCGGTCATCGTGCAGCTCAAGCAACTGGAGTCCGAAGGGCTTGTGCGCCGCAGCAAGATCCGCCCGCCCAATACCGTGGGCAAACCGCCGGTGGTGTTCGAAGCAGCGCCCGGCAGCGAAGACGTTACCTCCACGGCCTACCAAATTCTGCTGACCAACCTGCTCGCGGTGCTCAAGGACCGCTACGCCGCCGAGGAATTGGGCGACGTGCTGGAGCAGACCGGCCGCCAACTGGCGCAAAGCGCTGGCCTGGCCAACCCGAAGGACTTCGACAGCGGCCTGCGCGCTGCCATGGCGGCCGCCGATTCCCTGGGCGCCAGCACCGAGGCGGTGGTTCAGGAAGGTGGCGTGATGGTGCGCAATTTCACCTGCCCGGTGGGCAGCGTAGTGCGCGAGGAGCAATGCGTATGCCGGGCCATGGCCGGGTTCTTTTCCGAGGCCACGGGTTTTCCTGCCAGCGAACAGTGCCTGCGGGAAGACCGACTGATCTGCCAATACTTTATCCAGCAAGGTCAGGGCGCCGCTGAATAAGCATCAAGTCGCTGGTGGTATAGGTGTTGCAATGACATGATAATGGTCATTCAATACGCGCGGCCGCACTCAAATGAATAGCAATGCCGGGAAGGGTTCCGAAACAGATAGCCCTCCCGCATCGGGCGTGAGCGATTTGTCCATCGCAGACTTGAACCACAGTGACGCCTTCACCGAGCGCGTGCTTGCCAGCATCAATGACTGCATCAAAGTGCTGGACCTCGACGCACGCCTGACCTTCATGAGCGAAGGTGGCAAGCAGATCATGGAGGTCAGCGATTTCAACGCAATTCGCGGCTGCCCGTGGCCCGACTTCTGGCAGGACCAGGGCAATCTCGACGCCCTGGCCGCCGTGCAGGCTGCCCGGGATGGACGTAATGCCAGCTTCGTCGGCGCTGCCAATACCATGGCCGGCAACCTGAAATGGTGGCACGTGAATGTCAGCCCGATCATGGGCAGTGACGGCCGCCCGGAAAAAATCCTTTGCGTTTCCCGGGACATCACGCCCCTGCGCGAAGCCGAAGAAGCCCTGCGCAAGCTCAACGAATCCCTGGAACAACGGGTGATCGAACGCACCCGCGACCGCGACCGTATCTGGCGCCTGTCACCGGACCTGATGCTGGTGGCGCAACTCGACGGTGTGATCTCCGCCGTGAACCCGGCCTGGACGCGCATGCTCGGCCATGCAGAAAACGAGCTGGTAGGCAGCCAATTGCTGGCCCTGGTTCACCCCGACGACCTGGCCGTCTCATCCTCGGCCGTCAGCCGTTTGGGGGATGGCAAGAACTTCCCCAACTTCAAGAACCGTTACCGTCATCAGGATGGCAGCTATCGCATGATTGCCTGGACGGCCGTGCCCGACAGCGACTACATCCACGCCGTAGGCCGCGACATCCAGGCCGAGGAAGAAGCCAAGGAGGCCTTGCGTCTGTCGGAAGACGCCTTGCGTCAGTCACAGAAACTGGAAGCCATCGGCCAACTCACCGGCGGCGTCGCACACGACTTCAATAACTTGCTCACGGTGATCAAGTCCTGTGCCGACTTGCTAAAGCCGCCCACCCTGAGCGAAACGCGACGCGTCAAATACGTAGAAGCTATCGCCAGCACGGTCGACCGCGCCGCTCGCCTGACCGCCCAATTGCTGACCTTCGCCCGCCGCCAGGCCCTGCGGCCGGAGGTGTTCAACGTCGGCGAAAGTGTGATGCGGGTCGGTGAGATGATGGACAGCCTGACCGGTTCGCGGGTCAAGGTGAGCATTCAGGTACCCGACGATGCCTGCTTTATCAACGCCGATGAAAGCCAGTTCGACACAGCGCTAGTGAATATGGTGGTCAACGCCCGAGACGCTATGGCCGGTAACGGGCATTTGACGATCACCGTGTCAACCGCCAACTGGCTGCCCTCGGTACGCGCCCACCCGGTACGCATCGCCGATTACGTGACCATCGAACTGGCCGACACCGGCGCGGGTATCCCGCCGGAGAAACTCGACGCAATCTTTGAGCCCTTCTATACCACCAAGGGCATCGGCCAGGGCACCGGGTTGGGCTTGTCCCAGGTGTACGGTTTCGCCAAGCAATCGGGCGGTGAAATCCTG
This sequence comes from Pseudomonas sp. Bout1, assembly GCF_034314165.1. Classification (GTDB taxonomy): domain Bacteria; phylum Pseudomonadota; class Gammaproteobacteria; order Pseudomonadales; family Pseudomonadaceae; genus Aquipseudomonas. The sequence goes on along the minus strand of NZ_JAVIWK010000001.1, from coordinate 1,365,574 downwards.
GTGCAGAGCGAATGCGGCAAAGGCAGCCAGTTTATCCTGTACCTGCCCAAGGTCGAGCCAAGCGCCATGCCGGCACTTCAAGACACCAGCCCTTCGCTGATCGTCTCAAGCTTGTGTGTGTTGATGGTCGAGGACAACGCCGATGTTGGCCTGTACACCTCGCAAACCCTGGAACAGATGGGCTTTAACGTGCTGTGGGTACCGGATGCCAACAGCGCGCTGGAAGCCCTGGCCCCCAACCCGGAAAGCTTCCAGGTGGTGTTCTCAGACATCTCCATGCCCGGCATGAGTGGCCTGGAGTTGCTGGACGCGATCGAGGCCCTGTACCCGTGGCTGCCGGTGGTGCTCACCACCGGCTACAACGACGAATACGCCCGTATCGCGCAGGAAGAGGCCAGCCGTTTCGTGCTGTTGCAAAAGCCCTACTCCACCGAGGCGCTGGCATTGCTGCTGCAAAAAGTCGTCAAGAGCCGCCTGTCCCTGATCGCACAAGGCTAAACCGCAGGCGGGGCCGCTTCTGGAACGTTGCCCATCTCCAGCGCCAGGTCCAGCCAGGCCCGCGCCGCCGGTGGCAGGTGCGCCTGACGTCGCCAGGCCAGGGCGATGTGCCAATCGGTCTGGGGCTCGTCCAACTGGATCAGGGCGATGCCGGCATGCAGGTGTTTGTAAGCCAGCATGCTCGGCAAAAATGCGACGCCCAAGCCGGCGGCCACCAGGTCGACGATAAAATCGATCTGGGCGCTGCGGGCCGTGATACGCGGGACTACGCCTCTGCGCTCGCACGCCGTGAGAATAATCCGGTTAAGCGCAAACCCGGCTTCGAACAGAATGAACGGCGAGTCGGCGAGGTCGGAAAAATCGACGCTTTGGCGCCCGGCCAAAGGATGGTCAATCGGCATCACCACCATCAAAGGCTCGACGCGCACATCCTGATATTCAAACTCACCCGCCACCGGTACCAGCAGCGCGGCCAGATCCACCTCCCCGGCCTCCAGGCACTCGCCCAATTTCTTGCTGCCGTGCTCGATCAGCTCGATCTCGATCTCGGGGTAACGTTGTCGGTACAGGGCGAACATCGCCGCAAACAACACGCCACTGCCCACCGGCGGCAAGCCAATGCGCAATACACCGCGCTTGAGCCCGAGTAGATCATTGATCTCGGCCACCAGGTCACTGCGCTCGGCCAGCAACACTAGAGCACGACGGTAGGCAATTTCGCCGGCCGCCGTCAGCTCGCTCTTGTGGCCGAGGCGGTTGAACAGCGGCGTACCCAATTCATCTTCCAGAGTCTTGACCGCCTTGCTGACGGTAGACTGGGTGAGCGACACCACCTCGGCCGCCTGTGAGAAGCTGCCCTGGCGCACCACTTCGACAAAGGCCAGCAACGTGCGAAGGTTCATGAGTATTCCATTTGCGACTTGATTCAAGTTGGAAAAGTTGTTTTTACCATGAAAGGCCTTTGTCTATCCTTCCCCCCACCGTTTTCTCCACTCGGGGCATCACTGTTCATGATCATTTCGTCCGCATCGGATTACCGCGAAGCCGCCCGCCGCAAACTGCCGCGTTTCCTGTTCGACTACATCGACGGCGGCGCCTACGCCGAACACACTCTCAGGGCCAACAGTTCGGACCTGTCGGATATCAGCCTGCGCCAGCGCATCCTGCGCAACGTCGAAAGCCTGAGCCTTGAAACCACGCTGTTCGACCAGCCATTGGCGATGCCGGTGATCTTGAGCCCAGTGGGCCTGACCGGCATGTTTGCCCGGCGTGGTGAAGTTCAGGCGGCGAAGGCGGCAGCGAACAAGGGCATTGCGTTTTGCCTGTCGACCGTTTCTGTGTGCCCGATCGAGGAAGTGGCGTCCCAGAGCCCGCAATCGATCTGGTTTCAGCTGTATGTGCTGAAAGACCGCGGCTTCATGAAAAACGCCCTGGAGCGAGCCCAGGCCGCCGGGGTGAAAAACCTCGTATTCACCGTCGACATGCCCACCCCCGGCGCGCGTTATCGCGACGCCCATTCGGGGATGTCCGGCGCCTACGGGCCGCAACGCCAAATACTGCAGGCCATGACCAAACCGGCCTGGGCCTTCGATGTCGGCCTGATGGGCCGCCCTCACGACTTGGGCAACATCTCAAAATACCTGGGCAAACCCACCCAACTGAAGGACTACATCGGCTGGCTGGCCAACAACTTCGATCCCTCCATCAGCTGGAAAGACCTGGAGTGGATCCGCGAATTCTGGAAAGGCCCGATGATCATCAAGGGCATCCTCGACCCGCAGGACGCCAAGGACGCGGTGAGCTTTGGTGCCGACGGTATCGTGGTCTCCAACCACGGCGGGCGGCAGCTGGATGGCGTGTTGTCCACGGCCAAGGCATTGGCACCTATCGCACAAGCCGTGGGCAGCGATCTGACGGTGCTGGTGGACTCCGGCATACGCTCGGGGCTGGACGTGGTGCGCATGCTCGCCCTCGGTGCCAAGGGCGTCCTGCTGGGCCGGGCGCAGGCTTACGCACTGGCGGCTGACGGACAGCGTGGCGTGGAAAACCTGCTGGATATCTTCGCCAAGGAGATGCGCGTGGCCATGACGCTGACCGGGGTGACGTCGATTGCACAGATCGATGAATCCATTCTGGTACGCAACCTGGGTTAATTGAAGAACGACCTCGGAATCGCGCTTCCGGGGTCATTCAAGATATTTCTAAATGTTTCTTCATAAAATCAAACCGTCATTAAACAGACACATTTCAGGAATTAAATCGTCACGTCCCAGACAGGTGGAGCCCTCCACCTAACCCTTTCCTTTGAGGTGTCGTCGTGATGTTGCTGACCAAAAAGAGTCTGTCAGTGTTGTTCACTGCCCTGTGCCTGAGTGGTGTCGCTCACGCTACTGACGTCACGGGCGCAGGCTCCAGTTTCGTTTACCCGGTGCTGTCCAAGTGGGCCCAGGAATACAGCAAAGGCTCCAGTGACCGGATCAACTACCAGTCCATCGGTTCTGGCGGCGGTATTGCCCAGATCAAGGCGGCAACTGTGGATTTCGGGGCTTCCGATGCGCCGCTGTCAGCCGATGAACTGAAAGCCGGCGGCCTGGGCCAGTTCCCAAGCGTGATTGGCGGTATCGTGCCGGTGATGAACGTCGAAGGCGTTGCCCCGGGCCAACTGAAACTTGATGGCGAGGTGCTGGCGAAGATTTTCCTCGGTGACATCAAGGCCTGGAACGACCCGGCAATTGCCGCGCTCAACCCTGGCCTGAAGCTGCCTGGCGCGAACATCACCGTGGTGCACCGCTCGGACGGCTCGGGCACCTCCTACAACTTCACCAACTACCTCGCCAAAGTCAGTGACGGCTGGAAAACCAAAATCGGTTTCGGCACCACCGTGCCGTGGCCAGTCGGTGTGGGCGGCAAGGGCAACGAAGGTGTTTCTGCCTACGTGAAGCAGATCAAGAACTCCATCGGCTTTGTCGAATACGCCTACGCGCTGCAAAACAAAATGACCTACGCGTCGCTGAAGAACGCATCGGGCAAGTTTGTTCAGCCTGACGCCAAGGCCTTCCAGGCAGCGGCTGACACCGCCGACTGGGCCAACGCCCAGGACTTCAACTTGATCATGACCAACGCGCCGGGCGAGAACGCGTGGCCGATCACAGCCACCACCTGGATCATCATGTACAAGCAGCCGAAGAACGCCGAGCAAAGCCAGGCCGCTTTCAACTTCTTCAAATGGTCGCTGGAAAAAGGTCAGCAGCAGGCTGCGGCACTGGACTACGTAGCGTTGCCCGATTCCCTCGTGACCCGGATCGAAGGTTACTGGAAATCTGACTTCGCCCACTGATCCGCCCTCCCATGATCCCCTTGCCCAGGCCGCTTGGCGCTTGAGCAAGGGGATGAGCACATCTGACATGAATGAAACTGTCCAAACCCTGGCCATGACGACTCACACGGGCGATGTGTCGGGTGACAGCCGCGCCGCTCGTGATCAACGCAATGACCTGTGGTTCAAACGCTCGATGTTCGGCGCCGCCATGCTCGTCTTGCTGTTGCTGGCAAGCATTGCTGCCTCGACATTATGGGGCGGCGGCCTGGCCTTCAAGACCTTCGGTTTCGGCTTTATCACCAGCACCGAATGGGATGCGGTCAACAACCACTTCGGCGCGTTGGTGCCGATTTACGGCACCTTGGTCACGTCTTTTCTGGCGCTGCTGATTGCCGTGCCGGTGAGTTTTGGCATCGCGATTTTTCTCACCGAAGTAGCGCCGCCCTGGCTGAGAATGCCGGTCGCCTCCGCCGTTGAGTTACTGGCGGGTATTCCCTCGATTATCTATGGCATGTGGGGGCTGTTCGTGTTCGGCCCGTTTATGGCCGAGTACCTTTCACCCTGGATCAACGATTACCTGGGTGCGCTTCCGTTGATTGGCTCACTGTTTCAGGGGCCGCCACTGGGCATCGGGATGCTGACCGCCGGTATCGTGCTGGCGATCATGATTACGCCGTTTATTACCTCGGTGATGCATGAAGTTTTCCGCAGTGTGCCGACTCAATTGAAGGAGTCGGCCTACGCGCTGGGGAGCACTACGTGGGAAGTTGTGTGGGACATCGTATTGCCCTACACACGCTCGGCAGTGGTCGGCGGGATCTTTCTCGGACTCGGTCGCGCATTGGGCGAAACCATGGCCGTCACCTTCGTGCTCGGTAACGCGCAACAGTTCTCCGCCTCGCTGCTGATGCCCAGCAGCTCCATCGCGTCCGTTATCGCCAACGAGTTCAGCGAGGCCTATACCGACCTGCATCGTTCGGCGCTGATTGCGCTGGGCTTCCTGCTGTTCATCGTGACATTCGTGGTGCTGGCGCTGGCGCGGCTAATGCTCATGCGCCTGTCGCGCAAGGAGGGCCTGTGAACAGCAACGAACGGCTGTACCGCAAGCGTGCCTTCAAGAACCGTGTGGCCATGCTGCTCAGTTGTGGCGCGACCGCCTTTGGCCTGCTGTGGCTGGCGTGGATTCTGCTGACCACCATCATCAATGGCTTCCAGGCGCTCAACCTGCGCCTGTTTACCGAGATGACACCGCCGCCCGGCACCGACGGCGGCCTGGCCAACGCGTTTTATGGCAGTGCCCTGATGTCGGGGATTGCCCTGCTGATTGGTACGCCCATCGGGCTGATGGCGGGCATCTGGCTGGCAGAGTTCGCACGGCATTCGCGCCTGGGGACCACGGTTCGTTTCATCAACGACATCCTGCTGTCTGCGCCATCAATCGTGCTGGGGTTATTCATCTATACCGGCGTGATCCTGCCGCTGAATCTGCTGACCAATCATCAGGTGGGTTTCTCCGCCATTGCCGGCGCCCTGGCATTGGCCCTGTTGGTGATACCGGTGGTGGTAAGGACGACTGACGAAATGCTCCAACTGCAGCCCTCGACCCTGCGCGAGGCAGCCCTGGCCTTGGGTGTGCCGCAATGGAAGTTGACGCTGCAGATCGTCCTGCGGGCCGCCAAGGCTGGCGTGGTGACCGGCATCCTGCTGGCGCTGGCGCGAATTACCGGGGAAACCGCACCGCTGCTGTTCACCGCCTTCGGCAACCAGTTCTGGAGCAGCAACCTGCTCAAACCGATTGCCAGCGTACCCGTGGTTATTTTCCAGTACGCCATGAGCCCCTTCGATGACTGGCACTCCCTCGCCTGGGCTGGCGCCTTGGTACTGACGATGTTCGTGCTGGTGCTGAGTTTGCTGTCTCGCCTGATTCTTTTGCGCAATAGGTCCCACTGATGCAATCGACCCGAATTGATCCTGACAAAACCAAAATCCGTGTCCGGGGTTTGGAGTTTTTCTACAACAACCAACGTTCGCTGAAATCCATCGACATCGATATTCCGGAAAAACGCATCACCGCGATCATTGGTCCATCGGGCTGCGGGAAGTCGACCTTGCTGCGCGTGTTCAACCGCATCTACTCGATGTACCCCAAGCAGGAAGCCCGCGGTGAGGTGCTGCTGAACGGCGAGAACATCCTGGCACCGGGCTACTCGATGAACCGCCTGCGCAGCCACGTCGGGATGGTCTTCCAGAAGCCGGTGCCCTTCCCCATGTCGATCTACGACAACATCGCCTATGCCGTGCGCCACCATGAAAAACTGTCGCGCCGGGAAATGGATGATCGAGTCGAGCAAGCGTTGCGCGGCGGCGCGCTGTGGGATGAGGTGAAGGACAAACTCAAGCAGAGCGCCCAAAGTCTTTCGGGCGGGCAACAGCAGCGCCTGTGCATCGCCCGCACCATTGCGCTGCGCCCGCAGGTATTGCTGCTGGATGAACCGACCTCGGCGCTCGACCCGATTTCCACCGGGCGCATCGAGCAGTTGATCACCGAGTTGAAAGAGCAGTACACGGTGATCATCGTGACTCACAACATGCAACAGGCAGCGCGCGTGTCGGACAGCACCGCGTTCATGTTCATGGGCGAACTGATTGAGCACGGCAATACGGATGAGATCTTCACCAAACCCAGGATGAAGCAGACCGAGGACTATATAACCGGGCGGTTTGGCTAGGTTTAACGAAAAAAGCCGATCACTCTCAGCCTTGAGAATGATCGGCTTTTTACTGGGCAAAAAAAAACCCGGAAATCCTCACTTGCGTGGGCCTTCCGGATTTTCTAAACCGCCAAAAATGGTGGGTCGTGTGGGATTCGAACCTACGACCAATTGGTTAAAAGCCAACTGCTCTACCAACTGAGCTAACGACCCGCTGTGTGGTGGCGCGTATAATACTGATTTCTAAGGATTATTCAACACCTTATTTTAAATAAATCAGAAATAACGCGTTGGGTCAGTAATTCCGGCCGCCTGGAAGCCTTCAGCACGCAGTCGGCAGCTGTCGCATTTCCCACAAGCACGACCATCATTGTCCGCCTGATAGCAGGAAACAGTCAGCGAGTAATCGACGCCAAGTCCTACGCCAGCCTTCACGATATCCGCCTTGCTGCGGCTCTGCAGCGGCGCCAGGATGCGAAAGCCCTGCCCCTCTACACCGGCCCTGGTCGCAAGATTGGCCATGCGCTCGAACGACTCGATGTACTCGGGACGGCAGTCCGGGTAACCGGCGTAGTCCAGCGCGTTGACGCCAATGAAGATGTCGCGGGCGTTCAGCACTTCGGCCCAACCGAGGGCCAGGGATAGAAAGACAGTGTTACGCGCTGGCACGTAGGTCACCGGGATGCCTTCGCTGGGCGCCTGGGGCACGTCTATCGAGCTGTCGGTTAACGCCGAACCGCCGATGCCGTTGAGGTTCAGGCCGATCACCTTGTGCTCGACCACACCGAGGTCGCGGGCGACGCGGGCGGCGGCGTCGAGTTCGGCGCGGTGGCGCTGGCCGTAGTCGAAGCTGATGGTGTAGCAGCTGTAGCCTTCTGCTCGGGCCATGGCAACCACGGTGGCAGAGTCGAGGCCGCCGGACAGCAGGATGACCGCACGCTTGTGATCAGTCATCTCAGCGCCCCGGCTCGTCGTTCCACAGGTATTTGTGCAGTTGCAGTTGCAGGCGTACCGGCAAGTTGTCCGCAACGACCCAGTCGGCCAGGTCACGCGCATTCAGGTCATGGTGGCTTGGGGAAAACAGCACTTCGCCAGCGCGACGGTCGAGGCCGTACTGGATCAACTTGGAGGTCGCCCAGTCATAGTCTTCACGGGAACAGATGACGAACTTGACCTGATCGTTGGCTGTCAGCAGCTCGATGTTCTCGTAACGGTTGCGGTGCACTTCCTTGGAGCCTGGAGTCTTCAGATCGACAACCCGGCTGACACGTGGGTCGACCGCAGCAATATCCAGGGCGCCGCTGGTTTCCAGCGACACCTCGTAACCGGCATCACACAACTGCTTGAGCAAGGGAATGGCATTAGGCTGCGCCAGTGGCTCACCACCCGTAACGCAGACATACCGCGGCCGGTAACCGGCCACTTGTTCGAGGATGTCGTCAAGGGTACGCACGGTGCCGCCGCTGAAGGCGTACGCGCTGTCGCAGTACTCGCAACGCAGCGGGCAACCGGTGAGGCGCACAAATACAGTGGGCAGGCCGGCAGTGCGCGTTTCACCCTGCAACGAGTAAAAAACTTCGGTGATACGTAATGTGTCTTGCATAGTCGCCACGGGCGTAACAGCTAAACAGGCTGTCCGCCTCCGTCAGGCACTTCAAGGAATTCCGCCAACGCGTAAACCCCAAAAAGCGTGTGTCATAAAAGGGCGTGGATTCTAACGAAAAAACCCGCGCAGGGCGCGGGTTTCTTCTAAACGGGGTTGCCACACTTACATGCGTTGCAGATCCCGTTGAGCCAACTGCGCGGCGGAGGTACCCGGATATTGGGCCACCACCTGCTGCAGAATGCCTTTGACCTTGTCGGTATGACCCAGGCGGCGTTCTACGTCAGCAAGTTTGTACAGCGAATCCGGCACCTTGGCGTGCTTGGGGTACAGCTGGCTGACCTTGGCAAACGCCTGGCCTGCACCTTGCAGATCGCCCTTGGCCAGGTTCACCTCACCCAACCAGTACTGGGCGTTGCCCGCATACTGGCTGTTCGGGTATTTGCGCAGGAACGCGGTAAAAGCCTGGCTGGCTTTATCGAAGTCCTTGGCTTTGATCAGGTCGAAGGCTGCGTCGTAATACAGCTTTTCCTTCGCCGGGTCACCCGGTTCGCTGCTGGCGGCAGGGGCTTGGCTGGCAGCCGCGGCCCCTGCTGCTGCACCACCGGCGGCGCTTGGGGCGCCACCGGCAGAAGAATTATCAGGAGTGGTGGCTGGTGTAACGCCGGCTCCAATACGTCGATCAAGATCCTGGTATCGCTCCAGGCCTTCTTGCTTCAGCTGGTTCACTTGATTTTGCAGAACTTCAATCGTGCCTTGTTGCTGCGACAATTGATCCTGCATGCGTTGCAGCTGGTTGAACAGTTCGCCCTGTGCCGAAGGGGCGGCAGTCGCCGCTCCCCCGGCATAGGCGCCGTTCGTGCCATAACCCGCTGGCGGATAGCTGCTCCCGCTATTGTTATAGCCAGAGTTGCTATCTTCCACAGGAACCGCAGCCCACACCGCAAGCGGTGCCAGGCTGAGAGCCAATACAGTTAGAGCACGACGGCACGTTCGCATGACGAATTACTTACGCAGTTCGACGCGACGGTTTTGAGCCCAGGACTGCTCGTCGTGGCCAGTAGCAACTGGACGCTCTTTACCGTAGGAAACCAGTTCCAGTTGGCCCGGAGCAACACCTTGCAGTACCAGGTAGCGCTGAACGGCTTTCGCACGACGCTCGCCCAGTGCCATGTTGTACTCACGAGTACCACGTTCGTCGGTGTTACCTTCCAGAACAACGCGAGCGCCGTTAGCTTTCAGGTCCTTCGCGTGAACGTCCAGAGCGCGCATGGCTTCTGGTTTCAGGTCCGAACTGTCGTATTCGAAGTAGAAAGTGGTGATAGCGCGCAGAGCAGCTTCTTCGCTCAGGGAGCCGTCAACTGCACCAGTGTTAGCGCCGTAACCAGCGTTTGGATCAACAGCTGCGCCTTCACCGGCATTGTCGCCGCCTTTAGACGAGCAACCAACGGCTACGGACAGAGCCAGAGCCAGAGCAGCAAACTTACCAAACTTCAGCATTTCCATCGTGAAACTCCTAATGAACCCCAGTGTGTTAAGTACTTCTTTTTGTAGCGCCGCGTCAGTTCAGGTAAGGGGACCAGGACGGTTCTCTGACTTCGCCTTGTGCGGTAGGAAGCGGGAGCCTTACGCGTCCATTAATGGACACGAGCATCAAGACTCCCCGGCCCTGCTGGCGGGTGGCGTAGATTACCATGGTGCCGTTGGGCGCAACAGTGGCTGACTCATCAAGGTTGGTATCTGTGAGGATTTTTACGGTTCCGCGCTGCAAATCCTGGGCCGCAACCCGGAAATTAGTGAAACCATCCTGACGGTGAATCATCACCAACGTCTTTTCATCGGCCGAAAGCTTGGGTGCCGCGTTGTAGTTACCAATAAAGGTCACACGTTCGGCGCCGCCGCCGTTGACGCTGGTTTTGTAGACTTGCGGCTTGCCGCCACGGTCAGAGGTGAAGTAGATGGTCGAACCATCCTTGCCCCAGAACGGTTCGGTGTTGATGCCTGGGCCACTGGTAACACGGCTCAGTTGGCGCGAAGCCATGTTCATCACGTAGATGTCCGGGTTGCCGTCTTTGGACAGCACGAACGCCAGGCGTGAACCATCCGGCGACCAGGCTGGTGCGCCATTGAGGCCTTCAAAGTTGGTGATCTGCTCACGGCGACCAGTGTCGATGTGTTGAACGAAGATGCGTGGACGCTTCTGTTCAAACGACACGTAGGCGATACGCTTGCCATCCGGTGCGAAGCGCGGCGACAGGATTGGCTCACGCGATTGCAGCAACGTCACTGCACGAGCGCCGTCATAGTCGGAACGCTGCAGCGTGTAGCGAGTGTTGTCTACCGAAAAACGCTCTGCCGTTACATAAAGCAGGCGAGTGGAGAAGGCACCCTTGATCCCGGTCAGTTTTTCAAACGACTGGTCGGAGATGTAGTGCGCCATGTCCCGCAGCTGATCCGTGGTGCCCGACACGCTGCCGGTCAGCACTTGCTGCTCGGTCGCGACGTTGAACAGAGTGTACTGGATCTGCAGGCGGCCGCCGGCAGGCGTGATGCTGCCCACCATCAGGTACTGGGCGTTCAGCGCTTTCCAGTCACGGAAGATGACTTCGCTGGCCTGGGTCGGCTGGCTGATCATGTTGCCTTTGTCGATCGGTGCGTAGTAACCGGAGTTGCGCAGGTCATCGCTGATGATCTGCGACATGTCGTCCGGCAGCACGCTGCCGCCCTGCCAGCCAAACGGTACAACGGCGATCGGGGTGGCCCGATCGCTACCGCTGGTGACCAGGATGTTCTTTTCATCCGCCGCCGCTATCCCTGCCATGCAGCAAATAACGACAAGCATTCCTCGAAGAAGGTTTCTCACAAGGCTAGATCCTCAGGTGTGAATGTCATCTTGAATGAACGGTAGGGAGCGAAGTCGCTTGGTTTCATTCCCTGCATCTCGGTCAACCGGCCAATGTTCTTGACCGCTGCTACCGCCGAACTGTCGAACGAACCATCGCCACTGGACTTGGCCACGCTGACCGAAGTCACCGTACCGTCCGGCAACATGCCGATCTGCAGCACTACTGTCATGCCTTTGCGTGCCGAAGGAGGACGTGTCCAGCCTTCTGCTGCCCGTGAGCGAATCAGGTCATCGAAACTGCCCGCGACTTCATCACCACGTTCATCAGCCAAGGCCTGCTGGCGCTGCGGCGTGTCGGAAAGCAAATCGGCCAAGGCCTGGGCCTTTTTGTCTTCGGTCGATTTACGTGCTGCTTCCTGGGCCTTTTTCTTGGAGGCATCGGCGGCAGCTTTCTTCTTCGCATCGTCGGCGACTTTCTTCTTCGCCTCGTCAGCTTCAGCTTTCTTCTTGGCGTCGTCCGCGGCTTTCTTCTTCGCGTCTTCGACAATCTTTTTCTTCGCGTCTTCAGCGGCCTTTTTCTTGGCCTCTTCTTCGGCAGCTTTCTTGGCTTCTTCTTCAGATTTCTTCTTGGCTATATCAGCCAATTGTTTCTCTTCGACCTTTTTGGCTTCGGCAGCTTTATCGGCTTTCTTGGCTTCATCAGCCTTTTGCGCCTCTTCAGCTTTCTTCGCCTCGTCGGCCTTTTTCGATTCCTCGGCCTTTTGAGCCGCCTCTTCTTTCTTTTGTTCCGCAGCAGCCTTCACCGCTTCCTGCTCGACCTTCTTCTGTTCCATCTGTTCGACTTCAGTCTGGCGCGCAGCCGACTTCTGGGCCTCACCCGCAATCTTCTGATTGGTCTGGGTGGTGGCCTGGCTTTTCGATTTCAGCTGATACAGGGTCGCCTGCACGATCGGCTTGGCTGGCGGCAGGTCCGGGGTCATGGCAAAGCTGACAAACAGCATGCCAAACACCAGGACGTGCAGGGCAATTGCCCAGACGCTAGGCCAGAAGAAGCTTTCCGAGGCGGACGGCTCTCGCTGTTGGTGCATCAGGGCGCCTCGGTAATCAAGCCAACATTACCGACGCCGGCCTTCTGCAGCCCGCCCATGGCGCCCATCACGGAGCCGTAGTCGACGACCTTGTCGCCGCGGATGAACACCTGGGTGTGCTTGCCGCCTTCGTTGCCGGCGCGAATGATCTTGGTCACCGCATCCGTCATCTGCGGCAAGGTCATGGCCTTGTCCTGCTGCTTCTGGGTGTCGACTTCGCTGCCAAGGTTCCAGTAATAGGTCTTGTCAGCCTTGATCGAAATGGTCAGGACCTGGGTGTTGTTGTCCTGCGGCAAGGCTTCGCTGGAAACCTTGGGCAGATCAACCTTCACGCCCTGATTGAGCATCGGCGCGGTCACCATGAAGATAACCAGCAGCACCAGCATCACGTCGATGTAGGGCACTACGTTCATCTCGGCGACCGGCTTGCGCTTTTTGCGAGCTCGAGCGATTAAAGCCATTGGGAATTACCTGCTTATTCTTCGCTGGTGTGCACTTTACGGTGCAGGATCGCCTGGAATTCTTCGGCGAAGGTGTAGTAACGGCTGATCAAGGTTTCGCCGCGAGCAGCAAAACGGTTGTAGGCGATTACTGCGGGAATGGCTGCGAACAGGCCGATAGCAGTGGCGATCAGCGCTTCCGCGATACCCGGGGCCACGGTGGCGAGGGTCGCTTGCTGGGCCTGGGCCAGGCCGCGGAAGGAGTTCATGATGCCCCACACGGTACCGAACAGGCCGATGTAAGGGCTCACGGACCCTACGGTGGCGAGGAATGGCAGGCTTTGCTCAAGCTTTTCTTCTTCGCGGGAAATGGCAACGCGCATGGCACGGGCCACGCCTTCCATGACCGCTTCCGGGTCAACGCCTGGCTGCTGGCGCAGACGGGAGAATTCCTTGAAGCCGGCGCGGAAGATCTGCTCGACGCCCGAATCCGGGTCCGGGTTGCTGCCGGCCTGGCGATACAGTTTGGACAGGTCGATACCCGACCAAAAGCGCTCCTCGAAGCTCTCCAGGGCACGTCGACCGGCGCGCAGCAGGTTGCTGCGCTGAAAAATCATGACCCAAGAGGTAACCGATGCGGCTACCAGGACCAGCATCACCAGTTGAACCACAACACTGGCATTGCTGACCAGGCTCCACATGGAGGAATGGTCGACGACGGTAGGTTCCACGCTAAATCTCCTGCTCTGAATGTTTACCCGCGCCGCTCACGGCGGCAAAGGCCGCGCGTAGAGTTTCGGGAATGGCCCGGGGTTTCAAACTATTGGTGCGAACACAGGCCACCAGGAACTGCCCCTCACAGAGCAGCGTTGCATCCGTAGCCCGCCTGACCTGCTGTTTAAAGCGCAGGCTGGCACGGTTCAATTCGGTTATTTCTGCGCTGACCAGCAGTTCGTCGTCCAGTCGCGCCGGCGCGTAGTAACGTGCCTCGCTGGAATGCACGACAAACAACAGGTCCTCCCCTGCAAGCGTGGATTGGGCAAAGCCCAGCTCCCGTAGCCGCTCGGTTCGAGCCCGCTCCATGAACTTTAGGTAATTGACGTAATAAACGATGCCGCCAGCATCGGTGTCCTCGTAATAAACGCGACAGCGATGTGCGAACGACTGATCCCCGTTTTGCGCGCGCATACTCTAGTGCTTACTCCTCAGGTTGCCAATCCGGCCAGGCAACTGTTTTTCACTCTGTGGCTCATTTCTAACGAAAGAATGACGACGCCAGCCACTAGGACAGCACAAACGCCGAATAAATCGAATCGCCAAGCGTTTTTAATCGTCTACTGCATCGAGGAATTCGTCTACTACGGGCATCTCGCCCAATCGTGACGGAATGTTTAACCCAAAGTGCAAATAGGCATGCCGGGTTACCACTCGGCCCCTCGGCGTACGCATGATGTAGCCCTGCTGGATCAGGTACGGCTCCAGTACATCCTCAATCGTGTGCCGCTCTTCGCTGATGGCGGCCGCGAGGCTGTCCACCCCTACCGGGCCGCCGTCGAACTTCTCGATCATGGTCAACAGCAGGCGCCGGTCCTGGTGGTCAAAGCCGTGTTCGTCCACGTCCAGCAGGTTCAGCGCCAGGTCTGCGACGGGCTTGGTGATATGCCCCTTGGCCCGCACTTCGGCAAAGTCGCGCACCCGGCGCAGCAAACGGTTGGCAATACGCGGCGTACCACGGGCACGACGGGCGATTTCAAAGGCGCCTTCCGGGTCCAGGGGCAGGCCCAGGATGCTCGCCGATCGGCTGACGATGGTCGCCAGGTCTGCCGTGCTATAGAACTCCAGACGTTGAACAATCCCGAAACGGTCGCGCAACGGGTTGGTCAGCATTCCGGCGCGAGTGGTAGCACCCACCAGCGTGAACGGTGGCAGGTCGAGCTTGATCGAGCGCGCCGCAGGGCCTTCGCCGATCATGATGTCCAGCTGGAAGTCTTCCATGGCCGGATACAGCACTTCCTCGACGATGGGCGATAGCCGGTGAATCTCGTCGATAAACAGTACGTCGTGGGGTTCAAGGTTGGTCAGCAGCGCTGCCAGGTCGCCCGGGCGCTCCAGCACGGGGCCTGAGGTGGACTTGATCGACACGCCCATCTCCTGGGCGATGATGTTGGCCAGGGTGGTCTTGCCCAAGCCTGGCGGGCCAAAGATCAACGTGTGGTCCAGTGACTCGCTACGCCCGCGTGCGGCCTGGATGAACAGTTCCATTTGCTCGCGCACGGTGGGCTGGCCGATGTATTCGGCAAGGCTCAGGGGGCGAATGGCCCGGTCCTGGACTTCTTCACGGTCACGGGGGCCGGTGGCCGCGATCAGACGATCAGCTTCAATCACTTAAATCATTCCCTTCAGGGCGCGGCGGATCATGTCTTCGCTGCTCAGGTTCTTGTCCTTGATGGCCGACACGGCCTTGCTCGCCTCTTGTGGCTTGTAGCCCAGGGAGATCAGCGCGCTGACCGCATCGCTTTCAGCGCTGGCCACCGGAACGCCCGGCGCATCAGGCTGGTTAGGCACCAGGGCGAACATGCTCGGCACGACTTCCCAGGCCTTGAAGCGGTCTTTCAGCTCCACCAGCAAGCGTTCGGCGGTTTTCTTGCCGACACCCGGTACCTTGGTCAGTGCGGACGTATCCTGCGCTGACACACACCGCACCAATTCATCGACTTCCAGGCTCGACATCAACGCCAGCGCCAGCTTCGGCCCCACGCCATTGAGGCGGATCAGCTCACGGAAGAAATCGCGGTCACGCTTGCCGATGAAACCATAGAGCAATTGGGCATCTTCACGCACCACCAGGTGGGTGTGCAGGGTCAGCGGCTCACCGACCGACGGTAGGCGGTAGAGGGTGGTCATGGGCACTTCCAGCTCATAGCCCAGGCCGTTTACATCCAGAATCAGGTGCGGCGGCTGTTTCTCAGCCAGGGTGCCGCGCAAGCGTCCAATCACGTTCGAATCCTTAAGAATCGGCTCAGATCAAGGCCTGGCCGGTAATAACGCGGGCATGCCGGCCGACAGCACAGGCCGTTCATGCACCCCACGCAGAATGATTGCGCTGATGCTATCAGAGACGCAGCCGGCCGCCACGACTGCGTGCCGTGCCCAAGCCGTGCGGCATCAGGCTGGAACGGGTATGGGCGTGGCAAATGGCAATGGCCAGGGCGTCGGAGGCGTCGATTTGCGGTTTGGAGGTGAGCTTGAGCATGTGCATGACCATCATCATCACTTGCTCCTTATTGGCTGCGCCGGTGCCGACCACGGCTTGCTTGACCTGGGTCGCGGTGTATTCGGCGATTTCCATGCCCTCTTCGGCACCGGCAACAATGGCAGCGCCGCGCGCCTGGCCGAGCTTCAAGGCCGAGTCGGCGTTTTTTGCCATGAACACTTTTTCGATGCCCATGGTCACGGGGCCATAGGTCTGGATTACTTCACGCACGCCGCGATAAACGATTTGCAAGCGCTCGGCCAGCTCGCCGGCGCCGGTACGGATACAGCCCGAGGCCACGTACACGCAGCCTCGCGGGGTCTGTTGGACCACGCCAAAGCCGGTGATTCGCGAACCGGGGTCGATACCTAGGATTAAAGTCATAACGCCTGCGGGTTGGATTTAAAGCGGATGCGCCAGGCACATGGTTTGTGTAAACAGCATAGAACCCTGTGGGAGCTGGCTTGCCTGCGCTAAAGGCACCTCGGTGCATCAGCTCGACCGGGTTGATGCCATCGCAGCCTCGCCGGAGTTCGACAGCTCCCACATTGGATCTTTGGTGTACTTAAGTGAGCTGTTCGGCTACCGATTCCGGGATATCGGCGTTGGAATAGACGTTCTGCACGTCATCCAGGTCTTCGAGCATGTCGAGCATCTTGAGTACCTTCTGAGCCCCGTCCAGGTCGAGCTCGGCGCTGGTGGTCGGCAGCATCACGATTTCCGCATCGGTCCCTTTGAAACCGGCCGCTTCCAGGGCGTTACGCACCGAGTAGAAGCCCGCAAACGAGGTAAACACGTCGATGGAGCCGTCTTCGTTGGTCACCACGTCGTCGGCATCCGCCTCCATCGCCGCTTCAATCAGCGCATCTTCATCAACGCCCGGCGCGAAGGAGATCTGCCCCTTGCGCTCAAACAGGTAGGCCACCGAACCGTCGGTGCCAAGGTTGCCGCCACACTTGCTGAACGCATGGCGCACGGCAGCCGCGGTACGGTTGCGGTTGTCGGTCATGCACTCGACCATCACCGCCACGCCACCGGGGCCGTAGCCTTCGTAGCTCAACTCGACCATGTCATCGGTATCGGCCGCACCGGCGCCACGGGCCACGGCACGGTCGATGATGTCGCGGCTCATATTGGCGCCCAGCGCCTTGTCCAGGGCCAGGCGCAGACGCGGGTTGGAGCCCGGGTCACCGCCACCCTGGCGCGCAGCTACGGTCAGCTCGCGAATCCACTTGGTGAAGATCTTGCCTTTCTTGGCATCCTGACGCTCTTTGCGGTGCTTGATGTTCGCCCACTTGGAATGGCCAGCCATAACACAACTCCGAAATTCTGTAGAAACCTGTCGATCCCGCCCCAGGCGGGACTTCCCTCTTTAACGTACAGCCCTTGTAACGCAAAGGCGCATCCGAAGATGCGCCCTTAGCTGACAATGTAAAACCTTATCGCGCTTTCACGCTGCGGCCTTACTCAGCCTTTGGTGCTTCGCGCAAACGGATATGCAGCTCGCGCAGTGCCTTGGCATCCACCACACCCGGTGCCTGCGTCATGACGTCGGCAGCACTTTGGGTTTTCGGGAAGGCAATCACTTCACGGATCGACTGGGCACCGGTCATCAGCATCACCAGGCGGTCCAGGCCGAAAGCCAGGCCGCCGTGGGGTGGTGCGCCGTATTTCAGGGCGTCGAGCAGGAAGCCGAACTTCTCTTGCTGCTCATCTTCGTTGATGCCCAGCAGGCGGAAGACCGATTGCTGCATTTCCTTGCGGTGGATACGGATCGAACCGCCACCCAGCTCGGTGCCGTTCAGCACCATGTCGTAGGCACGGGACAGAGCGCCAGCCGGGTTGGCTTCGAGCTCTTGCGGCGTGCACTTGGGCGCGGTGAACGGGTGGTGCAGGGCGCTGAAGCTGCCGTCGTCGTTCTCTTCGAACATCGGGAAGTCGACCACCCACATCGGCGCCCACTTGCAGGTCAGCAGGTTCAGGTCGTTACCGACCTTGATCCGCAGTGCACCCAGTGCTTCGCTGACGATCTTGGACTTGTCGGCGCCGAAGAACACGATGTCGCCGTCGACCGCGCCAACGCGATCAAGGATCACGTTGAGGTTGGCTTCAGGGATGTTCTTGACGATTGGCGACTGCAGGCCTTCAACACCCTTGGCGCGCTCGTTGACCTTGATGTACGCCAGGCCCTTGGCACCGTAGATGCCGACGAACTTGGTGTAGTCGTCGATCTGCTTGCGCGGCATGCTCGCGGCGCCAGGAACGCGCAGCGCGGCAATACGGCATTTCGGGTCGTTGGCCGGGCCGCTGAACACTTTGAAGTCGACATCCTTGAGCTGGTCTTCAACGTCAACCAGTTCCAGCGGGTTACGCAGGTCGGGCTTGTCGGAACCGTAACGGCGCATGGCTTCTTCGAAGGTCATGTGCGGGAATTCGCCGAACTCCAGGTCCAGCACTTCCTTGAACAGGTTGCGGATCATTTGCTCGGTGATGCCCATGATCTCTTTTTCATCGAGGAAACTGGTCTCGATGTCGATCTGGGTGAATTCCGGCTGGCGGTCAGCCCGCAGGTCTTCGTCACGGAAGCACTTGGCGATCTGGTAGTAGCGGTCGAAGCCGGCGACCATCAGCAGTTGCTTGAACAGCTGTGGCGATTGCGGCAACGCAAAGAAGGAACCGGCGTGGGTACGGCTCGGCACCAGGTAGTCGCGGGCGCCTTCCGGGGTAGCACGGGTGAGGATCGGCGTCTCGACGTCGAGGAAGCCGTTCTCGTCGAGGAAGCGACGGATGCTGGTGGTCATGCGCGAACGCAGACGCAGCTTCTCGGCCATTTCCGGGCGACGCAGGTCAAGGAAGCGATAACGCAGGCGGGTTTCTTCGCCAACGTCCGAGAACTCGTTCAACGGGAACGGCGGGGTTTCCGATTCGTTCAGCACTTCCAGCTCATAGCCCAGCACTTCGATCATGCCCGATGCCATGTTGGCATTGGTGGCACCGGCCGGACGCAGGCGAACCTTGCCGGTGATCCTCACGACGTACTCGCTGCGTACGCGATCGGCGGCGGCGAAGCTCTCGGCGCGGTCCGGATCGAACACCACCTGGGCCAGACCATCACGATCACGGATATCGAGGAAGATCACCCCGCCGTGGTCGCGGCGACGGTGAACCCATCCGCAAAGAGTGATTTCCTGACCTTCCAGGGTCTCGTTCAGTTGGCCGCAATAGTGGCTGCGCATCATGATAGTGGTTTCGCTTCTCGTAATTCGAAATTCGGTGGAGGCCTGCCTCATCACCGTACAGCTTAGTCAGGTGACGGATAATGCAGGAGCCTGCGCGTAGAGTTCAACTCAGTCTGCTTTGTCGCCGCCGGCCAGATTCTTTTTCGAGCCGGTCTTGAAGTCGGTCTCGTACCAGCCGCTGCCACTCAGGCGAAAGCCCGGCATGGACAACATCTTTTTAAGCTCCGGCGCCTGGCAGGCTGGGCAATCGACCAGCGGCGCGGCGCTGATCTTTTGAATGGCTTCCAACTGATGACCACAGGAAGCGCATTGATAGTCGTACATGGGCATGGAGATGTCTCGGCGATCAGATCACGACGTAAGCCACGCCCTGCCCTGACTCTGTCCCGTGGGAAAGTCCCGGCATGCGCAGCAAAGCCCGGGATTATATCTGGTAAATCGAGGCTGTGCAGCCGTAGCGGCGCCCTGCTTTATATATAGGTGGCCATATCGGACGCCTGCCAGGGGCCCGAACCGGAAACTTCCCGGGCGCGGCACCTGGCAGGCGAATCATCCCGGGCTGAACTCGCTGGCCGGCGCGGTAACCCGTCCTTTTAATACATGGACCACGCACACCACCCTCACCAGGCCGCTGAAGTTCTTCACTCCGCCGTAACGCAAGTGCACTTCGCGGTCTACGTAAGACAACAGTGCACTGACCGAGCAGGTATTGATCCTGGCGATTTCCGTCAGAATATTCCAATAGACTTGTTCAAGTCGCAAACACGTCGAAAAACCATTAAGCCTGACTGATCGGGACAGTGGCCTGGCCAAGTCCATATCAAACCCTTTGGCAAAGGGGTCCATCTTTATCTTGTGAAACCCGACCGTTTCCATCACTCCATTACCCGCTCCACGTGACATACACTTGACACTCCATTGCCTAACAGCCACTCCTGAGTATTCTCATTGGCCGTTGAGCCTATAAAACATCAAGAAGACACGTGCAGCCAGAAGACAGGGAGTTGATCACCGTAGGACAAGCCAACGCGCGCGTCGGGAAGCTCGCAGAATGAGGAAAAGGCCGTGGCACCGGCACGACAAGCAGGGCGAGGGGCGTCAGTTCGACGCCTCCGCGCCACAGCGCCTTATTTGTTTTCGAGCAGGGAACGCAACATCCACGCCGTTTTTTCATGAACTTGCATGCGCTGGGTCAGCAAGTCTGCAGTGGGCTCATCGCTGACTTTATCCAACAACGGGAAGATGCCGCGAGCCGTTCGGGTAACCGCTTCCTGGCCTTCGACCAATTGTTTGATCATGTCCTCAGCGCTCGGTACGCCCTCTTCTTCCTTGATCGAAGAAAGACGCGCATACACCGAGTAAGCACCCGGCGCCGGGAAGCCGAGGGCACGAATACGCTCTGCAATTGAATCCACCGCCAACGCCAGTTCGTTGTACTGCTCTTCAAACATCAAGTGCAGCGTGCGAAACATGGGACCCGTTACGTTCCAATGGAAGTTGTGAGTCTTCAGGTACAGTACATAGGTATCGGAAAGCAGTCGCGAAAGTCCATCAACGATTGATTTACGGTCTTCTTCACTGATACCAATATCGATTGCCATGTTTTTCCCCTTCAATTGATAAAAAATTCATTGATCAGGTGCAGGACCACTCTAGCAAGAGTACCGGCCTCGCGCAGCCTGAGAGCCGCACCCGAGGTGCGGCAAATCGCCCCTTGCGGAGCCCTTTCGCACTGTCGGCAAGGCCTTAAGCGGCGCAAGAAAAATTACCCGTCGCCCGACGAACAGCTCCGCACCTGTCTAGGACAAGCGTTTGACGCAGAAATGCCGCTCGCCTCGCAACACCCCGAAATGCTTGATTTGAGTAGGCACAGGCTTTGCTGTTAAATAGGCAGCGTGTCGCCACCGTTATTTTTTGCGGCAGCCGCATAGGCTGATACCCGTGCACGTGCCCAGCGCCTCCCATTGTTCAGAAGCGAACCGTGCCAGTCAGCTCTTCCTTGTGATCCGTCTTAACGTGAGTTAATCAAAATGTTGAAAATCGTCCACCTGCTAACGGGCGCTGCAGCTTTGCTGCTGTCCTTTATCCCCAGCCTGCGATCAGAAACCCTGCCTTACCTGCAACAACCTGACGCTCTCTACCTGACCTTCTTTGGTCTTCTTAACCTGACACTGGCTCCAGTCATTCCTTACTGGAACAAAGGCCCGCGTCATCAACTGCAAAACCTGGTCAGCGCCCTGCTGGTCCTGGCTGTTGTCGTACAAACCCTCACCCTGCTGGCGCCTATGCCTGAAGTGGGTGGCCACCCGGCCGTCCTGCTCAGTTTGGCAATCGCACTGGTTGCCATCGTTCTTCATCTGGCCATCAGTTTTTACCGTTCCTCCCCGGCCGCTGCGTCGCAAAGCTACGACATGACCAACCGGGATACCGGGACCGTCAAGTGGTTCAACACCTCCAAGGGCTTCGGCTTTATTTCCCGGGATTCGGGCGACGATATCTTCGTCCACTTCCGGGCGATTCGCGGCGAAGGCCATCGCGTTCTGGTTGAAGGCCAGCGCGTGGAGTTTTCCGTGATGAACCGTGACAAGGGCCTGCAAGCTGAAGATGTGATCGCCGCGTTGCCGCGTCGCTGATTCCAGCACCCCGAAACAAAAAACCGCGATGCAGCCTGGCTGTATCGCGGTTTTTTTACGCCCGGGGATTCACCCCAATCCTGTTAATAATGAGGCGGCGGTGCTTCTTCCTCGGACGACTCGAACTGGCCGCCCATTTCTTCCTGGCGCTTGAGCAGCGCTGTCATCTGCAATTGCAGGCGCTCGACTGCCCGCTGCTGGGTGACCAGGATGTCATTGAGGGTCTCAATGGTGTCGTCCTGAAAGGCCAGGCGGCTCTCCAGGTCGGTTACACGGTCTTGAAGGTCCATGGTTCAAGCCTCCAGGAACGTGAAGTCAGTCGGCAGGATCTCGCGCAGGCGTGCACGAATCGCTGCCACTTGCTCGTCACTGTAGGGCTTTGCCGGATGCTTGCCCCAGACCGGCGCTGGCCAGGCCGCGTCATCGCGCTTGCGCACAATCACATGCACATGCAGTTGGCTGACCACATTACCCAGGGCGCCAATGTTCATTTTATCGGCGCCAAACCCTTCATTAAGCAGTTGCGCCAGCGCGGTGCTCTCCTGCCACACCCGCTGCTGGTCAGCGACATCCAGTTGAAACACTTCGCTGATACCGTCAATGCGCGGCACCAGGATGAACCATGGGTAATTCGAGTCATTGCAAAGCAGCAGCCGGCACAGGGGGAAATCCCCGAGGGGCAAGGTGTCTTGTTGAAGACGTGGATCTAAGGCGAACACAGCAGTCACTCCCGTTCGGCGGGTCAGGTTTCAGGCGCCCAGCATACCTGCGAATGCCGGGCGCTTCACGGCGAATGCTCCCGGCCAAATACGCGCCTAAACAGGACGGCACAAAAAAAAGCGCACCATTTCGAGACAGGCCAATATTTCAGCTACGCTAAATGACCAGCGCCCCCACACTCAGTCAAAGTCAGGGCACAGGATATGCCTCAAGACCTTGAACCAGAGGGCTTGCACGCAGAGACCAGTGGTACGGAGCAAAAATATGCGCAGGAAGCATCTGCACCAAAATGACCCATTTGTGCGTTAAACGGACCCGCCCACTACCCACCGAACGGGGTGAACCGGTAACGTTTTGCTCGGGTGCAGGGGTTACGCTCCTGCACACAGGAGTACAGCAGGCACGCCGAAGCCAAACCAAACGGCGTAAAAAGCCCGTGCTTATGCGGTTTTTACAGAGCGTTGACAATTTTCACGAAAAAATCACATTCAGCCACGCGTTTGTGCACGCTTGTTGCATTCACACTCATATGGTCGACAACAGCACCCGCAGGAAGCCGGTGTTTCGCGACAGAAAACCACAGCGGGTCAATGCTTTTCAGGGAAGTGTTAAAACTTTCAAGGGTGACTTTTCCACCCTGGTTTCAAGGTTTTAAAACAGTATTGAAGTTGTCAGTCCGGTTACATTCGGACTGTAAATTTGCGACATGGACATAGCAATTTACGACAGGCTCGTAAAGAAGCTGAAAGGATAGATGGGCAAGTATCGCCAATATTGTCAGCGTGATATAAGTTTGCGCCGACACAAAAAAGAAAGAGCCGCCCAGACAAAAATATAGGTGGGACGGCAGTACTCTTCCTAAAACCAAAGGAGCAAATCACGATGCGCGTGATGAAGTGGAGCATGATCGCCCTCGCTGTTTCAGCAGGCACCTCGCAGTTCGCAATCGCGTCCTCCCAGGACGATTCCAAGGGCTTTGTTGAAGACAGTACCTTCAGCATCAACACTCGCCTCCTGAACTTTAGCCGCGACTTCCGTAACAATGACACCGGCAAGAGCCGCGTCGACGAAACCGGTCTGGGCTTCAACGGCCTGTACCAGTCGGGCTTCACTCAAGGCACCATCGGTGTGGGTGTCGACGTCATCGGTCTGTTGGGCGTCAAACTGGACAGCGGCAAGGGTCGTTCCGGCACTGGCCTGTTTCCAACTGGCTCCGACGGTCGCGCTCAGGATGATTACTCCAAGGGCGGCGGCGCAGTTAAGTTCCGTATCTCCGATACGGTCCTGAAAATCGGCGACCAGTACACCACCGCGCCTGTATTCGCTTCCGATGACAGCCGTCTGCTGCCTGAATTGCCACAGGGTATCTCGCTTGTCAGCAACGAGATCAAAGGCCTGAAACTTGAAGGCGGTCACTTCACTTCGAGCGTGGCACAAGCCCAGACCTACCGCGACAGCCTGGGCCTGACAAAAACCGACTTCATCGGTGGCGTCTATGCCCTCACTCCAGAAGTCAGCGCCAGCCTCTACTACGCGAAGACCGAAGACTACTGGAAGAAAACCTACGCCAACCTGAACTGGACCCATGCGCTCAGCAATGAGCAGTCCCTGGCGGTCGACTTCAACATCTACAGCACCAAAAGTGATGGCGCTGGCCTGCAACGGGCTGAGAAAGACGGCACCACCAAACTGGACAACCGGGCCTATAGCTTGCAAGGCGCGTACACCATCCAGGCTCACACCTTTACCCTGGCCTACCAGAAGGTTAGCGGTGACGGTGACTACGGCTACGGCGTAGACGGCGGCGGCACGATCTTCCTGGCCAACTCCATCGCTCGTTCCGACTTCAACGCTGAAGACGAGAAGTCCTTCCAGGCTCGCTACGACCTGAACATGGCGACTTTCGGCGTACCAGGCCTAAGCTTCATGACTCGCTACGTTAAAGGCACCGGCGCCAACACCGCCGACACCTCAAACGGCAAAGAGTGGGAACGTGACATCGAAGCCAAGTACGTGATCCAGAGCGGCCCGGCTAAAGACCTGAGCCTGCGTGTACGTCAAGCCACTTATCGCTCCAGCGATGGTGTGTACTACGGTTCGGCGTCGATCGACGAACTGCGTCTGATCGCGCAATACCCGCTGAACATCCTGTAATTGACAGTTTGATTACAACGATGACTTAGGGCTTGGCCCTAACTAAAAAGCCGCTCACTTGTTCGCAAGTGAGCGGCTTTTTTATTGCAACTTAATCGCCTTGAACAGATAACTAGCAAGCTAGCTATCTAGTTTGTCCAGTGTATCAAACCTGACACATTGGCCAGGTTTAATTCACCCGTTGCACTGTTACTTAGTAGCACTTTCCTGCACGACGCGTATAACCCGCTGCGGAAATGGAATATCAATCCCCGCCGCTTTCAAACGGTCACGTGCCAGTTCATTGAACATGAACATCACATCCCAATAATCCGAAGTCTTGGTCCAGATCCGCAGGGACACCGTAATAGAGCTGTCGCCCAAGGTCGAAACCACGGCTGCCGGTGCCGGGTCAGCCAGTACGCGTGGGTCGTTGGCCAGCTCCAGCAACACTTCACGCGCCTTCTGCAGGTCGGCTTCGTAGTCGACACCTACGTCAAACACCACTTTGCGGGTCGGCTGACGGTTGGTGTTGGTGATGAGGCCGTTGGACAGGCTGCCGTTTGGGATGATCACCGTCTTGTTGTCGCCGGTGCGCAACACGGTGTGAAAGATCTGGATGCTATCGACGGTACCGGAGGTGCCCTGGGCTTCGATCCAGTCACCAATGCGGAACGGACGGAACAACAGAATCAGCACACCACCGGCGAAGTTCGCCAGGCTGCCTTGCAATGCCAGGCCGATGGCCAGGGTGGCGGCACCGATTGCAGCAACGAACGAAGTGGTTGCCACGCCGATCATCGAGGCCACGTTGACCACCAGCATGACTTTGAGCGCAATGTTTGCAAGGCTGGTAATGAAGTGTTGCAGCGCCAGGTCAGCATTACGCAACGCCAGCAAACGCCCCACGCGGTGGGTCAAGACATTGATCAGCCACCAACCGATGGCCAAGGTAACCAGCGCCAGCAAAAATCGGCTGCCATATTCCATGATCATCGGTAACCACGACTCCGAGGTCTTGATCAGGTGATCCACTTCAGCGTTCAAATCCATCTACATTCTCCTGTTTACCGGATGCTCGGCATATTGAGTGGCCATAAATGCAATTGAGCCCCGTAGGGCTCAATGGTCGGCGCAGACTCTGGGGCGTGGGACGTCAAAAACGCCCACAGGTTCCCCAAAGGACTGTCAGTCGCGGAAGTTGTTGAACTGCAGCGGCATGTCGAAAGTCTTGGCGCGCAGGGCAGCAATGGCCTCTTGCAAGTCATCACGCTTCTTGCCGATGATACGCACCTGCTCGCCCTGGATCGCGGCCTGGACCTTGAGCTTGGCATCCTTGACGTGAGCGACGATTTTCTTCGCCAGCTCTTTGTCGATGCCCTCTTTGAACACCACTTCCTGTTTCATCAGCTTGCCGGATGCATAGGCGTCCTTGATTTCAAGGCACTGCGCATCGATCTTGCGCTTGACCAGCGACAGCTTGAGGATCTCAATCATCGCTTCAAGCTGGAAGTCGGCTTCTGCGGTCAGGTTGACGGTGAGGTCCTTTTCCTTGAACTCGAAGCTGCCCTTGCCCTTCAAGTCATAACGACGATCCAGCTCCTTGACGGCGTTCTCGACGGCGTTGGTGAGTTCGTGCTTGTCCAGTTCGGATACCACGTCGAACGACGGCATGTAGTTTCTCCAATAAAAAAGGGGCGCGGCTCAGTAGAGATGGAGCACGCCCGGGCTAAAATGCCCGGGCATTATAGCGGTTCTTTCGCCTCGTTCACTGCAGGCAGGCTTACGGAGTAAAAACTGATGTCGACCACCTGGCATGTCCTCGGCGCCGGCAGCCTCGGAACATTGTGGGCCGCGCGCCTGGCCCGCGCGGGGTTACCCGTGCGCCTGATCCTGCGGGACCACGCACGGCTGGCGAGTTACCAGGCGGCCAAGGGGCTGACCCTGGTCGAGCAAGGCACGGCCCATACCTACCCCGTCGTCGGCGAAACATCCGATAGCACAGAGCCGATCCATCGCCTGCTGGTTGCGTGCAAAGCCTACGATGCACAACACGCCGTCGCACAGCTCGAGCACCGCCTGGTGCCGGACGCCGAACTGATCCTGCTGCAAAACGGCCTGGGCAGCCAGGACGCAGTCGCCGCACAACTGCCCCAGGCACGCTGCATTTTCGCCTCCAGCACCGAAGGCGCGTTTCGCGAAAGCGACTGGCGCGTGGTGTTTGCCGGCCACGGCTACACCTGGCTGGGAGATGCGAGCCACCCTACCCCGCCGCTATGGCTGGATGACTTGCAGGCCGCCGGCATTCCCCATGAGTGGAGCACCGACATCCTCACCCGCCTGTGGCGCAAACTGGCTTTGAATTGCGCCATCAACCCGCTGACCGTGCTGTACGAATGCCGCAATGGTGACCTGCAAGCCCATCAATGCGAAGTCGCCACCCTGTGCGCCGAACTCGCCGACCTGCTGCAATGCTGCGGCCAGCCCGCGGCCGCGCAAGACCTGCAAAGCGAAGTGGAACGCGTGATTCAGGCCACCGCGGCCAATTACTCCTCGATGTACCAGGACGTTGCCAGTGCCCGGCGCACCGAAATCAGCTACTTGCTGGGCTACGCCTGCCAGGCGGCCGCCCGCCACCAGTTGACCTTGCCACACCTGCAACAACTCCAGGCGCGCCTGGTACAACGACTGTCTGCACGCGGATTGCCCAGCGACTGAACCACGCGCTACCCTGCCTGCTTGTTCCTTTGCTGCGAAAACTTCGATGCCACTGCGCCAGCGTCTCGAAAATCTACCGGTTGGGCAGAAACTGCTGGCGGCCCTGCTGGTTTTGCTGACCACCGTCTTGCTGGTGGCCAACCTGACCTTTATCAGCGCCGCCTACTGGATCTCCCAGGAAAGCATGGCACCCCAGGCCTTGCAGGCCATCGGCCGGCTGGTCTCCAACCCGTCACTGGCCGCCGAGGCCCTGGACTCACCGCTCAAGGCACAAACCCTGCTGGATGAGCTGACCAGTTACTCGCCGTTGCGGGCGGCGGCCTTGTATGACGGCGAAGGCACGCGCCTGGCCCAGCTGCAACATGCCAATCGCCTGCACCTGCCGGACACTTACCGCGAGATCGAAACCTGGCGCGCCACCGAGTTTCGCAGCAACCAAGTGATCACCATTCCCCGTGCAGGCCAACCGTCCGGGCATTTGTTGCTGGTGGCCAGCAGCGAACTGCCGGTGGCGTTCTACACCGGGACGTTAACCGCCAGCCTGGGCATCCTGATCTTCAGCGTGCTGCTGTGGCTGGTGATTGCCCGGCAGATCAAACGCCTGATTACCCGGCCGATCCATGAACTGGAAGAATTGTCGCGTCAGGTCACACGGGAAGAGAACTACGCCCTGCGCGCCGGTCGCGGCAACCACGACGAAATCGGCAGCCTGGCCGAAGCTTTCAACACCATGCTTTCACGCATCGAAGCCCGCGAGCAGCAACTCAAGCGCGCCCGGGACGACTCTCAGGCCGCCTACGATCAAGCCCAGGGCCTGGCAGAGGAAACCCGCCACACCAACCGCAAGCTGGAGTTGGAAGTCCAGGTGCGCAGCAAGATCGAGAAAAAGCTCACCGGTTTCCAGAACTACCTCAACAGCATCATCGACTCGATGCCCTCGGCATTGATCGCCCTCGACGAACAACTCTACGTCACCCAGTGGAACCAGGAAGCCAGCGCCCTTTCCGGTACCCGCCTGGATGAGGCGTTGAACCAGCCGATCTTCCTCGCCTTCCAGCCACTCAAACCCTTCCTGCCGCAAATCAAGGCCACGGTAGAGCAACACACCGTGGAGCGGATCGAGCGGGTGACCTGGATCAAGGATGACGAGCCCAAGCACTATGCCCTGACCTTCTACCCGTTGATGGGCGGCGCCGGGCGCGGCGTGGTCATCCGGATCGATGACATCACCCAGCGCCTGTCACTGGAAGAAATGATGGTGCAGTCAGAGAAGATGCTCTCGGTCGGTGGCCTGGCTGCCGGCATGGCCCACGAAATCAACAACCCCCTCGGGGCGATCCTGCACAACGTGCAGAACATCCGTCGTCGCCTGTCGCCAGAACTGCCGAAAAACCTTGAGCACGCCGAACAGGTGGGCATTGAACTGGGCACCGTCAACCGCTACCTGCAAAGCCGCGAAGTGCCGCAGCTGCTCGACGGCATCCAGCAGGCCGGCGCCCGTGCGGCGAAGATCGTCACCCACATGCTCAGTTTCAGCCGCCTGAGCAACCGCCAGATGGCGCCCTGCGACTTACCCGCGCTGATCGATCAGGCCGTGGAAATCGCCGGCAATGATTTCGACCTCACCGTCGGCTTCGACTTCAAGGGGCAGGCAATTATTCGCCAGTTCGACCCACAGCTGGGCCCGGTGCCCGGTACCGCCAACGAGCTGGAGCAAGTGTTGCTCAACCTGCTGAAAAACGCCGCCCAGGCAATTCACCAGCGTGAAAATGACAGCGAACCGGGGCGCATTATCCTGCGTACCCGGCTCAACCCACCCTGGGCGGAAATCCAGGTGGAAGACAACGGCATCGGCATGAGCGAGAACGTGCGCAAACGCACCTTCGAGCCGTTTTTCACCACCAAGGAAATCGGCCAGGGCACCGGGCTTGGGTTGTCGGTTTCATATTTCATCATCACTAACAACCACAAGGGGCAGATGGAAGTGCACTCCACTCCAGGCCAAGGTACCTGCTTTACCTTGCGCCTGCCTTTGGCCAGCAGCCAAATGCCCCCCAACGAACTGACTCAACTGGAGCGCTAACCATGGGCTTTCGCCTGTCGAAAATTTACACCCGTACCGGCGACAAGGGCGAAACAGGCCTGGGCGATGGTCGTCGCGTGCCCAAGGACCATCCACGGGTGGAGGCGATTGGTGAAGTTGATGCGCTGAACAGCCAACTGGGTTTGTTGTTGGCCGGGCTTGAAGAACAAAGCGGCCAGCACCCCGCCTTGAAAGATGTGATCGAGGTGCTTACCCCTTGCCAGCATCGGCTGTTTGATTTGGGCGGTGAGTTGGCGATGCCGGTGTATAAGGCGCTGAATGCAGCAGAAGTCGACCGCCTGGAAGCGGCGATTGATCGCTGGAACGAAGAGGTCGGGCCGCTGGAGAACTTCATTTTGCCGGGTGGTTCAGCGTTGATTGCCCAGGCTCATGTGTGCCGCAGCCTGGCCCGCAGTGCAGAGCGTCGGTGCCAGCACCTGAATGCGATGGAACCGTTGGAGGGTGTGGGGTTGGCGTATATCAACCGGCTGTCGGACTTGCTGTTTGTGGCGGCCAGGGTGATTGCCAGGCGCCAGGGCGTTGCGGAGATATTGTGGCAGGCAGCCGCCAAGCCGCACTAATGCTCACTGACTGATTGAGACCTGTGGCGAGGGAGCTTGCTCCCGCTGGGCTGCGCAGCGGCCCCAAAAAAGCGGGAGCGCTGCGCACTCCAGCGGGAGCAAGCTCCCTCGCCACAACAGCTCCCCTGGCCACTCGCCAAGGCTATGCTAAAACCTCAGGCCAGAACGCCCGAATCCCCGCCACACCTTGAGCACCGGCTTCCCAGGCTTTTTCCTGCTCAAGGGGACCAACCCCACCGAGCAGGTATACCGGCTTGCTGAACCCACTGATCAACTGCTGCGCCTGCTCCCAGCCCAACGGCTGCGCATCTGGATGAGTCTGGGTCGGCTGCACCGGCGACAGCGTGACGAAATCCACGTCCATCAATTGCGCCAAGGCCAATTCCTCAGCATTGTGGCAAGACGCCGCCAACCAGCGATCCTTGGGCAAAGGTCGACCCTTGCTGGCGTACTTGCGCAGTTGCGCCGAAGTCATGTGCCAACCGGCTGCAGGAAAATCCCCCAGCCATTCAAACGGCCCCTTGAGCATCAACTGAGCCTTGCCCGCGCACAGGCCCACGGCGTCCACCGCCAGGTCGCGGTACTTGGGGTCATAACCGTTGGGGGCGCGCAATTGAACCAGCTTGATGCCGCCAGCGATGGCTTTTTGAATGCCGCGCAACAGGATCGGGGTTTCCAGCTCGCCGGGGGTGATCAGGTATTGCGCCGGCAAACGCGCCGCGGCAACGATCGGCGCATTGGCCGCCGGAAACTCATAGTTCAAAAGGTCTCGCGGCGCCACCCACTCAAGAGGTTGGCCTTCGGCCCCGTGGGGTTCGCCGGTAAACGCCGAGACTTCCCAGACATCCAGCAATACCTGTTTGTCCGGGTAATCATGCTGCACCTTGATCAACGGGCGAGCCGCCCTGACCTGGATGCCCAACTCTTCCTGCAACTCACGGGACAGCGCGGCAGAGACCGACTCATCGGCCTCCACCTTGCCACCGGGGAACTCCCAGAGGCCGCCCTGATGCTGGGTATCGGCGCGGCGCGCCAGCAGAATCCTGCCGTCGACGCCGCGGATGACCGCTGCTGCTACATGAATTCGTTTCACCACACTGTCCTCTAAACGTAAACCCACCTGCTCGCGAAGGTCGTTACCGATAACGCGGGCTCCCCGACTCAACGGGGTGCCCTCTGGTTTTTCGCGAGCAAGCTCGCTCCTACAGTGATACCCGACCTGGCTGCGTATCAGGTGCGGTATTCCGCGTTGATCTTCACGTACTCGTGGGACAGGTCGGTGGTCCAGATGGTTTCGCTGCATTCACCGCGACCCAACTCGATACGGATGGTGATTTCTTCCTGCTGCATCACCGCAGAACCCTGGGCTTCGGTGTACGTCTCGGCACGGGCACCACGGCTGGCAATACACACGTCGCCCAGGAACACGTCGATCTTGCTCACGTCCAGGTTGGGTACACCAGCACGACCAACAGCGGCCAGGATACGGCCCCAGTTCGGGTCGGAGGCAAACAACGCAGTCTTGATCAGCGGCGAGTGGGCCACGGTGTAGCCCACATCCAGGCATTCCTGGTGATTGCCGCCGCCGTTGACTTCAACGGTCACAAACTTGGTGGCGCCTTCGCCGTCACGCACGATGGCCTGGGCCACGTCCATGCACACCTCGAACACTGCCTGCTTCAAGGCAGCGAACAGCGGGCCGTTGGACGAGGTGATTTCCGGCAGGTCGGCCTGGCCGGTAGCAATCAACATGCAGCAATCGTTGGTCGAAGTGTCGCCGTCGATGGTGATGCGGTTGAACGACTTGTTGGCGCCATCGAGCATCAGGTTTTGCAGCACATCGCGGGACACTTTGGCGTCGGTGGCGATATAGCCAAGCATGGTCGCCATGTTCGGGCGAATCATACCGGCGCCCTTGCTGATGCCGGTGACGGTGACGGTGACGCCCTCGTGCACAAACTGGCGGCTCGCGCCTTTGGGCAGGGTGTCGGTGGTCATGATACCGGTGGCCGCAGCCGCCCAGTTATCCACCGACAAGTCGTCCAGTGCGGCTTGCAACGCGCCTTCGATCTTCTCTACCGGCAGCGGCTCACCGATCACGCCGGTGGAGTATGGCAGCACTTGGCTGGCATCAACGCCGGTCAGTTGCGCCAGCTTGGCGCAGGTGCGCGCAGCCGCCTCCAAGCCAGGCTCGCCGGTGCCGGCGTTGGCATTGCCGGTGTTGGTCAACAGGTAGCGCACCGGGCCTTCAACGCGCTGCTTGGCCAGGATCACGGGCGCTGCGCAAAACGCGTTCAGGGTGAACACGCCGGCGACGGTCGAGCCTTCGGCACAGCGCATCACCACCACATCCTTGCGCCCCGGGCGTTTGATGCCGGCCGAAGCAATACCAAGTTCAAAACCGGCAACCGGGTGCAACGTGGGCAAAGGACCAAGACCAACAGCCATGAATGCGCTCCTTAAAATAGGTGATGTGTGCTCCGTCGCCATCGACGGTGAACTAATGGCAAAACGCCGCGACGGCTGATGCCGGTCGCGGCGCGGGGTGTTGCACGTCAGGGGAAAATCTTAGTTGATTTCACCGTGGCAGTGTTTGAACTTCTTGCCCGAACCGCACCAGCACAGTTCATTGCGACCCAGCTTCTGGTCGTTGCGCACTGGCGTCTGGGCCAAGGCTACATCGACTTCCTCACCCAGCACTTCCGGCGCTTCAAGGCCTGGTGCCTCGTCATGCTGGAACTGCATGCGCGCAGCCAGTGCCTCGGCTTCCTGACGCAGGCGAGCCTCTTCCTCGACCGGGTCTTCGCGACGCACCTGAACGTGGGACAGCACGCGAATCGAATCGCGCTTGATCGAATCCAGCAACTCGGAGAACAGCGTGAACGACTCGCGCTTGTACTCCTGCTTCGGGTTCTTCTGGGCGTAGCCACGCAAGTGGATGCCGTGACGCAGGTGGTCCATGGTCGACAGGTGGTCTTTCCACAGATCGTCCAGCACGCGCAGTACGATTTGCTTCTCGAAGGTGCGCAGTGCTTCGGCACTCGCCTGCTCTTCTTTCTCGTTGTACGCGGCCAGCAGCTCGGTCATGAGCTTCTCGCGCAGGGTTTCTTCGTACAGATGGTCGTCTTCGTCGAGCCATTGCTGGACCGGCAAGTCGACACCGAAGTCGCTCTTCAACGCCGCTTCCAGGCCGGCAACATCCCACTGCTCAGGCAGGGACTGTGGCGGGATATGCGCGCTGACGGTTGCGTTCAGTACATCCTGGCGGAAGTCGGCAATGGTTTCGCCAATGTTGGTGGCCGCCAGCAACGTGTTACGCATGTGATAAATCACTTTACGCTGTTCGTTGTTGACGTCATCGAACTCGAGCAGTTGCTTACGAATGTCGAAGTTGCGGCCTTCTACCTTGCGCTGGGCCTTCTCGATGGCGTTGGTCACCATGCGGTGCTCAATGGCTTCACCGGACTGCATGCCCAGGGCCTTCATGAAGTTCTTCACCCGATCCGAGGCGAAGATACGCATCAGGCTGTCTTCGAGAGACAGGTAGAAACGGCTGGAACCGGCGTCACCCTGACGACCGGCGCGGCCGCGCAGCTGGTTGTCGATACGGCGCGATTCGTGGCGCTCGGACGCGATCACCTGCAAGCCGCCGGACTCCAGCACTTGCTGGTGACGCTTCTGCCAGTCGGCCTTGATCTGCGCGATCTGCTCAGGCGTCGGGTTGTCGAGGGAGGCGACTTCCACTTCCCAGTTACCGCCCAACAGGATGTCGGTACCACGACCGGCCATGTTGGTGGCGATGGTCAGTGCGCCTGGGCGACCGGCCTGGGCAATGATCTCGGCTTCTTTTTCGTGGAACTTGGCGTTGAGGACCTTGTGCTCGATGCCTTCCTTGTTCAGCAAGCTGGACATGTGCTCGGAAGTTTCGATGGTGGCCGTACCCACCAGCACCGGACGGCCCTGGGTCATGCATTCCTTGATGTCGGCGACGATGGCCGCGTATTTCTCGTCGGCGGTCAGGAACACCAGGTCGTTGAAGTCTTTACGCGCCAGCGGCTTGTTCGGCGGGATAACCATCACCGACAGACCGTAGATCTGGTGGAATTCGAATGCTTCGGTGTCGGCTGTACCGGTCATGCCGGACAGTTTGTTGTACAGGCGGAAGTAGTTCTGGAAGGTGGTCGAGGCCAGGGTCTGGCTTTCTGCCTGGATGTTCAGGACTTCCTTGGCTTCGATCGCCTGATGCAGGCCTTCCGACAAACGGCGACCCGGCATGGTACGCCCGGTGTGTTCGTCGACCAGTACGACCTGGCCGTCCTGCACGATGTATTCGACGTTGCGATGGAACAGCTTGTGCGCGCGCAGGCCGGCGTACACATGGGTCAACAAGCCCAGGTTGTGCGCCGAGTACAGGCTCTCGCCTTCAGCCAGCAGCCCGATCTGGGTCAGCATGTCTTCGACGAACTGGTGACCGGCTTCGTTGAGCTCGACCTGGCGGGTCTTCTCGTCGATGGTGTAATGACCTTCTTTGGTCACCACGCCTTCCACTTCCTCGATGTGTTGCTCAAGGCGCGGGATCAGCTTGTTGATCTCGGTGTACAGGCGCGAGCTGTCCTCGGCCTGGCCGGAAATGATCAACGGGGTACGGGCTTCGTCGATCAGGATGGAGTCGACTTCGTCGATCACGGCAAAATTGAGTTCGCGCTGGAATTTTTCTTCCATGCTGAACGCCATGTTGTCGCGCAGGTAGTCGAAACCGAATTCGTTGTTGGTGCCGTAAGTGATGTCGGCAGCGTAGGCGAGGCGCTTCTCTTCCGGCGGCTGGAACGGCGTGACAACGCCGACGGTCAGGCCGAGGAATTCATACAGCGGACGCATCCAGTTGGCATCCCGGCGAGCCAGGTAGTCGTTCACCGTCACAACGTGCACGCCCTTGCCGGACAGTGCGTTGAGGTAAACACCCAGGGTTGCCACCAGGGTCTTGCCTTCACCGGTACGCATTTCGGCAATCATGCCTTCATGCAAGGTCATGCCGCCGATCAACTGAACGTCGAAGTGGCGCATGCCCATGACACGCTTACCGGCTTCGCGGGCGACCGCAAAGGCTTCGGGAAGCAGCTTGTCGAGGGTTTCACCTTTGGCTATGCGGGCCTTGAACTCTTCGGTCTTGGCGCGCAATTGCTCGTCCGAAAGGGCAACCATCTGCTCTTCGAAGGCATTGACCAGCTGCACCGTCTTGAGCATGCGTTTGACTTCGCGCTCATTCTTGCTTCCAAAAAGTTTCTTTAACAAAGGCGCAAACATATCGGCAGGTTCTTCCACACATAGGGATGGAGGGCGCCCCGTGAGTCGCCCGAGCAGCCCTCACGGCCGCATGCGAACGAGCATTCTACCCGGAAACGTGGGTGAGGAAAGTGGCGTTATTCCACGATGCAGGCACGGCGCTCTAAGAGGGCTTGTTTAAAATAAGGGCTTTTTGCTGAACTTCAACCCATCCGGGCAAGAAGTTACCCATTGATTTAATGGATAAACTGCCGGCAATGCAATGGCGGCGGCGACCCAGGCGCTTTCTGCTACCATGGCCCCTCTGTTACTTAAGGTGTCTAGTCATGGCATTTCGCCCTCTTACGGCCCGTGCTCCCGCCGTGTTGCTTCGCGAAGCCAAGCCTTTAAAAGCCATCTTCGGCCATGCGCAACGCCTTGGTCATTTGCAGCGCCTGGTAGAAAGCCAACTGCAACCTGCCGCCCGCGAACACTGTCATGTGGCTTCGTGGCGTGAAGGCAACCTGCTGCTGATCGTCACCGACGGCCATTGGGCGACACGCCTGCGTTATCAGCAAAAACGCTTGCAGCGCCAATTGATGGCCTTCGATGAGTTCGCCAGCCTGACGCGCATCCAGTTCAAGGTGCAGCCACCCACCGTGCAGCAAGGTGCAGTGGGCCATACCATGGATTTGTCAGAAGTGGCGGCCGAAACCATCCAGGCCACCGCGGACGGGATTACCGACCCGAACTTGCGCGCTGCGCTGGAGCGGCTGGCCGCTCACGCCAAGCCTAAAACCTGAGACCCGCTCCCAGATTTGATCCCATCGTTATTTACGCTTGCTGCCGCCCAGCAACGACCCCAGTAATCCGCGCACCAATTGCCGGCCCATCTGATTGGCCGCCTGCTGCATCGCAGATTTCAGCGCTTTGCCTGCCGTAGTGCCAAGGAACGCGCCGGCCTTGTCGGTGAAGCTCGGCTCTTCGGCGGTGGGCGTCGCTGGCGCTTGCGGTCCCAGTTCCTTGCGCGCCATCAATATTTCGTACGCCGACTCCCGATCAACCGGTTTGTCATAGCGCCCAAGCAGCGGCGAACTGGCAATCAACCCCGCCCGTTCGGCTTCACTCAACGGCCCGATCCGCGATTGCGGCGGTGCCACCAGTACGCGCTGGACTACTTCAGGCGTCCCCTTTTCCTGCAAGGTTCCCACCAACGCCTCACCCGTACCCAACTCAGTCAGCACCGCCAGCGCATCAAACGCCGGGTTGGGACGGAAGCCATCGGCCACTGCACGCAGCGACTTCTGCTCTTTAGTGGTGAACGCCCGCAGGCCATGCTGGATACGCAAGCCCAGTTGCGCCAGCACCGTGTCCGGCAAGTCTCCTGGAGACTGGGTGACGAAATACACGCCGACCCCTTTCGAACGAATCAACCGCACCACTTGTTCGAGGCGATCCTGCAAAGCCCTGGGGGTGTCGGCGAACAACAAATGCGCCTCATCGAAAAACAGCGCCAACAGCGGTTTGTCGGCATCACCGCGCTCGGGCAATTGCTCGAACAGCTCGGCCAACAGCCACAGCAGGAAGGTCGCGTACACCTTCGGCGCCTCATGCACCAGGCGGCTGGCGTCCAATAGATGTATGCGCCCGCGCCCGTCACTGGCCGGCTGCAGGATATCTTCCAGTTGCAGGGCCGGCTCGCCGAACAATGCTTCGGCACCCTGCTGCTCCAGTACCGCCAGGCGCCGCAACAAGGCCTGGCTGGAACCGGTAGTCATCAACGCCGCGTCCTCCCCCAACAACTCCGGGTGGTAGCGCAAATGATTGAGCAGTGCCTTCAGGTCCTTGAGGTCCAGCAGCAACAGGCCTTCGCGGTCGGCCACTTTAAAAGCGGCGTAGAGGGCCGATTGCTGGCTGTCGGTGAGTTCCAACAGGCTGCCGAGCAACAGCGGGCCCATTTCACTCATGGTGGTACGCAACGGATGACCAGACTGCCCGTGGATATCCCACAGCGTCACCGGGTAAGCCTTGGGCGTGTAATTAAGGAAAGGCATGCCGGCAATCCGCTCGGCAACCTTGCCCTGAGGGTTGGCCGCCGCGCCCAGGCCACACAGGTCGCCTTTGATGTCGGCGGCGAATACCGCAACGCCGGCATCGCTGAACGCCTCCGCCAGGCGCTGCAAGGTGACGGTTTTGCCAGTACCGGTGGCGCCCGCGATCAGGCCATGGCGGTTGGCCAGGCGCATCGACTGGGCAATCGGCTGGCCTTGAAGATCGGCACCAATAATGAGTTGCGAAGAGTCAGGCATTTTGTCACCCATGGTTAATCTTTAGTGGCGCACGGTCGATACAGTCAAAGCGAGAGACCCAAAAAGTCTTAGAAAAAACGGGCCGGATAATTCCTGCAGGAGCAGATGGAAATATCACACTTTTTTTGACGCAGCCATTTTGCGCGCCTCAAAAGGACGCGCATCGGATATTAAGACCATAGCGGACCCCACAAGCCATGAATAAAAATCTGCGTTTCAGCCATAAAATCCTGCTTGCCGCCGCGCTTATCGTCATTGCCGCCTTTGCGTTGTTTACCCTCTACAACGATTACCTGCAGCGTAATGCGATTCGCGACGACCTGAACAACTACCTGCATGAAATGGGCGATGTCACCGCCAGCAACATCCAGACCTGGCTCGCCGGGCGTATTGTGCTGATCGAAAGCGCCGCGCAAAACATCGCCATCAACCCGGACTCAACCAGCGTCGCCAACCTGCTGGAACAGAAGGCCCTGACGTCTTCATTTATGGCCACGTACCTGGGCGACAGCAAAGGCGGCTTCGTCATCCGCCCCGACACCAAGATGCCCGATGGCTTCGACCCACGTGTGCGCCCCTGGTACAAAGGCGCACAAGGCAGCAACGGCTCAACCCTGACCGAACCCTACATTGATGCGGCCACCGGCCAGTTGATCATCTCCATCGCCACCCCCAGCAGCAAAGCGGGCCAGAGCGTCGGCGTGGTGGGCGGAGACCTGAGCCTGCAAACCCTGGTAGACAACATCGGCGCCCTGAACTTCGGCGGCATGGGCTACGCCTTCCTGGTCAGCGCCGACGGCAAAGTGCTGGTGCACCCGGACAAAAACCTGGTGATGAAAACCCTGGCCGATGTCTATCCGAACAGCACCCCAAGAATCAGCAGCGATGTCAGCGAAGTCGAGGTAAACGGCAAAACCCGAATCGTTACCTTTACCCCTATCAAGGGCCTGCCCTCGGTTAACTGGTACCTCGGCCTGTCGGTGGATAAAGACAAATCCTTCGCCATGCTCAGCGAATTCCGCACCTCGGCAATCATCGCTACGAGCATCGCGGTGGTCATCATCATCGCCCTGCTGGGCATGCTGATCCGCATCCTCCTGCAGCCGCTGCACGTCATGACCCGCGCCATGCAAGACATCGCCGACGGCGAGGGCGACCTGACCCGCCGCCTGACCATCCAGAACCATGACGAATTCGGTGTGCTGGGAAGCGCGTTCAATCGCTTCGTAGAGCGGATTCATACCTCGATTCGCGAAGTGTCCTCGGCCACCGAGCAGGTCAACGAAGTGGCCCTGCGGGTGGTCAGCGCCTCCAACTCCTCGATGGTCAACTCCGACGAGCAGGCCAACCGCACCAATAGCGTCGCGGCCGCCATCAACGAACTGGGAGCCGCCGCCCAGGAAATCGCCCGCAACGCCGCGCAAGCCTCCAGCCAGGCCAGCGATGCCCGGCACCTGGCCGAAGACGGTCAGCAGGTGGTCGAGCGCAATATCCAGGCAATGAACCAGTTGTCGCAGATGATCAGCGCTTCCAGCACCAATATCGAAGCGCTCAATAGCAAGACGGTGAACATCGGGCAGATTCTGGAAGTGATCACCAGCATTTCCCAGCAAACCAACCTGCTGGCCCTCAACGCGGCGATTGAAGCAGCGCGGGCCGGGGAAGCCGGGCGCGGGTTCGCGGTAGTGGCCGATGAAGTGCGCAACCTGGCGCACCGCACCCAAGAGTCGGCGCAGCAAGTGCAGAAGATGATCGAGGAGCTGCAAGTCGGCGCCCGGGATTCGGTCAGCACCATGAGCGAAAGCCAACGCCACAGCCAAGACAGCGTGGAAATCGCCAACCTGGCGGGTGAACGCCTGAACAGCGTGACCCAGCGCATCGGCGAGATTGACGGGATGAACCAGTCGGTCGCCACCGCTACCGAGGAACAGACCTCGGTGGTGGAGTCGATCAACATGGACATCACTGAAATCAACACTCTCAACCAGGAAGGCGTGGAAAACCTGCAATCCACCTTGCGGGCCTGTTCGGACCTGGAGCAGCAAGCGGCCCGGTTGAAACAATTGGTCGGCAGTTTCCGGATCTGACAGCAAGCAAACCCAACCGAACATCTCTCCTTGCCCAAGGTCCACGGTAAGGAGAGCAATGGATCGGAGGGATGTTCATCGTGCATATCGCGGACATAACCATGTTCTACGCCCCGGCCAGCGGCGGCGTGCGCACCTACCTGGATGCCAAGCACCGCCGCCTGGCACTCAGGCCCGGAATTCGCCACAGCCTGTTGATCCCGGGCGCGCACTTAAGCGAGCAGGACGGCATATTCAAAGTCCCGGCACCCGCCCTGCCCTTCGGCAAAGGCTATCGCTTCCCGTTGCGGCTGGCGCCTTGGCGAAACGTCCTGCACGATTTACAGCCTGATCTGATCGAGGTCGGCGACCCTTACCTGACTGCCTGGGCGGCACTGGATGCCCGGCGCCAACTGGATGTGCCGGTCATTGGTTTCTATCACTCCGACTTGCCACTGTTGGTGAGCAATCGAATGGGCAACTGGTTCACCCCGAACGTTGAAGCCTATGTCAGCAAACTCTATGGGAATTTTGACCGGGTGTTGGCGCCCAGCCAGGTGATGGCCGACAAGTTGATCGGCCTGGGGGTAAAAAATGTCTATGTCCAGCCACTGGGCGTCGACCTGCAAACCTTTACCCCGGCGGCACGGGACCCGGGGTTGCGCGCCGAGCTGGGCATCAGCCAAGACACACGCCTGCTGATCTTTGCCGGACGCGGCTCAAGGGAGAAAAACCTGCCAGTGCTGCTCAACTGCATGAAGCGTTTGGGGAACGGCTACCACCTGCTGCTGGTGGGTTCCGGCATGCCGGTGACGTTGCCGGACAATGTCACGGTGGTCGACGGTTTCCGTCCGGCGGCCCATGTCGCCCGGCTGATGGCCAGTTCCGACGCCCTGCTCCACGGCGGCGACCAGGAAACCTTTGGCCTGGTGATTCTTGAAGCCATGGCCTGTGGCCTGCCGGTGATCGCCGTAGCCGCCGGTGCCTTCACCGAAATCGTCGACGAGCACTGCGGCCTGCTGTGCGCGCCGAACAATCCCCGCGCCATGGCCAATGCAGTTCACGAACTGTTCAGTACCAATAGCCAGCACATGGGCGAACAGGCCCGGCGCCACGTCGAACAGCACTACGCCTGGGACGCCGTGGTCGACAGCCTGCTGGGGCATTATCAGGCCGTGCTTGGGGCGCACCCACCGATGTTCGCCCATGGCTAGGCGCTCAGTGATACTGGTGCTGCATGACGTGGCACCACAAACCTGGGCCGATTACCGTCCGTTCGTCGAGGCGATCGATGCGTTGGGTAACGTGCCTGTTACCTGGTTAGTGGTGCCGGACTTTCACCACCGCAACTCACTCGACCGCCATGATGATTTCCGACGGCTGCTGGACAGCCGCGTTGCGAGGGGCGATGAACTGACGTTGCACGGCTACTACCATTGCGATGATCAACCGGCTCCGCGCACGCCGAAAGACTGGTTCATGCGTCGAATCTATACCCATGAAGGAGAGTTCTACCGACTGGCCGAAGACCAGGCCCTGTCCCGATTGGCAGACGGGATCGAACTGTTCCAACGCCACGACTGGCCCCTTCATGGCTTCGTCGCCCCGGCCT
The DNA here is from genome assembly GCF_034314165.1 of Pseudomonas sp. Bout1. Taxonomy (GTDB): domain Bacteria; phylum Pseudomonadota; class Gammaproteobacteria; order Pseudomonadales; family Pseudomonadaceae; genus Aquipseudomonas. The sequence continues at coordinate 1,324,461 of NZ_JAVIWK010000001.1, read as the reverse complement.
GGCTGATGAGCTGCGGCACCCGCCAAGCCTTGCGCCAGTTGCCCCTGACCTATACCAGTGACCCGCAACATTTTTATCGGCTTCCCGACTTCACCGCGATCAAGGCCCCGGGGCTGGTGTGGAGTGCCCGAAGCGCCTGGCGCCGGGGCGTGTCGAAAGTCCTCAGCAACCGTCGCGCGCAGCGCTGGCAATCGGCTCCGGTGATTCGTCTCGGCCTGCACCCGGTGGACATGCGCCACGATTTTTCACGTCAATATTGGTTCGATATCCTACGGCGGCTGATCGATGAAGGACGTATCCCGCAAACCAAACACGCCTGGCTGGCCACGCAGCCATGAACCGGCTGATCTGGTTGGCGGTGGCGTTGCTGGCAGCATTGGCTATTCCCTTGTGGCTGGGCGGCGGTGAAACCGGCGCACGCTTGCAGCAATTCCCCTTGCAACTGCTGTTGCTGATGTTCGGCATGATTGTGCTGTGCTGGCTGGTAAACACCCTGCGTATCCGTCTGCTGTTGGGGAACCATCTCGGGCAACTGGGCCGGATAAAAAGCCTGGGACTGGTGATGTCCACCGAATTTGCCATGTGCGCAACACCCGGTGGCGGCGGTGGCCCATTGACGCTGATGGCCTTGCTCGCGCGCAATGGCGTGCGCCCGGCCCGTGGCAGTGCAGTGTTTGCCATGGACCAGTTGAGCGACTTGTTGTTCTTTCTCTGCGCATTGATCGGGATCGCCGTATATGCGCTGTTCCATACGCTCAACCCCAAACTCGAATGGCTGTTGGGGCTCAGTGCGGTATCGATGGTCGGCGGGCTGATCAGTTGCCTGCTACTGGCGCGCCTTCACCGCCGATTGCTTCGCCTTACGGGGTTTGTGCTCAAGACTTTGAAGGTGCGGGCCGCTACCCGCCGCCGCTGGGCGCGCAAATGGCTGCGTTTTCTCGCGGCCTTCACCGAGACCCTGAAGTTGCCATGGCACACCCTGGTGCTGGTATTTTTGCTGACCTGCGTGCACTGGAGCTTGCGCTACAGCGTCCTGTACCTGGCATTGCGCGGTTTGGGAGCGAATGTGCAATGGGCCTGGAGTTTCCTGATCCAGATGCTGGCATTGACTGCTGGCCAGTTCAGCCTGCTGCCCGGAGGTGCCGGGGCGGCAGAACTGACGTCGGCGGCATTACTGGCACCGATGGTGGGCAAATCGACCGCAGCGGCTGCGATCCTGATCTGGAGGGCCGTGACGTATTACTTTTACCTGCTAGCGGGCGGCCCGGTCTTCCTGTTGATGCTGGGCAAACCGTTGCTCAAGCGTCTGATTCAGGCAGCGCCGGCGGCTCATCCTGCTCCTGCAACTGCGCCCACAAAAGGGCGGCACCCGGGAAGTCGGTACCGTCTTGAGCATCCAGAGCGTCCGGGTCATAACGACTCAAACACCCCTCGCCCAAAGTAGCGGGTGCTCGGGAAGTGGCTTTATCGCGCGGATCAGTCATTGTCCGATCCTCCTGAATGAAAAAGGGCCTGCAGCGATTTAACGCCCAGGCCCCTTATTGTTCAACTGGAACAGGTCGATCAGAACACGACGGTCTTGTTGCCGTGCACCAATACGCGGTCTTCCAGGTGATAGCGCAGGCCACGCGCCAGCACCATTTTCTCGACATCACGGCCAAAGCGGACCATGTCTTCAATGCTGTCGCTATGGCTGACGCGCACCACGTCCTGCTCGATGATAGGACCTGCGTCCAGCTCTTCAGTGACATAGTGGCACGTTGCACCGATCAGCTTGACGCCACGCAAAGACGCTTGGTGATACGGCTTGGCACCCACAAACGACGGCAGGAAACTGTGGTGAATGTTCATCACCTTGCCCGCGTATTCACTGCACAGTGCCGGCGGCAGGATTTGCATGTAGCGCGCCAGCACCACGACGTCCGCGTCGTGGTGCTTGACCAGGCGCGAGACTTCGGCGAATGCCGGCTCCTTGTCCTGCGGGTCGACCGGGACGTGGTAGAACGGGATGCCGTGCCACTCAACCATGCTGCGCAGGTCGTCGTGGTTGGAAATCACACAAGAGATCTCGCAGTCCAGTTCATCGCTGTGCCAGCGGTGCAGCAGGTCGGCCAGGCAGTGGGACTCGCGGCTAGCCATCAGCACCACGCGTTTTTTCTGTTCCGTATCGGTGATGCGCCAGGTCATCGAAAACTCTTCAGCGATCGGCGTAAATGCCTCACGAAAAGCTTCCAGGCCAAAGGGCAGCGTGTCGGCACGAATTTCGTGACGCATGAAAAACCAACCGCTGAGGTTGTCCGAGTGATGGCTCGCTTCGGTGATCCAGCCGTTGTGGGAAGCCAGAAAGTTACTGACCTTGGCAACGATGCCAACCCGGTCCGGGCAAGCAATCACCAGCCGAAAAGTGCGCATTAGGGGGGAACTCCAGAACTTCGCAAAGGCCGCCATTCTAGCGATTGCGCAGAAAAACTGCAGTATTCCTCAACGCTTATTCTGATCGCGAGCGTCGGCGGCGTCCCTTAATACCGTAAGGTTTTACCCACTCTATGTGCGCAACGCCATAGACTCGGGCAGTTAGCCAAGACTTAACGAGAGTATCTATAGGGCTTAACCCTTACTAATTAACTCAATTCCACGCTTTTGCCATAAACTACCAAAGTAAATTACATAAATGCGGCCTTAAATGTTTACTTGGGCAAACTGTCTGACTATTATTGGGCCACTATCCCCTTTCACCCCAGCGCCCTACATAAGGTAGTCCTCATGTCCCTGATCAACGAATACCGTGCCACCGAAGAAGCGATCAAAGAGCTGCAAGCCCGTTTGAAGAACCTGTCCCAAGACGACAAACTGCAAACCGAGCTGGAATTCGAAGGCAAATTGCGCACCCTGATGGGTGAGTACTCCAAATCCCTGCGTGACATCATCGCGCTGCTGGATCCAGAGTCGAAAGTTAAGGCACCCCGTGGCGCTGTAAAAACTACCGGCACCAAGCGTGCACGCAAGGTTAAACAATACAAAAACCCGCACAACGGCGAAGTGATTGAAACCAAAGGTGGCAACCACAAGACGCTGAAAGAGTGGAAAGCCAAGTGGGGCGGCGACGTGGTTGAAGGCTGGGCTACCCTGCTGGGTTAAGCTTCGTCAGGACGCTGCGCGATACGCAACGCAATAAAAAACGCCAGCTTGCTGGCGTTTTTTATTGTCTGAATTTTACGAGGGACCGATTACAGCCCCATTCGAGTTGCTAAGGAATCAACATATCCCTGCCACTCATCAAGCACCTGCCGCTGAAACGGTGTAGCACTAACAGCCAATTCAAAATGCGCCTGTTTAAACCCTCCAAGGGTGTTTGGCGCGCCCCATTGCGGGTCGGTCAAACGTTGCTGACAGAAAACTCTCCAGCGCTGTTGCTCCTCGTTATTCAGGGTGTCGGGAAAGTTACGGGCGCGATAGCGAAATAATAATTCCGGCAAACGCTCATCATCAAAAGGCCATTGCTGGCGCGCTAGTTGCTCAGGCTCAGCGACTCTCACTTGTTCACATAAACGTCGATCGCGATCACCGATAAAACCATCGTATAGCTGCTGCTCCGGATCGGCGCTCGACGCAAAATCTTCCTCGGCATAAATCGCCGCTAATTTATCGCGCCATAGTTCCTGTGCGTCGCTTAGCCGCAGGGCACGTGCCGCATACTCATCCATGTCCAGTTGCAGGCGCTCGCGGTCTTGAACACGAAGCACACTTAACGGCGCGACCACCGGGCAGCGATTGATATGCAGCAATTTGAGCGGTACCGGCAACTCACCTTCGGCAAGATCATCGCGCCGGGTGTACAGGCGCCGACGCAAGGTTTCGGCGTCTTCGTCCAGTAAACCCCGGGGGTCGAGCCCCAAGTCACAAACGATCAATGCGTTGCGATTGCGCGGGTGCCACGCCAACGGCAATACCACGCCCAGGTAATGACGCTCGGCAGCAAAGCGGCCGGAGATATGCACCATCGGCTGCAACAGACGCACTTGGTCCATCACCCGTTGTTTGCTGCGCAACTGGAACAGCCAGTCATAGAGCTTGGGTTGTTTCTCACGGACCAGCCGGGCCAGGGCGATGGTGGCGCGCACATCGGACAACGCGTCGTGGGCCTGCCCATGGTCGATGCCATTGGCAGCCGTCAATCGCTCAAGCTTGAGGGTGACGCGTCCGTCTTGTTGCGGCCAGACGATTCCGTCCGGGCGCAAGGCGTAGGCGGTGCGCACCACATCGATCAAGTCCCAGCGACTGTTGCCGCCTTGCCACTCCCGTGCATAGGGGTCAAAAAAGTTGCGATACAAACTGTAGCGCGTCATCTCGTCGTCAAAACGCAAGGTGTTGTAGCCGGCGCCACACGTGCCTGGGGCGGCCAGTTCGGTGTGCACCCGGGTCATGAAGTCGGCTTCGGCCAAGCCCTTTTCCGCCAGCACGCCAGGCGTGATGCCGGTAATCGCGCACGCCGCCGGATGCGGCAGGATATCGTCGCTGGGCTGGCAATAAAGATTGACCGGCGGCCCTACCTCGTTGAGCTCAAGGTCGGTACGAATGCCGGCCACTTGCAGTGGGCGGTCGGTACGCGGGTTGATGCCGGTGGTTTCATAGTCGTACCAGAAAATGGTGGTCACGGGCTATTCCTGTGCTGAAGACCGACAAAGTCTAGGCGCTGGAAGGCACCGGGGGCCAGCGCTGTCTGTACTGTACAAACATTCAGTAAATCGTTGAGTGGTTGCTTCCAGCGTCGACACTGCTAGCATCCGTCTTTCCAACCCAGCCGCTGCCGCCCGTGCGCCAGCTCTGCACTGCCAAGGACCGCGATGCCACCTGCGCCATTGGACACCCGCTACCAGATCGAAACCCCGGAGGGCATCGACCTGCCGCTGCGCCCGGCCGGGTTGCTGGTGCGTTCACTGGCATTTGCCTTAGACCTGGGGTTGCGCGGCCTTATCCTGGGCATCCTGTTCATCGCCCTGGCCTTTCTTGGCAACCTGGGCGTTGGCCTGGGTTCACTGCTGCTGTTTCTCGTCAGTTGGTGGTACATGGTGCTGTTCGAGGTACTCAACCAAGGCTGCTCGCCCGGCAAGCAGATCATGGGCCTGCGGGTGGTGCACGACGACGGCACGCCCATCGGCTGGTCCGCGTCTCTCATCCGCAACCTGCTGCGTTTTGTCGACATGCTGCCCATAGGCTATTTCCTCGGGGCCATCAGTTGCCTGCAACACCCCAACTTCAAGCGCCTGGGCGACCTGGCGGCCGGAACACTGGTGATCTATCGAGAACAAACGCTTTCCCGACCGCAAGTACCGCAAGCCCCGCCGCTGCGCCTGCCGTTCGCCCTTGAGCTGAACGAACAGCGGGCGATTCTCAGCTTCGCCGAACGCCAGGGTGAGTTGTCCACCGAACGGGCCAATGAACTGGCCGCGATCCTGGCCGCGCCCCTGCAAGTCTCCCCTGCCCGCGCCGTGGCAGAACTGAACGGTGTCGCCCGCGGATTGTTGGGGCCAGCATGAAGCAGAGCCTTTTCGAAAGCCGTCACCAACCACAATGGCAAGCCTTTGCCATACAACTGGCACAGCTGGAAAAAGGCAAAGCCAAACACACTGACTTTGCCGACTTCCCCCATCAATACCGGCAGTTGTGCCAACACCTGGCCCTGGCCCAGGAGCGCGGCTACAGCAGCTATCTGGTTGACCCACTGCAACAACTTGCCTTGCGGGGCCACCAACAGCTGTATCGCCACCACAGCCGGTTGGGTGCAAACGTGCTGGGTTTTCTATTGGCCGGCTTCCCCAGGCTGGTTCGCGCGCAATGGCGATTCGTGCTGGCGGCGAGCTTGCTGTTCTTCGGCAGCCTGGTCGGTATCGCGCTGCTGGTGTACCTGTTTCCCGACCTGATCTACAGCATCGTCAGCCCCCGACAAATAGCCGAGATGCAGGGCATGTACGACCCCGATGCCAGCCGCCTGGGCCGGGCAGCCGAACGCGCTTCCAGCGAAGACTGGATGATGTTTGGCTACTACGTCATGCATAACATCGGGATCGCCTTCCAGACCTTTGCCGCCGGCCTGCTGTTTGGCCTGGGCAGCGTGTTTTTCCTGTTCTTCAACGGCCTGATGATTGGCGCCGTCGCCGGGCACCTGACCCAGATCGGCTACGGCCAGACCTTCTGGTCATTCGTGATTGGCCATGGTGCCTTCGAACTCAGCGCTATCGCCCTGGCTGGCGCGGCGGGCCTGCAGTTGGGGTGGGCACTGATTGCGCCGGGGCAACTGACAAGAGGCGAATCCCTGCGCTTGGCCGCGCGTATAAGCGTGCAGATGATTTGTGGTGTGATGGTGTTCCTGCTCATCGCCGCATTCATCGAGGCGTACTGGTCCTCTACCACCGCCGTGGCCCCCTGGATCAAATACCTGGTGGGCGCCGCACTGTGGCTGCTGATGGCCGCCTACCTGCTGTTTGCCGGACGCAACCGCCATGCGCCTGAGTGATGCCAGCGTCGTGATCCGCCCGCGCAATGCCTGGGAAGCCATGGACCTCGGCATCCTGCTGGCCCGCGAACATCGGCGGCTGCTGTGGAGCAGTTGGGCAATCGTGAGCTTGCCGGTCTTCGCCCTGTTCAGTGCGCTGCTGTGGAACCATCCCTCCACCGCGCTGTTGCTGTTCTGGTGGTTGAAGCCAGCATTCGACCGCCTGCCACTGTATATCCTGTCCAAGGCCTTGTTCGGCGAAACCCCCAGCCTCAAGCAGGCCCTGCGCCAATGGCCACGCCTGCTCAAGGGCCAATTGCTGGCCAGCCTGACCTGGCGGCGCTTCAGCTTGAGCCGCAGTTTCTTGATGCCGGTAGTCCAGCTCGAAGGCCTGCAAGGCCAGGCACGCCAACAACGCCTTGGCGTGCTGCAACAGCACAACGCCGGCGCTGCGCGCTGGTTGACGTTGATCGGGGTGCACCTGGAACTGGCCCTGTGGGCCGGGCTGATGGTGGTGTTTTATTTTTTCCTGCCCGAACAGGTCGAGCAAGACTGGGATTGGCAACACCTCGTACTGAGCGCCGGGCAAGACTGGCTATGGCTGGAGCACCTGACCAATGCCTTCTATGCTGTGATCCTGGTGTTCTGGGAGCCTATTTATGTCGCCTGTGGTTTCAGCCTGTACTTGAACCGCCGCACCGTGCTGGAAGCCTGGGACCTGGAGTTGGTATTCCGTCGACTGCGCCAGCGCTTGAGTGGTGTAGCGCCGGCCATGTTGCTATTGATCGGGCTCGTGCTGGTGCCGGCGTTCCCATCGGCATGGGCCGATGAATCGGCTCCTAAAAAGCCCCTGAGTACCCAATCGGCCAATCAGTCGATCAAGACGCTGCTGCAGCAGCCACCGTTCAAGAACCCCGAGACCGTCACCCGTTACCGCTTTGGCGAAGACAAATCGGCGGACAAAAACAAACCGACAGGTGAGGCCAGACTGCCAGCCTGGCTCGAAGCATTGCTGAAAAACCTCGACAGCGATTCGTTCAAGCACATCGCCAAGGGGCTGGAAGTACTGCTATGGGGATTGCTGACCGTTGGCCTGGCGCTGGTGCTCTGGCGTTATCGTGACTGGCTGCATGCGTTTGTCAGCCGACGCAGCCCGCGTAAGGCCAAGCCTGCCAGGCCCGCGCCATCGCAGCTGTTCGGCGTCGAACTTGGCGCAGACACCTTGCCGGAAGACGTCGCAGGCACCGCCGAGCTGCTTTGGGCCACCCAGCCCCGGGAAGCCCTTGGCCTGCTCTACCGTGGCTTGCTCAACCGCCTGCTGCACGACTTCAACCTGCCACTCAAAAATGCCGACACTGAAGCCCAGGTCCGGGAGCGTATTCGTCAACTGCAGCAGCCGTCGTTGCTGGCGTTCAGCGACGAACTCACTCGTCATTGGCAAAATCTTGCCTATGGCCATCGCCTGCCGCCAGCCATGGCGCAACAACAGCTTTGCACTGCCTGGCGAGCGCTGTTTGGCTCGGGTGCCACACCATGAACCGGCCCTCACTGTGGGTCGGGCTGCTGCTGGCCTGTTTGCTCGCCGCCGGCGGCTTTTATGCCTGGCACAAGGCTATTCCCTATCAGGAAGTCGTGGATCGCGGCCCTTCACCGCAAGCGCTGGCCAACCCTTATCTCGCGGCAGAGCATTTTCTGCGCCAGCAAGGCCTGACGGTGCAGCACGCCAACAGCCTGGAACGGCTGGCTGGCCTCTCGCCCAAAGGCAACAGCCTGCTGTTGCTGGGCGAGCGCAGCAATATGAGCCCACGCCAGGTTGACCAGCTGCTGGAGTGGACGAGGGCTGGTGGGCACCTGCTGCTGGTGGCCGAAGCGCTGTGGGATGAAGACACCGGCAAAAGCGCTGACCTGCTGTTGGATCGCGTGCAAATACACCAATTTTTCAGTGACGCATTCGACACGCCAGCACCCGCGCGAAAAAACCAGGCGCCGGACCTGACCAAGCTGTATGTGGACAACGAAACGGCCCCGGCCTATTTCAGCTTCGACACCGACTTCAATCTCATCGACCCCAGGCACTTGGCGCAATTCTCGGCCAACAGCGCCAAGTCGACGCACCTGATGCAGGTCAACCTCGGGCAAGGCCGCGTGACCGTCATTACCGACAGCGACCTGTGGAAAACCCCAGCCATTGGCCTGCACGATAACGCCTGGCTACTGTGGTACCTGAATCAGGGCACCCAGGTCACGTTGCTGTTCAATACCGATGTCGAGGATCTGTTCAGCCTTTTGCTGCGCTACTTCCCCCAGGCCCTGGTGGCGCTTGTCGCCCTGATTGCTCTCGGGTTGTGGCACGCCAGTATGCGCCAGGGCCCGACCCGACAACCGGCCTCCAAGGCTCGCCGGCAACTGCAGGAACACTTGAAAGCCAGCGCCGATTTCCTGCTGCGCCGCAGTGGCCAGAACAGCCTGCTGCAAGCCTTGCAGCGCGACATCCAGCGCACTGCAAGGCGCCGTTATCCCGGGTTCGAACACCTCGACACCGCCGAGCAAGCGCGGGTTCTTGAACGCCTGACCCGCCAACCCACCCTCGTCATCCGCCAGGCCCTCGGCCCACTCCCGGCAAAACGGCTTTCCAGTGCCGATTTCAGTCGCCAGGTGGCCAGCCTGCAAACCCTCAGGAACGCCCTATGAGCGAGTTTCCAGCCGCTGACCCGATCCAGCGCGCCAACCAACAGGCCCAGGCCTTGCGCGTCGAACTGCGCAAGGCCGTCATCGGCCAGGACCAAGTGATTGATGACGTGCTCACCGCGTTGATCGCGGGCGGCCATGTATTGCTCGAAGGCGTTCCAGGCCTGGGCAAGACCTTGCTGGTGCGTGCCCTGGCGCGCTGCTTTGGTGGCGAGTTCGCGCGTATCCAGTTCACACCAGACCTGATGCCCAGTGACATCACCGGCCATGCCGTGTACGACCTGCATACCGAACAGTTCAAGCTGCGCAAGGGGCCGTTGTTTACCAACCTGCTGCTGGCCGACGAGATCAATCGTGCACCGGCGAAAACCCAGGCAGCATTGCTTGAAGCCATGCAGGAACGCCAGGTAACCCTGGAGGGCGAGGCGCTGCCCATCGGCCAACCGTTCATGGTATTGGCCACCCAGAACCCCATCGAGCAGGAAGGCACTTACCCCTTGCCCGAGGCCGAACTGGATCGTTTCATGCTCAAGGTACGCATGGACTACCCCGAGGCGCAGCAGGAACTGGACATGGTGCGCGAAGTCACTCGTTCCTCCAGGGCCGACATGCTCGACGTGCAGCCGCTGCGCACGGTACTGCAAGCCGAGGATGTGCTGCTGTTGCAACAGATCGCCAGTGAACTGGCGCTGGATGAACAGGTACTCGACTACGCCGTTCGCCTGGCCCGTACCACCCGCAGTTGGCCAGGCCTGACCATCGGCGCAGGCCCTCGAGCCTCCATCGCCTTGGTTCGCGGCGCGCGGGCCCGGGCCTTGCTGCGCGGTGGCGAGTTCGTCAACCCGGATGACATCAAAGGCTGCGCCCTGGCGGTGTTGCGCCACCGGGTACGCATTGCCCCGGAACTGGATATTGATGGGCTGGAGGTCGATCAGGTGCTTAAACAACTGCTGGACCAAGTCCCGGCGCCACGTCAATGAAACGCCCATGAGACCGACCCGCCTGCTATTGATCTGGCTCGGCGTGCTGCTGGGTCTGAGCACCCTGATCGGCGCACTGGTGGCGCTGCAGGTCAAGGTGCCAGGCACCCTGCACTCAGTGATATGGGGCCTGCTGCTGGCCCTGTTGCTACTGGCCTTGCTGGACGCCAGCCGCTTGCATCGCCAGCCGTCCCCACGCGTACGACGGCAGATGCCCGGCAGCCTTGCGTTGGGACGCTGGGGGGAGGTGCGGTTAACGCTGGAGCACGACTATTCCCAGCCGTTGATAGTGCGGTTATTCGATCACGTGCCTGACGGCCTGGCAGTGGAGAACCTGCCGCAGTCCATTGAACTGCGACCCGGAGAGCGAAGTGAATTGGGTTACCGGTTAAGGCCCCAAAGGCGCGGGCATTTCAGCTTTACCCAGTGTGAAGTCCACCTTCCCAGCCCACTGGGGCTGTGGTCGGCACGCCGCCTGACAGCCGTCACCGATGCCACGCGGGTCTACCCGGACTTCGCCCGGCTGTATGGCGCGCAACTGCAGGCGGTAGACAACTGGCTCAACCAGCTCGGTGTACGCCAGCGCCAGCGACGTGGATTGGGCCTGGAGTTTCACCAACTGCGGGAGTTTCGCGAGGGCGACAGCCTGCGCCAGATCGACTGGAAAGCCACTGCCCGGCAACGCACGCCGATTGCCCGGGAGTACCAGGACGAGCGCGACCAGCAGATCATGTTCATGCTCGATTGTGGCCGTCGCATGCGCAGCCAGGACGCCGAACTGTCACACTTCGACCACGCTCTCAACGCCTGCCTGCTACTCAGCTATGTTGCCTTGCGCCAGGGTGATGCGGTGGGGCTTTGCACATTTGCCTGCGACGCGCCGCGCTACCTGGCGCCCGTCAAGGGCAGCGGCCAGCTTAACCAGTTGCTGAATGCCGTGTATGACCTGGACACCAGCCGGCGTACCGCAGATTACCAGGCGGCCGCCAGCCAACTGCTGGCCCGGCAGAAACGGCGCTCGCTGGTGATCGTGGTCACCAATTTGCGCGATGAGGATGATGAGGAGTTGCTCAGTGCCGTCAAACGCATCAGCCGCCAGCATCGGGTACTGGTGGCCAGCCTGCGCGAGGATGTCCTGGATCGGTTGCGCCAGGCGCCGGTGCAAACCCTGCCCGAAGCGCTGGCCTATTGCGGCAACGTCGACTACCTCAATGGCCGCGACGATCTCCATGGCCGCTTGAACGCCCACGGCTTGCCGATACTGGATGCGCTGCCTTCGCAATTGGGTGCTGCCCTGGTCACCCGCTACCTGGGCTGGAAGAAAGCCGGCGTGCTCTGAAGCCTGGCGCCTAGGCAGAGGCCTGCAGCGGGTCGAAGCTGAAGTAATCCCATAATGCGCTGATCACCTGGGCATATTCAGCGGGCGCATGCAAAACGCTGAACCCGGAGTCGTAATGCTGCGGGTTGATATCCTCATGACACCACAAGCAGTTAGCCGTGAGGTCAACGGCATGTACCTCGCCTTTGCCTCCCGGGATCTTCAACCGCAATTGGAATTCAACGTCGACCATCATCGGCAATTGACTGATCAGCATCAGCCCTTGCTCGGAAACATTGCCCAAATAGCCAATGGGCTTGTCCGTGAGGCGATTGAATACCTGCAAAAAACAGGGTAATTGATGCCGCTCGATCCGTCGCTCGATAAACATAATAAGATTGCCATCCAATGGCCATCAAAGTGGCCTCTCCAGTGATTCGGAACGCGCCCTCTCAGACCCGCTCTCCCTGAATCTCGGCGCAACAATAGCCAAAGCCTTGTCGCCTATACCTTCCGAACCCAGGCACGCCATTCATTTGAATACAAACTTGTACAAATGCACATTCAAAGAATAGCCCAAGAATGGCAACGAGCCAGCTACTGGACGACAAATAGGATTACAGCGACGCCGGACGCGGTTGAGCGACGCTGGCGCCCGAATAATGTCCCAGTTGCTGCAAGGTATCCAGGCGCGCGCGTGCCCGGAATGCATACTCACTCGCCGGGTATTGGCTGATGATGAACTGATAGGTCTGGGCCGCATCCACGAACAGTTTTTCGCGCTCCAGGCACTGCCCGCGCAACATCGAGACTTCCGGTTGCACGTAGCGCCGAGAGCGACTTTCACGGTCAACCTGGGACAACTCAAGGGTGACCCGCTGGCAATCGCCTACACCGTAGGCGCGGTACGCATTGTTCAAATGATGGTCCATCGACCAACGGGTGCAGCCGACAACACTGACGGCCAGGGCAGCAACGATCACGATTCGCATGGGGGTTCTCCTGTCTTGTGCAGTGTATCGACCCTTCATCGAAAATCTTCAAGGTTGTTCATCTGTTCATGCAGAGTGAAAACAAGCGAATCATCGATAAGTAGTGCAAACGAACAATGACTACAACCAAAGAGCATAGTAGCCTTCCCCAGCGCTTGAACTCAGGAGTCCGTGCATGTCCGTCCGTCGTACCAAAATCGTCGCCACCCTTGGCCCGGCCAGTAACTCGCCGGAAGTCCTCGAACAGCTGATTCTGGCTGGCCTGGACGTTGCCCGTCTGAACTTCTCCCACGGCACCCCGGACGAGCACAAGGCTCGCGCCAAGCTGGTGCGTGACCTGGCCGCCAAGCATGGCCGCTTCGTCGCACTGCTGGGTGACCTGCAAGGCCCGAAAATCCGTATCGCCAAATTCGCCAACAAGCGGATCGAGCTGAAGATCGGTGACCAGTTCACCTTCTCCACCAGCCATCCGCTGACCGAAGGCAACCAGCAAGTCGTGGGTATCGACTACCCGGACCTGGTGAAAGATTGCGGCGTAGGCGACGAACTGCTGCTGGACGACGGTCGCGTGGTCATGCGCGTCGACACCGCGACGCCAACCGAACTCAATTGCACCGTGATCATCGGCGGCCCGCTGTCGGATCACAAAGGCATCAACCGTCGCGGCGGTGGCCTTACCGCTCCGGCCCTGACTGAAAAAGACAAGGCCGACATCAAGCTCGCCGCCGAAATGGAAGTGGACTACCTCGCGGTATCCTTCCCACGCGACGCTGCCGACATGGAATACGCCCGCAAACTGCGCGACGAAGCTGGCGGTACTGCCTGGCTGGTGGCGAAGATCGAACGCGCCGAAGCCGTGGCCAATGACGAAACCCTCGACGGCCTGATCAAGGCTTCCGACGCCGTGATGGTTGCCCGTGGCGACCTGGGTGTGGAAATCGGCGATGCCGAGCTGATCGGTATCCAGAAAAAAATCATCCTGCACGCACGTCGCCACAACAAAGCGGTGATCGTTGCAACGCAGATGATGGAGTCGATGATCCAGAACCCGATGCCGACCCGTGCCGAAGTGTCCGACGTGGCCAACGCCGTGCTCGACTACACCGACGCCGTGATGCTCTCGGCTGAAAGTGCCGCTGGCCCGTACCCGCTGGAAGCCGTGCAGGCCATGGCGCGCATCTGCGTCGGCGCTGAAAAGCACCCGACCAGCAAGACCTCCAGCCACCGTATCGGCAAGGTCTTCGAAAGCTGCGACCAGAGCATCGCGCTCGCCGCCATGTACACCGCCAACCACTTCCCGGGTGTGAAGGCGATCATCGCCTTGACCGAAAGTGGCTACACGCCGTTGATCATGTCGCGCATCCGGTCCTCGATCCCGATCTACGCGTTCTCCCCGCACCGCGAAACCCAGGCCCGTGCGGCCATGTTCCGTGGTGTCTACACCGTACCGTTCGACCCGGCATCGCTGCCGCCTGAGCAAGTCAGCCAGGCTGCGATCGACGAGTTGCTCAAGCGCGGCGTCGTGGAGAAAGGCGACTGGGTCATCCTGACCAAGGGCGACAGCTACCACACCATCGGCGGCACCAACGGCATGAAGATCCTGCACGTTGGCGACCCAATGGTCTGAGTACAGGCTGAAAAACAAAAGCCCCGCCATGTGAATGGTGGGGCTTTTTGCATTTCAGATCGGGATATTCCATTGGCTATCAGGGCCTCATCGCAGGCAAGCCAGCTCCCACAGTTAATCGCGTTTCTTCAACTCAACTCGGTCAACTGTGGGAGCTGGCTTGCCTGCGATGGCGCCCGCTCCCACAACACAGCTTCATCGCCTGGCGATAAAAGCCGACAACGCCGCAATCGCCTCCGGCGACTTCAACCTCTGGGTAAACAACGCCCCCTCCTCCTCGATCACCTTGCGCAATTGCTCGCGATCGACGCTTTTCATCAAATGCTTGCTGACCTGCACCGCGCTCGGCGACAGGGTTTCGAACCGTGCCGCGACTTCCCGCGCCTTGGCCAAGGCGGACTCGCCACTGCCCAACGCTTCAGTGGCAATGCCCCACGCGGCAGCCTGCTCGCCGGTAAAGCCTTCACCCAGCAGCAACAACTCCGCCGCCTTGGCATGCCCCAACAATCGCGGCAGGATCAAGCTGGAACCAAACTCCGGGCACAGCCCCAGGTTGACGAACGGCATGCGCAACCGCGCATCCCGGCTGATGTACACCAAGTCGCAATGCAGTAGCAATGTGGTGCCAATACCCACCGCCACACCCGCCACCGCCGCAATCACCGGCTTGCGGCAATTGAGCAAACTGCGCATGAAATGAAACACCGGGCTGTCGAGGTCAGCGGGCGGTTGTTCAAGGAAGTCGGCAATATCATTACCGGCGGTGAAGCACTCACTGCTGCCCTGGATCAACACGGCATTGACGCTGGTGTCGGCGTCGGCTTGCTCCAGCGCCTCGGCCAGTTGGCTGTACATGGCGCGGGTCAGGGCGTTTTTCTTGTCCGGGCGATTGAGCTGCAGGGTCAGCAACCCGCATTCGCGTTGCTGCAGGATGGCGTCAGTCATGGCAAATCTCGCGGCTGGAAAATTCAGCGCTCAACCACGGGGCAGGAACACATCGGCCAGCAGTTGATTGCGCGGCAGTCCGGCCAGGAACAGGCGCTTGGAAAAGGCCTCGACGCTGGCCGGGTGCCCGCAGAGTAAGGCCAGAGTTTGCCGCGAAACAAGCCGCAGTTGCGCCAAAGCTTCGGTCGACCCGGCCGCCGTCCAAAGCTCGACGGTCAGGTTCGGATGCGCTGCAGCCAGCTGCGCCAACGGCTCGGCCAGATAATGACCGCCAGCGTCATGGGCCAGGTGAATGACCCGGATGGCGCCCTGATGATCCTGGCGCAAGGCCTCGCGCAATACGCCCCACAACGGTCCAAGCCCGGTGCCCGAGGCCAGCAGCCACAGCGGCCGGGATTGCCAGTCGGGGTCGTACTGCAACGCGCCGCCCCGCAGTTCGCCCAGGCGCAGGCTGTCACCGGCCTTGAGCTGGCGGGCGGCATCGCTGAATTCGCCAGGCAGGCGGCAGTCGATGTGAAACTCCAGAAACGGATCTTCCAGGGGCAAGCTGGCCAATGAGTAAGGCCGCGCGATACTCCCCGCCCACAGCACCAGATGCTGTCCCGCCCGGTAACGCAAGCCGCGTTCGGGTTGCAGCCGCAGGCGCAATACGCTCGGGTTCAGCCAATCAACGCTCGAGACTGTCGCCGGCAACCCGTCACGCTGCGGGTCAAATGCCTCGACCTGCACATCACCCGAGACCTGGCACTGGCAGGCCAGGCGCCAGCCGTCCTGGCGTTGTGTCGGGCTCAGGGCATCTGGCTGGTTGTCCTGAATATCACCCCGGCAACGCACCAGACAGGCATGGCAACTACCGGCGCGGCAACTGTAAGGCACGGCAACGCCCGCCAGGTTCAGGGCATCCAGCAGGTTGCTGCCGGCGGCTACCGACCAGTGGCGTTCGCCGACGTGAAGTTCAGGCATCAAGGGTCTCGAATCAAAAAGGCAGCTACAGGGAATCACGCCCGGCAGAGTTTGACCATAGTCGGGTGTATCGGCCACCGTGGCGGGTTATACTGCCGCGCCTTTTTAGCGTCGCGCCAGCACCACACGGCGTGCCTTGGAAAGGTGCCTTCAGCCGACCGATTCACCCTACTGAAGGCACCTTTATTGAATGTTCCCTTATAGAGGAGCGCGACTCATGACCGTGATCAAGCAAGACGACCTGATTCAGAGCGTTGCCGACGCCCTGCAATTCATTTCCTACTACCACCCCGTTGACTTCATCCAGGCGATGCACGAAGCCTACCTGCGCGAAGAATCGCCAGCGGCCCGTGACTCCATGGCCCAGATCCTGATCAACTCGCGCATGTGTGCCACCGGCCACCGCCCGATCTGCCAGGACACCGGGATCGTCACCGTATTCGTACGCGTGGGCATGGACGTGCGCTGGGATGGCGCCACCATGAGCCTGGACGACATGATCAACCAAGGCGTGCGCCAGGCCTACAACCTGCCGGAAAACGTCCTGCGGGCTTCGATCCTCGCCGACCCGGCTGGTGCGCGTAAAAACACCAAGGACAACACCCCGGCCGTGATCCACTACTCCATCGTCCCGGGCAACACCGTGGAAGTGGACGTGGCCGCCAAAGGCGGTGGCTCCGAGAACAAGTCGAAAATGGCCATGCTCAACCCGTCCGACTCGATCGTCGACTGGGTGCTCAAGACCGTTCCGACCATGGGCGCCGGCTGGTGCCCACCGGGCATGCTGGGCATCGGCATCGGCGGCACCGCCGAGAAAGCTGCGGTGATGGCCAAGGAAGTGTTGATGGAATCCATCGACATCCACGAGCTGAAAAAGCGCGGCCCGTCCAACCGTATCGAAGAGATGCGCCTGGAGCTGTTCGAGAAGGTCAACCAGCTGGGCATCGGCGCCCAGGGCCTGGGTGGCCTGACCACCGTGCTCGACGTAAAAATCATGGATTATCCGACCCACGCCGCCTCGCTGCCGGTGTGCATGATCCCCAACTGCGCCGCCACCCGTCACGCGCACTTCGTGCTCGACGGCTCGGGCCCGGCATCGCTGGAAGCGCCACCGCTGGACGCCTACCCGGAAATCGTCTGGGAAGCCGGCCCGTCGGCCCGTCGCGTCAACCTCGACACCCTGACCCCGGAAGACGTGCAAAGCTGGAAGCCAGGCGAAACCGTGTTGCTCAACGGCAAGATGCTCACCGGCCGCGACGCCGCGCACAAGCGCATGGTCGAGATGCTGAACAAGGGTGAAACCCTGCCGGTGGACCTCAAGGGTCGCTTCATCTACTACGTGGGCCCGGTTGATCCGGTGCGCGAAGAAGTGGTTGGCCCAGCCGGCCCGACCACTGCCACGCGGATGGACAAGTTCACCCGCCAGATCCTCGAGCAAACCGGCCTGTTGGGCATGATCGGCAAATCCGAGCGCGGCCCCACCGCGATCGAAGCGATCAAGGACCACAAGGCTGTTTACTTGATGGCAGTAGGCGGCGCGGCGTACCTGGTGGCCCAGGCCATCAAGAAATCCCGCGTGGTGGCGTTTGCCGAGCTGGGTATGGAAGCGATCTACGAGTTCGACGTGAAAGACATGCCGGTCACCGTTGCGGTGGATAGCAAGGGCGAGTCGGTACACATCACAGGTCCTGCCATCTGGCAGAAAAGGATCAGTGAGAGCCTGGCGGTAGAAGTGCAGTAAGCATTTCCCCGCAAGGATAAAGGCGACCTGTAAGGTCGCCTTTTTTGTGCTGGACACCTCTCAATGTGGCGAGGGAGCTTGCTCCCGCTGGGGTGTGCAGCGCTCCCATTTTTTTTGGGGCCGCTACGCGCCCCAGCGGGAGCAAGCTCCCTCGCCACCATGCTATGGTGCTCGCCCCTAATTGCACTGTTCATCTTCGTATGATCGCGATTCCCCGCCCGTTGCGTTTGACCTTCTACTCCCTGCTGATTATTGCCGGCGCGGTGCTGGCTGCCGCCCTGGCCACCCGGCATGCCGAACGCCTGGCCCTGGTGGATGACGCCGCACGCGCCAATCAGCAACTCATGCTCTACGGCAACTCCCTGCACACCCTGATCGAACGTTACCGCGCCCTGCCCGCCGTGCTGGCCCTGGACTCGGAAATGATCAACGCACTCAAAGGCCCGCTGGACGCTGCCACCCAGGATTTGCTCAACCGCAAACTGGAGCGCATCAACGGTGCCGCACAATCTTCCACACTGGAATTGATGGACCGCAACGGCCTGGCCGTGGCCGCCAGCAACTGGAACCTGCCCAGCAGTTATGTGGGGCACAACTACGCGTTTCGCCCCTATTTCAGCCAGACACTGAGCCAGGGCACCGGGCGTTTTTATGCGGTGGGCGTGACCACCGGTATTCCGGGGTATTTCCTCTCCAGCGCGGTAGTGGGCGAGAACGAACAGTTCCTCGGCGCCATGGTGGTCAAGCTGGAATTCCCGGAGCTGGAGCGCGAATGGGCCCAGGGCAATGACCTGCTGCTGGTCAGCGATGCGCGAGGCATTGTCTTCATCGCCAACCAGCCGGGCTGGCGCTACCGCGCCCTGCGCCCGTTGTCCGACAGTGACCACGCCGAACTCAAGGCCACTCGCCAATACGACAAGAAACAACTGCTGCCGCTGGACGCTGAAGCCCTGCAGCGCTTTGACGACAACAGCCACCTGATGCGCGTTGACGGCCCCGACGGCAAGGCCAACTACATTTGGGAATCGCTGCCGCTGAAGGCCGAAGGCTGGACCTTGCACCTGTTGCGCAAGCCCCAGGTTGCCTTTGAAGACCAACGCAATGCCGGCCTCGCCGCCGCTGGTTCGTGGTTGGCGCTGGTGTTTTTGGTGCTGTTCCTGACTCAGCGCTGGCGCCTGGCCCGCCTGCGCCAGCGCAGCCGTGAAGAACTCGAACAACTGGTGGAAGAACGCACCCGTGCCCTGCGCACCGCCCAGGATGGCTTGGTACAGTCTGCCAAGCTGGCGGCACTGGGGCAGATGTCTGCCGCCCTCGCCCACGAAATCAACCAACCGCTGACCGCCCAACGCATGCAATTGGCAACCCTGCGCCTGCTGCTGGATCACGGCCGGGTGGACGATGCCTACAAAGCCCTGACGCCGCTGGACGACATGCTCACGCGCATGGCCGCCCTCACCGGCCACCTCAAGACCTTCGCCCGCAAAAGCCCCAGCGGCCTGCGCGAACGCCTCGACCTGGCGACGGTGGTGGACCAGTCCCTGCACCTGCTGGACGCACGCCTGCGGGACGAAGCCATCGGCACCGTCCTCGATTTGACCCGCCCAGCGTGGGTACGCGGTGACGCGATCCGCCTGGAACAAGTGCTGATCAACCTGCTGCGCAACGCCCTCGATGCCATGGCCGACAAGCCTCGCAAACGCCTGGAAATCCGCCTGCACGCCGATCAACAACTGTGGTGCCTGACGGTCAGCGACAGCGGTGGAGGGATCGCCGACGAAAACCTCAACAGCGTATTCGACCCGTTCTTCACCACCAAACCGGTGGGTGACGGGCTCGGCCTGGGGCTCGCCGTGTCGTACGCTATCGTGCATGAACTGGGC
Organism: Pseudomonas sp. Bout1; assembly: GCF_034314165.1. GTDB lineage: Bacteria > Pseudomonadota > Gammaproteobacteria > Pseudomonadales > Pseudomonadaceae > Aquipseudomonas. The sequence goes on along the minus strand of NZ_JAVIWK010000001.1, from coordinate 1,304,834 downwards.
GGCCGCCTGAGCGCCGGCAATCAAGGCGACGGGGCGATCTTTACCCTGACCTTGCCCATCGCCCTGGAGACACCAGACCTATGTTGAACGCGGTGATTGTGGTCGATGACGAAGCCAGCATTCGTACGGCTGTCGAGCAGTGGCTGAACCTCTCAGGCTTTGAGGTGCAGTTGTTCAGCCGGGCCGAGGAATGCCTGGCGCAATTGCCCAGGGACTTTCCCGGGGTGATCCTGAGTGACGTACGCATGCCCGGCCTCAGCGGCCTGGAGTTGCTTGCCGAAGTGCAGCGGCGCGACGCCGACCTGCCGGTGATTTTGCTCACCGGCCACGGCGATGTGCCGATGGCTGTCGAAGCCATGCGTGATGGCGCCTACGACTTCCTCGAAAAACCCTTCAGCCCCGAAGCCCTGCTCACCAGCCTGCGCCGGGCGCTGGACAAGCGCAGGCTGGTGTTGGAAAACCGCCGCCTGCATCAACAGGCTGATCACCGGGCTCAACTGGAATCGAGCCTGTTGGGGGTGTCCCGTGGATTGCAGAATCTACGCAAGCAAGTACTGGACCTGGCGGGCCTGCCGGTCAACGTGCTGATTCGCGGCGAAACCGGCAGTGGCAAGGAATTGGTCGCCCGTTGCCTGCATGATTTTGGCCCTCGGGCGAAGAAGCCGTTTGTGGCGCTGAACTGCGCGGCGATTCCCGAGCAGCTGTTTGAAGCTGAGTTGTTCGGCCATGAAAGTGGCGCGTTTACCGGCGCCCAGGGCAAGCGCATCGGCAAGCTGGAGTATGCCGACGGTGGCACGCTGTTTCTCGATGAAATCGAAAGCATGCCCCTTGCCCAGCAAGTGAAGTTGCTGCGGGTGTTGCAGGAGCAAAAGCTGGAACGGCTGGGCTCCAATCAAAGCATCAAGGTGGACTTGCGGATCATCGCCGCCACCAAGCCCGACCTGCTGGACGAAGCCCGGGCTGGGCGTTTTCGCGAGGATCTGGCCTACCGCCTGACCGTCGCGCAACTGCGCCTGCCACCGCTGCGCGAACGCCGGGAAGACATTCCGCTGCTGTTCGAGCACTTTGCACAAAGTGCCGCCGAGCGCCTGGGCCGCGCCTTCGCGCCGTTGAGCGGGCCCGCGCTGGGGCGCCTGCTCAACCATGACTGGCCGGGCAATGTGCGGGAGCTGGCCAACGTCGCCGAACGCCAGGTGCTGGGGCTGGCTGAACCGGAGCCGGAAGGCATCGAAGCCGGGCAATCGTTGGCCGCGCAGCAAGAAGCATTTGAAGCCCATTGCCTGAAAGCCGCGCTGACCCGGCACAAAGGCGATATCAAGGCGGTGCTGGCCGAGTTGCAACTGCCCCGGCGCACCTTCAATGAAAAAATGCAGCGCCATGGTCTGGCGCGGGACACGTTCCTCTAAACCGGTTCTTGTATCGCCTGGTAGGGCGCCATCGCAGGCAAGCCAGCTCCCACCTTTTGATTTGTGAATACATTCAAAGGTGGGAGCTGGCTTGCCTGCGATGAGGCCCGCAGCCATAAGCGGATTTCCGCTCACCCCCTTTGATTCATCAGCGATTTTCCGCTCAAAAATTTCCGCAAACCCTTCTAGACCGGGCCTTCATCCGCTTGGCACAGCTCCTGCTACAGCCCAGCCAGGCTGCGCTCGCGCGCGCTCCACAAAAACAATTAGATGAAGGATCCTTAAATGGATAACTCCAACTCCCTGCCTCTGGGTTCGGCGGCTGCGCCGGCAAAAGAACGCACCACCTCCAGTCGTATCAAGTCGATCTTCAGCGGATCAATCGGCAACATGGTCGAGTGGTACGACTGGTACGTCTACGCGGCTTTCTCGCTGTATTTCGCCAAGACCTTTTTCCCGAAAGGCGACACTACTGCCCAACTCCTGAACACCGCCGCGATCTTCGCCGTGGGTTTCCTGATGCGCCCGATCGGTGGCTGGCTGATGGGCCTGTACGCCGACAAGGTCGGTCGCAAAAAAGCCTTGATGGCTTCCGTGTACGTGATGTGCTTTGGCTCGCTGCTGATTGCCCTGAGCCCGGGTTATGAAACCATCGGTATCGGCGCACCGATTTTGCTGGTGTTCGCGCGCTTGCTGCAAGGTTTGTCGGTGGGTGGCGAATACGGCACCTCGGCCACTTACCTGAGTGAAATGGCGACCAAGGAACGTCGCGGTTTCTTCTCCAGCTTCCAGTATGTGACCCTGATCTCCGGCCAGCTCATCGCGCTGGGCGTACTGATCATCCTGCAGAACTTCCTGACCACCGAAGAGCTGTACGCGTGGGGCTGGCGTATCCCGTTCGCCATCGGCGCCCTGTGTGCGGTAGTGGCGCTGTACCTGCGTCGCGGCATGGAAGAAACCGAGTCGTTCACCAAAAAAGAAAAGGCCAAGGAAAGCGCAATGCGCACCTTGATGCGCCACCCCAAGGAACTGATGACCGTGGTCGGCCTGACCATGGGCGGTACGCTGGCGTTCTACACCTACACCACCTACATGCAGAAATACCTGGTGAATACCGTCGGCATGAGCATCTCCGACTCCACCACCATTTCGGCTGCGACGTTGTTTCTGTTCATGTGCCTGCAACCCATCGTTGGCGGGCTGTCGGACAAGGTTGGGCGCCGGCCGATCCTGATTGCCTTCGGCATCCTCGGCACGCTGTTCACCGTGCCCATCCTCACCACCCTGCACACCATCCAAAGCTGGTGGGGCGCGTTCTTCCTGATCATGGCGGCGCTGATCATCGTCAGTGGCTACACCTCGATCAACGCGGTGGTGAAAGCCGAACTGTTCCCGACTGAAATCCGCGCGCTGGGCGTAGGCCTGCCGTATGCGCTGACGGTGTCGATCTTCGGCGGTACCGCCGAGTACATCGCGCTGTGGTTCAAGAGCATCGGCATGGAAACCGGTTACTACTGGTACGTCACCGCGTGTATTGCGGTGTCGCTGGTGGTGTATGTGACCATGAAGGACACCCGCAAGCATTCGCGGATCACCACGGACTAAGGTTCGGCAGCTGTAAAAAAGGGGCCATGTCATTGACTGACATGGCCCCTTTTTCATTCAGCCTCAAGACAGCTCGGCAGCCGCCTGGCGCCCATACCGGCGCTGGGCATACGCCGCCCCGGCAATCATCACTACCAGCACCGCCGCCAATACCGCCGACGAGCCGATGGTGCCAAAGTCCAGCCCGCCCTTTTCATGGGGTTTGATCAGGAAGTCACCCAAGGTTGCGCCGAATGGCCGGGTCAGTACAAACGCGACCCAGAACAGCAGCACCGACGAAATCCGCGTGAAGTATTTAAGCAACACGCCAGGGTGATCTGAGGAAGTTTGTTCATTGTGCAGAAGGCTCCAAAGGCTCAGTCTTTCAATCGGTCGACGTATAGGGGGTGTCGACCTGGCGCGCAGACTGAACCGGGAGCTGTGAAAAATAGGTGGGGGCTGTATGAAAATTCCATCCAGATGATAGAAATCCGCTGCGCTGGATTGCACTATGATGCCCTCCCGAACCGCGCAACAGGAACCCCGGCCATGTCCGACGATATCCATTTCTACGAACCCGCCAACGGCCACGGCCTGCCCCACGACCCGTTCAATGCCATCGTCGGCCCGCGCCCGATTGGCTGGATTTCGTCCCACGACAGCCAGGGCCGACTGAATCTGGCGCCCTATAGTTTTTTCAATGCGTTTAACTACATTCCGCCGATCATTGGGTTTTCCAGTGTCGGGCGCAAAGACAGCCTGAACAACATCGAACAGACCGGCGAATTCGTGTGGAACCTGGCCACCCGCCCGCTGGCCGAGCAGATGAACCAGAGTTGCGCGCCGGTATCGCCCGAGGTCAACGAGTTTGAATTGTCCGGCTTGACCCCGGTGGCTTCAAAGGTGGTCGCCGTGCCGCGTGTGGGTGAAAGCCCGGTGTCGTTCGAGTGCAAAGTGACGCAGATCATTCAGCTGCAGCGAGCCGACAAGGAGTTGGTGCCAACCTGGCTGGTGCTCGGCGAGGTGGTTGCGGTGCATATTGCCAAGTGGCTACTGAAGGACGGCGTGTACGACACCGCTGCCGCCGAGCCGATCCTGCGTGGAGGCGGCCCGGCGGATTATTTTCAGTTGGGGCCAGAGGCGCTGTTCAAAATGTACCGCCCCGGCGCCGCGCAACGCTGATTGGCATGCAAAAAAATGTGGGAGCGGACTTGCCCGCTCCCACAGTTGGATCGGCGGTTTCTTAGTTAGCGGCAGTTGCCCAAGTGAGTTGACCGTCTTCGTCTATATGGACCAAGCACTCAAGTTGCAGCGCCGCCGCATCATCGGCGTCATCAGCGGTCTTGAAGGTCTGGCCATCGAGGATCTTGTGAAAGCGCGGTGCGCCCATGCCATCCAGCGCCTTCACGGCGATGGCGGCGCTATAGCCACCCTCATCTTCACGCACCAAGGCGGAAACGGCTTCGTGTTGGGCAAACTCTTTACGTGCCATGTTGCAGGTCCTGGCCAATGGGAAAGGCGGCCATTCTAAAGCACTAGCCCGCCAGTTGCAGGTACTCGCCATAGGCGTTTGCCGCCGAGGCGTCGGTAAAGGTCTGGAAGTCCATGCTGCGGACCACCATGTCATTCAACAGCTCGGTGAAGACCATCAGCGCCGGCGAGTTGAAGTAGGCACTCATCGCCTGCTCGCTGCTCCAGAAGCCCGAGACCAACCACACATCCGGGTCGGCCAGGGAATGCTGCAACGAAAATTGCAGGCAACCCTGTGCCTGGCGGCCCGGTTCGATCAAACTGCTCAAGCGTGCACCCAGTTCGGTGCTGCACCCGGTACGGGCACGGATAAAGGCCATATGGCTCGCGGGAATGGGGGTGGACATGTTCGACTCTCCCGTTGAGAAGTGATGCTCGGCAAGCACTGTGAGGGCGTGTTGCCACAGGATCAAAGATACTGGCGCGGGCATGGATGCAGTTAGTCTATTCCTGCCGGCTTATTGCACAATCCTGCGAGATGCGTAGGTATAACAATCGGCCTGCGGATTTTATTCCCGGCATGACCGCCGTATTTCAGGCGGATGACAGCCGCCGGCTTGCCTGATTCGCATTTTTTCGCAGGATCAGGCAAGGATTGTGCAGAATCGAAGTACCGCTTTTTGCAAAGCCACCTTTAAGCTGTGCCCATCGTCAAAGCACCAGAGGATATGCCATGTCGTCGCCCGAACTTTGCCCCACGCCCCTCGACGCCGATATGGAAAAGCAGCGCGCAGAACTCGCCGGCATCGTGCGCCGGCACACATGGGAGGATGGTTCCTACGGTACGGCGATCACTTCGCTGTACCTCAACCGCCATAACACCCCGCGCGACTTCATGCCGGTGCTGGTGGAGCCTGCCCTGTGCATCCTCGCCCAGGGCCGCAAGGAAGTGCGCCTGGCAGACGAAGTATTCGCCTACGACCCGCTCAATTACCTGGTGTTCTCGGTCTCGATGCCGGTGGCCGGGCGCATCCTTGACGCAACGCCGGAAGATCCCAACCTGTCGATTCGGGTGAATATCGACCCGGCACAGATCACCGCACTGATTGCCGAAGCCGGCCCCATGGGCGTGCCCACACGCCCGACGTCCCGCGGGATGTATGTCGACCGACTGGACACCCAACTGCTCGACGCCGTGCTGCGCCTGACCCGATTGTTGGACACACCGAAAGACATCGCGATGCTGGCGCCGTTGATCAATCGCGAAATCCTCTATCGCATGTTGCGTGGCCCGCAGGGTTATCGGCTGTATGAAATCGCCGTCGCCAATAGTCAGAGCCATCGGGTCAGCCAGGCGATCAGTTGGTTGAACGGCAACTACGAACAGCCGCTGCGCATTGATGACCTGGCCAAGGAAGTAAACCTCAGCGTCTCGACCCTGCACCACCGTTTCAAGGCGATGACCGCCATGAGCCCATTGCAATACCAGAAGCAACTGCGCTTGCAGGAGGCCCGGCGATTGATGATCTCCGAGGGCCTGGAAGCCTCGGCGGCGGGGTATCGGGTGGGCTATGAAAGCGCCTCGCAGTTCAGTCGCGAATACAGCCGGCTGTTTGGTGCGCCGCCCTTGCGGGATCTGGCCAGGTTGCGCCAGAGCGTCTAGCCGCGGTTATAACGCCGGGCACTACCCCATGTAGTGAGGGAGCTTGCTCCCGCTGGACTGCGCAGCAGTCCCATCTTTTGGGGCCGCTTCGCGCCCCAGCGGGAGCAAGCTCCCTCACCACAAGCACTCAATCACTTCCAGTATGGGTGGCCGCTAATCCAGGCCGCGGGGTAGTTGCAAGGTCACCCGCAAACCACCCTCGCGCAAATTCTGCAAACTCACTTCACCGCCATGGCTGTGGGCAATGTTGCGGGCAATACCCAGGCCCAGGCCATAACCCTGCTGCTGCCCGGCCAGGCGGAAGTGCGGTTCGAAGACTTGCTCCAAGCGCTGTTCCGGCACGCCCGGGCCTTCGTCGTCGACATGGAGGATGAACTGCGCACCGTCGTCTTCGATATGCAAATGCGCGTTCTGCCCGTACTTCAATGCGTTGTCGATCAGGTTGCCAATGCAACGCTTGAGTGCCAGCGGCTTGCCCGGATACGTCGTTAGCGCGCGGCCATGCTGGGTCACACGCCCGTTGCCGTTGGGCGCCAGGTAGGGCTCTACCAGGCAGTCGAGTACGTGGTTGAGGTCCACCGGCTCGATGTTTTCGTGGATATCGGTGTCTTTGACGCACTGCAGCGCGCCTTTGACCAGCAACTCCAGTTCATCCAGGTCGCGACCGAATTTGATTTGCAGGTTTTCGTCCTCCAGCAATTCCACCCGCAACCGCAAGCGTGTGATGGGCGTGCGCAAATCGTGGGAAATCGCACTGAACAACTGGCTGCGTTCAGTCAGGTAACGGCTGATGCGTTCGCGCATCGCATTAAAGGCCCGGCCCACTTCCACCACTTCGCTGCCGCCGCCTTCGGCCACCGGCTCCACGTCGGCGCCCAGGGACATGTCCCGTGCGGCGCGTGCCAGGCGCTTGAGCGGACGGCTTTGCCAGTGCACCAACAGGCCGATAAACAGCAACAGGAAGCCGCTGGTGAGCACGATGAACCACACCTGCTGGTAGGGCAGGCCTTGCTCTTCGAGGCTGGTATAAGGCTCGGGCAACAAGGACGCGATGTACAGCCATTCGCCCTGCGCCAGTTGGATCTGGGTCACCAGCACCGGTGGGTTGACCGGCTCCAGGGTCAGCGCGTAATGCGCCCAGGAACGCGGCAATTCATCGAGTTTCAAGCCGGCATTGAAAATACGCAGGTCTTCGGCACTGACGAATTCCACCGACACATGCACATCGCTGCCCAGGGTCTGGCGCAGCACTTCCTCGACGGCGCCGAGCACCGCGTGCTTGCGCGGGGTTTCCGGCAACACCGCCATGTCCAACGGCTTGTCGTTGAGGGTCACCACAAACCGGGTGCCGCCCATGCTGCGCAATTGGTCCAGCACCAGCGGCCGAAAGGCCACGGGCAACGAACGGAAATAACTCACGCTGGCGGTCATCGAATGCGCCAGGCTGCGAGCCGCCGTCACCAGGCCTTCGAGCTGGGTGGCGCGCAGTTGCGACACCCAGATCACGCTGGACAACGCTTGGGCGAACAGCACGGCCAACAGGGTCAGCAGTAACATCCGCCCCAGCAACGAGCGCGGCACCGGGACCCGCCGGCGCAGTTCACGCAGGCGCTCAGTGGGCATTGCCGGCAACCACGCTGGCTGCCAATTGATAGCCACTGCCGCGCACGGTGCGGATCAGCCGGGGTGGTTTTTCGGTGTCGCGCAGGCGTTGGCGCAAGCGGCTGACGGCCATGTCGACAATCCGGTCCAGCGGCATCAGGTCGCGGCCACGGGTGGCGTTGCCGATGGTGTCGCGGTCGAGGATTTGCTGGGGATGGTCAAGGAACAGTTTCAGCAGGGCAAAGTCGGCACCGGAGAGAATCACTTCCTCGCCGTCGACGTGGAACAGCCGGTGGCTGACCATGTCCAGGCGCCACTCGCCAAACACCAGCACCTCGCCACCGCTGCGCTCCTGGCCAAACTGGGCGCGGCGCAGCAGCGCCTTGACCCGCGCCTGCAGCTCGCGCGGGCTGAAGGGTTTGCCGATGTAATCGTCGGCGCCCAGTTCCAGGCCGATCACGCGGTCGGCCTCGTCGGAACTGGCGGTGAGCATGATGATCGGCACCTGCGCCTGGCGCGGGTGCTGGCGGATCCAGCGGCAAAGGCTGAAGCCGTCTTCGTCCGGCAGCATCACATCAAGGATCACCAGGTCGCACGGCGCTTCGTTCATCGCCTGGCGGAACCCCGCGCCATCCGGCACACCGCGCACCTGGAAACCGGCGCGGCTGAGGTAGGTTTGCAGCAATTCGCGGATTTCCTGGTCGTCGTCGACCAGGAGAATGGATTTACTGATTACGCTCACGGGGTCGTCCTTGTTGTTAGGGATGGGACGGGCTTAATAATTCGTTGTTCTGGAGGGCCTCATCGCAGGCAAGCCAGCTCCCACATTTGGAATGCATTCCCCTGTGGGAGCTGGCTTGCCTGCGATGGCGCCATCACTGCCTAGGCAAATGCCTGCTCCAGCGCTACACCTGCCCCGGTCAAACCGGAATACGGTGCGGTCACCAGCCACACCGGAATGCCTTTGAAGTAGTCGCTCATGCAGCCTTTGTCGCCAAAACTCTTGGCAAAACCACTTTTGATAAAGAAGTCGGCAAAGCGCGGTATCACGCCGCCAACGATGTATACCCCACCACGACCGCCGGTGGTCAGCACGTTGTTACCGGCGACGCGGCCCAGCCAGATACTGAACTGGTCCAGCACTTCCAGGGCAATCGGGTCGCCCGCCAGGCCAGCAGCCGTGATGGCCTCGGGGGTTTCCAGGACCGCCTCATGGCCGTCCACCGCGCAGATCGCCCGGTACAACCTCGGCAAACCACCACCGCTCAAGGCGGTTTCAGCGCTGACATGGCCGATCTCAGTGTAGATGTGCTGCCACAGCTGGGCTTCGCGCGGGCTGCTCACCGGCAGGTCGACATGGCCGCCCTCCCCCGGCAATGCCGCCCAACGGCCGCCGCCGAGGTCGAGCAGGGTGCCTACGCCCAGGCCAGTGCCCGGGCCGATTACCACGGCCGGGCGCAGCGGCTCCGGCGTACCTTCGCACACCACGCGAAATTCGTCCGGCTTCAGGCGGGTCATGCCCAGCGCCATGGCCGAAAAATCATTCACCAGCAGCAGTTCGTCCACCTGCAAGGTTTTGCAAAAAGCAGTCTTGCTCAGGCGCCAGTGATTGTTGGTGAATTTAAATTCATCTCCACTCACCGGCCCCGCAACCGACAGGCACACCGCACCGATCGAGCCGATCGCCAGGCCTTCTTCCTTCAGATAGACCTGGATCGCCTCTTCGGGGCTGGCATGATCCGCCGTCGCGTGGACGCGGATCGAGTGCAGCGCCTGATCCCGCCACAACGCAAAACGGGCGTTGGTACCACCGATATCACCGACCAGCGCAAGCTTCACTTAAGTGTCTCCAGGGCAGAGGTAAAGGCGCTGGCGCCCTGCTCTGCGGAGCTTGCGGCCAGACGCATAAACGCAAACAGCTCGCGACCGGCCCCCACGTTATTGCCCAGAAGGCCCGTGGCAGGCGTGCGCGCTGCAAATTCTTCGGCGTCCACCTTAAGCTCCAAGGTGCCTTTGACGCCATCCACACGAATAATATCGCCATCGCGCACACGTGCCAGTGGCCCGCCGCTCTGAGCTTCGGGGTTGACATGAATCGCGGCGGGAATCTTACCCGACGCGCCGGACATGCGCCCGTCTGTTACCAGGGCAACCTTGAAACCACGATCCTGCAAAACGCCGAGGAACGGGGTCATCTTGTGCAATTCCGGCATGCCATTGGAGCGCGGGCCCTGGAAGCGCATCACGGCGACAAAGTCTTTTTCCAGTTCACCGGCCTTGAACGCGTCGGCCAAGTCTTGTTGGTCCTGGAACACCACCGCCGGCGCTTCGACGATTTGGTGCTCGAGCGCCACGGCGGAGACTTTCATCACACCACGGCCGAGGTTGCCTTCCATTACCCGCAAGCCGCCTTCCGGGGAAAACGCACGGGCCACGGGACGCAGGATGGTTTCGTCGAGGCTTTCGATCGGGCCTTCACGCCATACCAGTTCGCCGTCCACCAGGAACGGTTCCTGGGTGTAGCGGCTCAGGCCATGACCGGCCACGGTGTTGACGTCGTTGTGCAGCAGCCCGGCCTCCAGCAGTTCGCGGATCAGGAACGACATGCCGCCCGCCGCCTGGAAGTGGTTGATGTCAGCCTTGCCGTTTGGATACACGTGGGACAGGGTCGGCACCACCTCGGAGAGGTCAGCCATGTCATCCCAGGTCAGGATGATGCCCGCCGACATGGCGATGGCCGGCATGTGCAGGGTGTGGTTGGTGGACCCGCCAGTAGCGTTGAGGGCAATGATGGAGTTGACGATGGATTTCTCGTCGACGATCTCACCGATCGGCGTGAAATTACCGTTGGCTTTGGTCAGGCGCGTGACCTGATGCGCAGCTTCGCGGGTCAGGGCGTCACGCAGCGGCGTGTACGGGTTGACGAACGAGGCGCCCGGCAAGTGCAGGCCCATCACTTCCATCAGCAATTGGTTGGTGTTGGCGGTGCCGTAAAAGGTGCAGGTACCGGGGCTGTGGTAGGACTTCATCTCCGATTCCAGCAGCTCTTCGCGGGTGGCCTTGCCTTCGGCGTAGCGCTGGCGCACGTCGGCTTTCTGTTTGTTGGAGATACCCGACGGCATTGGCCCGCCCGGTACGAAGATCATCGGCAGGTGGCCGTAGCGCAAGGCGCCCATCATCAGGCCAGGCACGATCTTGTCACAAATGCCCAGCATCAGCGCCGCGTCGAACATGTTGTGGGACAGCGCTACCGCCGTCGACATCGCAATCACTTCACGACTCAGCAGGCTGAGTTCCATGCCTGGCTCGCCCTGGGTCACGCCGTCGCACATGGCGGGAGTGCCGCCAGCGAACTGACCCACGGAGCCGACTTCACGCAGGGCTTTTTTGATTTGCTCGGGGAAATGTTCGTACGGCTGGTGGGCCGAAAGCATGTCGTTATATGACGAAACAATTGCCACGTTGGCGGCGTTCATCATACGCAGGCTGTTTTTGTCTTCGGTGCCGCAGCCGGCCACGCCGTGGGCAAAGTTGGCGCACTGCAGCTTGCCGCGCATCGGACCGTCGCTGGCAGCGCCGCGAATGAGCGCAAGGTATGCCTCACGGGTTGCACGGCTGCGGGCGATAAGCCGTTCGGTGACCTCAAGTACGCGGGGATGCATGTATAGAACTCCAGGCTAACGGATATGGCGACCTGAAAGTCTATGCTGGTCAAAAGCCCGCCGCGAAGAGGTTGGCAGGGTGTTGCTTGACCAATCGGACCAGTTGATTCAGGTCACTCGTTGTAGATTGAACAAAATATTGCCACTAAAAAGGCTTGTTTTCTATTTTTATGCGAATAATCTTGTAATTCTTACAACAAATCGACGACAGGCACCTTCCAATGACTCTACGTATCGCTATCAATGGTTTTGGCCGTATTGGCCGTAATGTCCTGCGCGCACTTTATACCCAAGGCTACCGTCAGGATTTGCAGATCGTCGCCATCAACGATCTTGGCGACAGCTCGATCAATGCCCACCTGCTTAAATACGACACCGTCCACGGTACTTTCGATGCAGAGGTCGCCCACGATCAGGAAAGCCTGACCGTCAATGGTGACCGGATTGCCGTGAGTGCCATTCGTAACCCCGCCGACCTGCCGTGGGCTGCACACAAAGTGGATGTGGTGTTCGAATGCACCGGCCTGTTCACCGACCGCGACAAGGCGGCCGCCCATATTACCGCCGGCGCGCGCAAGGTGATCATCTCCGCCCCGGCCAAAGGCGCCGATGCCACCGTGGTGTACGGGGTAAACCATGACATTTTGCGTCAATCCCACCAGATCATCTCCAACGCTTCCTGCACCACCAACTGCCTGGCGCCGGTGGCCCAGGTGCTGCACCGCGAGCTGGGCATCGAAAGCGGCTTGATGACCACCATCCACGCCTACACCAACGACCAGAACCTGACCGACGTCTACCACACCGACCCGTACCGGGCGCGCTCGGCCACCCAGAACATGATCCCGAGCAAGACCGGCGCCGCCGAAGCCGTGGGCCTGGTGCTGCCGGAACTGGCAGGCAAGCTGACCGGCATGGCCGTGCGTGTACCGGTGATCAACGTGTCGCTGGTAGACCTCACCGTACAGCTGAAAAAAGAAGCCAGCGCCGAACAAGTCAACGCGCTGCTCAAAGAAGCCAGCCAGCACTCGAAAATCCTCGGCTACAACACCCTGCCGCTGGTTTCCAGTGACTTTAACCACAACCCGCTTTCGTCGATCTTCGACGCCAATCACACCAAGGTCAGCGGCAAACTGCTGAAAGTGCTCGCCTGGTACGACAACGAGTGGGGCTTCTCCAACCGTATGCTGGATAACTGCCTGGCGCTGTGCAACGCCGAATAAACCAGCGGTGCTCACCTCTCCTGTAGGAGCTGGCTTGCCTGCGATTGCATCACCGCGGTCCACCTGACAGACCGCGTGGACTGCATCGCGGGCAAGCCCGGCTCCCACAGGGCCTTGCTTCATGCTCAAAAATAGCCCCTTGCCATTTGCGTTGATGATAAGCATTATCATTCGCTGCAAATCGGTCTGGTATCTCTGTGAGCCAATCTCGCTTCAACCAAGTCTTCCTTACCCAACGGGTGATCCTGCTGCGCACCTTGCAGCGCATGGTGAACAACCACAGCACCGCCGAGGACCTGCTGCAGGAAACCTACCTGCGCGTTACCCGGGCCTTGAGCGAACGGCCGATCGACCACCTCGAACCCTTCGTGTACCAGACGGCGCGCAACCTTGCGCTGGATCACCTGCGCGCCCGCAGGATTCAGGCCCGCACCCTGCAGGAAGATGTCCCGCTGGACGTGCTGCAAAGCATCGCCTCGCCCGTCAGCACCCCCGAAGACGCAACCCAGGCCGAGCAATTGCTGGAGCACCTGAGCGTCAGCCTCGGCCAGTTGAGCGCCCGTCAGCAGCAAATTTTCATCCTCAGCCGCCTGCACGGTTGCAGCTATCAGGAGATCGCCGACAAGCTCGATGTGTCCCTGAGCACCGTGCAAAAGGAACTGAAATTGATCATGGCCATCTGCATAGGTGTGGCCGAAAGACTGGATCGCCCTTAAGCTTTGTCGGCACAGTCTGTAGGACTATTGATTAAAACGTGGCGAAGACCCGAGGAACACCGTGACGGATCCGAATAAACGGCACCCCCATGAGCTGGCTCATGAGGTGTTGCAAGACGCGGCCATGGACCAAGCCCTCGACTGGCTGATCGCCTTGCAGTGCCCGCAACCCGGGCAGCAGGCGGCGTTTGAAGCCTGGCTCGCCAGCGATTCGCTGCACGCCGAAGCCTTTATCAAGGCCCAGGCCGCCTGGGGCGGCGCACCGGTGCACAGCGCTGCGGTCGCCCTGAATGCGCCGCGCAAGCCCAGCGCCTGGCGCCGTATCAAGCCTCACTGGAAACCCCTGGCCACCGCCGCTGTGTTGCTGTTGGGCCTGTTCAGCTTCAGCAACCTGCCCATGCGCCTGCAGGCCGACCACCTGACCGTGGTGGGCGAGCGCCAACGCCTGCAACTGGACGATGGCTCGAAAGTGCTGCTTAACACCAACTCCGCCTTCTCCAGCAGCATCAAGGACCACCAGCGCATCGCCCGCCTGTACCAGGGCGAGGCGTTTTTTGAAGTGCTGCCCAGCCGTGGCCTGCCGCTGGAAATCGACGCCGGCCCGGTGCGCGCCAGCGTGCGCGATACGTCTTTCGCAGTGCGCTACCTGAACGGTGAAGCCCAGGTTCAGGTGCAGCGTGGCGATGTCGACCTGAGCAATACGTTTGACGACGCGCGAGTGCGCCTGAGCGCCGGTGAAAGCATCCGCATCGGGCCCAAGGGCTTCGGCCAACCCGCCAAGCTTGATACCACCAAGGACCTGGCCTGGGTCGACGGCCGGCTGATTTTCGAAAACTGCCCGATGAGCGAAGTGCTGGCCGAGTTGCGCCGCTATTACCCCGGCTGGATCGTCAACAACAACGACAAACTCGCCAGCGTCGCGGTCACCGGCAATTACCGCCTCGACCAGCCGCTGGACGTGGTGCGCTCGCTGGCCCACATCACCTCGGCCAAGCTCTCGGAATACCCGGCGCTGGTGATCCTGAACTAAATGAGAATTATTTTTACTCGATAGCCATCGACGGTACGTCTCGTTATAGCCAATGCAACTGATTCCTATTTGATTCAGTGTCGCAACTATAAGATTCGTACCTTCCGGAGCGCTCTCGATGTCCTCTCGTTTCAACCGCCGGTCCTCTTCGCCCGTTCGCCGCCACGGCTTGTCGCTGCTGACAGCTGCCATTCTGTTGGCCGGTGCACCCGTCATGGTCGCCAGCGCCGCAGAGCCCGCTACCCGCAGCCAGGGCAATTACAGCTTCAGCATCGAGCAGCAATCCCTGGTCTCGGCGCTCAACGCCTTCACCGCCGTGACCGGCTGGCAAGTCGGCCTGCCCGCCGAGCTGGGCCAGGGTGTGTCATCCCCTGGCGTGCGTGGCTCGTTGCCGGCGGATAAAGCCCTGGACCGGCTGTTGGTGGGGACCAACCTGGGCTATCGCAAACTGAGCAATAACAACATCGTGCTGGAAAAGCGCGCCGTCGCTGGCGCCATCACCCTGCAACAAATGACCATCAGCGCCACCCGCCAGGAACAGGCCGTGGACAGCGTGCCCAGCACCGTGACCGTGCACGAGCGCGAAGACCTGGACCGCCAGAACGTCAACACCATCCGCGAGCTGGTGCGCTATGAGCCGGGTGTTTCGGTCGGTGGTGCCGGCACCCGCTCCGGCAATGCCGGCTACAACATTCGCGGGATCGACGGCGACCGCATCCTCACCCAAGTGGACGGTGTCGAAGTCCCGGACAACTTCTTCAACGGCCCCTACGCCAAGACCCGTCGCAACTACGTCGACCCGGAAATCGTCAAGCGCGTGGAAATCCTGCGCGGCCCGGCATCGGCTTTGTACGGCAGCAGCGCCATCGGTGGTGCGGTGAGCTATTTCACCCTCGACCCCAGCGACATCATCAAGCCTGGCCAGGATTTCGGGGCGCGCCTGAAGACCGGCTACAGCTCCGCCGACGAGAGCTGGCTGACCTCCGGCACCGTTGCCGGGCGTGTGCAAGACTTCGACGGCTTGCTGCACCTGAGCCAGCGCAATGGCCATGAAATGGAATCCTACGACGGCAATAACGCCACCGGCCTGGCCCGTACCGGTGCCAACCCGGAAGATGCGCGCACCACCAACGTGTTGGCCAAATTGGGCTGGAACTACGGCGAAGACAACCGTCTGGGCCTGACCTACGAGAAGTTCAAGGATGATCGCGACACCAACCTGAAAAACGCGATTGGCGGCCCGTTCGTCGGTGGCCGGGGCTTTAACTTCTACCGTGGCCGTACGGGCAACGACACCATCACCCGCGAGCGTTTCGGCATCGAAAACAAGTTCGCCCTCGACTCGCCGATTGCCGATCACATCAAGACCAGCCTCAACTACCAGATCGCCAAGACCGACCAGACCACCGCAGAAATCTACCAGCCATCGCGCAAGGTATTGCGCACCCGCGAAACCCTGTACGAAGAGAAACAGTGGGTATTCGATGCGCAATTGGACAAGGCTTTCAGCATCGGTGAAACCGACCACGTAGTGACCTACGGCACCACCCTCAAGCAGCAGAAAGTCACCGGTTCCCGCGAAGGCGCCGCGACCTGCCTGGCGGTGGGCGCAGGCTGCACCGCCATCGGCGCACCGAGCCCATCGGCCGGCGACAGCGTGAAAAAAGCCAGCGACTTCCCCGACCCGACGATCAACTCCTACGCGCTGTTTGCCCAGGACCAGATTGCCTGGGACAAATGGACCTTCCTGCCCAGCGTGCGTTACGACTACATCCAGCTCAAACCCAAGCTGACTCAGGAGTTCCTCAACACCGTTGACCCGACACGCATCTACGACCACAGCGACTCGGAAAAAAACTGGCACCGTGTAACGCCCAAGTTCGGCGTGACCTACGCGCTGACCGAGCAATACACCTGGTTCGGCCAGTACGCCGAAGGCTATCGCACACCGTCGGCCAAGGCTTTGTATGGCCGCTTTGAAAACCTGCAACAGGGCTACACCGTCGAACCCAACCCGGACCTCAAGCCAGAAAGCAGCCGCGGTGTTGAAACCGGGATTCGCGGCAACTTCGACGCGGGCTCCTTTGACGTGGCGGTGTACTACAACAAGTACCGTGATTTCATCGATGAAGACGCCTCCGTCGCCGGTGGCACCGTGCAGCAGTTCGAAGCCAACAACATCAAGCACGCCACCATCAAAGGCGTGGAAGCCAAGGGCCGCTTGAACCTGGACGCATTCGGCGCACCGCAGGGCCTGTACACCAAAGGTTCGATTGCCTACATCTACGGGCGCAATGACGACAACGGCGAACCGCTCAACAGCGTCAACCCGCTCAAGGGCGTGTTTGGCCTGGGTTATGACCAGCAGAACTACGGTGCGCTGGTCAGTTGGACCCTGGTCAAGAAACAGGACCGCGTCGACAGCACCACCTTCTTCGCTCCCGACGGTAACAGCGCCAACGGCCCGTTCAAGACCCCGGGTTTTGGCATCGTCGACCTGACCGGCTTCTACAAGGTCACCAACGATGTGACCATCAACGGTGGCTTGTACAACCTCACCGACAAGAAGTACTGGAACTGGGATGACGTGCGCAGCTACGACAGCGTCGGCGAAGCCGGTGTGACCGGCCCGGCCAACCTCGACCGCCTGACCCAGCCGGGCCGCAATTTTGCGATCAACCTGATCTGGGACATCTGATCAATGGAGCCTCACCCCGCCGGAATTTAATCTTCGGCGGGGTGAGGATTTTTTACTGTGACGCGTCTTCTGGTTCGTCTAGTTCATAACAGCCTGGCAACCAGACGCTTTCTCTTCCCAAGGACTCCCCGATGACCGCCTCCCCTATCGCAGAACGTGCAGCCCTGCGCTCCCAGCGCCTGAACCAGATTACCAACGAGCCGCACACCAAGCTGGACGCACTGGTGAAGGCTCATGCCCCGTTTGAAACCCAAGCCAACTTCGCCCGCTTCGTGGTCGCGCAATACCTGTTCCAATCGGAACTGGTCGCGCTGTACAACGATGCCGAGTTGATCAAGGTCATCCCTGACCTGGCCGAACGCTGCCGTGCTGAAGCTGCCAGGCTGGACCTGGGCGACCTGGACACCGAAGTGCCCGCCCCGGTGGCAGGCGCGGTGAAAAACCCGAGCAAGGCCCAAGCCCTGGGTTGGCTGTTCGTGTCCGAAGGCTCCAAGCTGGGCGCCGCGTTCCTGATCAAGCGTGCCGTGGGCCTGGGCTTGAGCGAAACCTTCGGGGCCCGTCACCTGGGCGAACCGGCTGGCGGTCGCGCTGAAGGCTGGAAGAGTTTCACCCGCACCCTCGATGCGCTGGAATTCACCGCCGAAGAAGAAGCCGAAGTAGAAAAAGGTGCGGTTGATGCGTTCGTGCGCTTCACCGTGTTGCTGGAACAGGCGTACGCTAGCGCCCCTGAGCTGGCCTGACTTTTCTGTAGCAACCCAATCAATGTGGGAGCTGGCTTGCCTTCAATAGCATCAACTGGGCGTACCTGATGCACCAAGTTGCCTGCATCGCAGGCAAGCCAGCTCCCACATGTGATCGGGTTTCAGTCCCTATAATCTGCAACCCACTCCACCCTGCAAGCCCCACTAAAATGACCGGCAAAACCCAATCCTCATCCAAAATCGCGCGCATTCTGTTCGGCCTGCTGGCCTACGTCAGCCTGGGCATCGGCTTGGTTGCGATTGTGATACCGGGCTTGCCCACCACCGAATTCATCCTGCTGGCCGCCTGGGCCGCCACCAAAAGCTCCCCGCGCTTGAGCGCCTGGCTGGAAAACCACCGGCTCTTTGGGCCGATCCTGCTCAATTGGCGCAATGGCAAGATCATCGCCCGCCGCGCCAAAGTCAGCGCCACCGTGAGCATGTTGCTGTGCGCCGGCCTGATGCTGGTGATGCTCGACCATGGCTGGCCGATCTACCTGGCCATCGCCGGAATGAGCATGGGCAACCTGTGGATCTGGTCACGGCCGGAACGATTGCCCCAGCCCATCTGACCCCGCACCTACCGCTCATCGGCTCCCGCTCATGAACCGCCGGCCCAAGCCGATGTTCCGGGCATAGCGCCGAATGGACTTGGCAATGCTGCGTGCATACCAATAAGTCCATTCGCGGGTAAACCTATGTTCGACACCCTTTCCATTCGCTTGAAAATCGTGCTGTTGTCCGGTCTCTGCCTGCTGGGGGTGATTGCCCTTGTGGTCGGCATGAACCTCTACCAGACCAACCAGAACGATGAACTGATCAGCACTTCAAGCTCGCGAATGCTCACCGACAGCGTGCAGAACCTGCTGCAGGCCAAGGCCGCCGAACAAGCGGTGCAACTGCAAAAGACCTTCGGTGAAAGCCTGTTGGTGGTCACAGCCCTCGCCGACCAGATCAAGGACCTGCGCACCCTGGCCGGCAAGCGCTCGCTGGACGCCGGAGCCTTGCGTGAAGAACTCAACCACAGCCTGAAAACCGCCTTCGACCGCAACAGCAAGGTGCTCGGCATCTGGCTGTCGTTCGAGCCCAACGGCCTGGATGGCAAAGACAGCGAGTTCGTCAACGATGCGGCCCGTGTGTCCAACGACAAAGGTCGATTCTCCAGCTACTGGAGCCGCGCCGGCGGTGAAGGCCTGAACACCGTGATGGTCGAGGACGACCTGACCAAGACCACCCTCAACCTCAGCGGCACGCCCTACAACATCTGGTACACCTGCCCACGGGATACCCGCAGCACCTGCCTGCTGGACCCGTACGAAGACACCGTGGCCGGCAAACCGGTGTTGATGACCACCATCTCCCTGCCGCTGCTGGTAGACGGCAAAGTGATCGGCGTGGTCGGTATCGACCTCGCCCTCAACGCCCTGCAAGCGGCGACCGATACAGCGCGACAGGAGCTGTTTAACGGTGCCGGGATTCTGGAAATCCTTTCCGGCAGCGGCTTGATCGCCGGCTACAGCGGCGAACCCGCCAAAGTCGGCAAGAACCTGGTCGATACCCTCGGTGCCGAAGGCAAAGAGATCGTGCAACTGCTGGCCAGCGATACCCGCAAGATCCGCGAGGAAGACGACACGATCCGCGCCGTGTACCCGGTCAAGCCCATTGCCGACGCCAAGTCCTGGGGCATCGTCATCAAATTGCCCAAGCAAGTGCTGCTGGCTGACGCCCACAAACTCCAGGCCGTGCTGGACAAGTCCCAGGCCAGTGGCACCTTCAAGGCGTTGCTGGTGGGCGCGGCTGCCGGCCTGGTGGGCCTGTTGCTGATCTGGCTGACCGCCACCGGCGTGACCCGGCCGATCAACAGCGTGGCGGCCATGCTCAAGGAAATCGCCAGCGGCGACGGTGACCTCACCCAGCGCCTGGCCTACGCGAAAAAGGATGAGTTGGGAGAACTGGTGAACTGGTTCAACCGCTTCCTCGACAAGCTGCAGCCGACCATCGCGCAGATCAAGCAAAGCATCACCGAAGCCCGTGGCACCGCCGACCAATCCTCGGCCATCGCGCGCCAGACCAGCGAAGGCATGCAGGTGCAGTTCCGTGAAATCGACCAGGTGGCCACGGCCTCGAATGAAATGAGCGCCACTGCCCACGACGTGGCTAATAGCGCCTCCAACGCCGCCAGCGCTGCGCGAGGCGCCGACCAGTCGGCCCGTGAAGGCATGCAGATTATTGAGCGCAGCACCCGCGACATCACCACCCTGGCCGAGGAAGTCAGCAAGGCCGTGACCGAAGTCGAAGCCCTGGCGGTGAACAGCGAACAAATCGGTTCGGTACTGGAAGTGATCCGCAGCATCGCCGAGCAGACCAACCTGCTGGCGCTGAACGCCGCGATTGAAGCGGCGCGGGCCGGGGAAAGCGGGCGTGGTTTTGCGGTGGTGGCCGACGAGGTGCGCAACCTGGCCAAACGCACCCAGGATTCGGTGGAAGAGATTCGCCTGGTGATCGAACGCATCCAGACCGGCACCCGTGGGGTGGTGGCGACCATGCATTCAAGCCAGAGCCAGGCGCAGAACAACGCCGGGCAGATTCATCAAGCGGTGCAGGCGTTGGGCAAGATCAGCGATGCGGTGACGGTGATCAGCGACATGAACCTGCAAATCGCCAGCGCCGCCGAGCAGCAAAGTGCGGTGGCCGAAGAGGTCAACCGCAACGTCTCGGCGATCCGCACGGTGACCGAAACCCTGACCGGCCAGGCCACCGAGTCAGCGGCCATCAGCAGCCAACTCAATGCCCTGGCCAGCCAGCAGATGAAGCTGATGGATCAGTTTCGGGTTTAAACCCCGGTCCAGGCGGCCACAAACGGCGCCAGGTCTTCTTTCGGGGCCGTACGCGGCGGGTTTTGTGGGGTGCCCAGGTAGAGGAAGCCAATCACTTCCTCATCCGCTGTCAGACCCAACCCTTTGGCGACGTGGGCCGAATACGACAACTCGCCGGTGCGCCACACCGCACCGACCCCCTGGGCGTACGCCGCCAGCAGAATCCCGTGGGCCGCACAGGCTGCCGCCAGCAGTTGCTCGGACTTCGGCACCTTGAAGTGTTCTTGCAGACGGGCGATTACGACAACAACCAACGGCGCACGCAGCGGGCCATTTTGCGCCTTGTCGATAAACGCCTGGGGCGCGTCGGCGTCTTGCAGGCGGGCCGCCTCGGCCAGCAGCGTGCCCATGCGCTCACGTGCCGCACCTTCCACCGTCAGGAAGCGCCAAGGCCGCAGTTGGCCGTGGTCGGGCGCACGCATGGCGGCAGCGAACAGCAGGTCGCGCTGCTCCTGGGTCGGTGCCGGGTCCAGCAATCGCGGCACGGAAACACGGTTGAGCAAAGCGTCGAGAGCCTGCATTGGCCACCTCCAGAGAAAAATGTGCAGTCATTCTAGCGGGAATGAATCGGATACCACCAAACGATAATTGCTCTTATTCAATCCGCCCTGCCCTGTTAGACTTTGCGGCCTTATTTTCAGCCTACGTTCAGGAAGACTGATGTCCCGTTCGCCCCTTCGCCTGTCTGCACTATTGATGGCCCTGAGCCTGAGTGCCTGCGATGACGCCCCGCGATTCACCAAGGCTGAACCCGGTGAAGCCAGGGCGGGTGGCGCGACAACGGTGCGCAAGACCGACCAGAACGCCTTCTCGCTGCCCGCAGCCAACCTGTCGCCGACCCGGCGCCTGGACTTCAGCGTAGGCAACAGTTTCTTTCGCAGCCCCTGGGTGATTGCTCCGTCCACCACCACCGCCCGCGATGGCCTGGGGCCGCTGTTCAATACCAACGCCTGCCAGAACTGCCATATCAAGGATGGCCGTGGTCATCCGCCATTGCCCGATGCGCCCAACGCCGTGTCGATGCTGGTGCGCCTGTCGATCCCGGATGCACCGCCCTATGCGAAGGTCATCGAGCAACTGGGTGTAGTCCCCGAGCCGGTCTACGGTGGGCAATTGCAGGACATGGCCGTGCCCGGCGTCGCCCCGGAAGGCAAGGTGCGGGTCGACTACACCCCGCTCAACGTCAGCTTCAAGGACGGCACCGTCGTCGAGTTGCGCAAGCCGGCGCTGAATATCACCCAGCTGGGCTACGGCCCGATGCACCCCGACACGCGCTTCTCGGCCCGGGTCGCGCCGCCGATGATCGGCCTGGGGCTGCTTGAAGCGATCCCCGAGGCCGACCTCCTGCGCAACACCGACGCGAAAACCGCCGACAAGGAAGCCATCGTCGGGCGGGCGAATTGGGTCTGGGACGACGCGCAACATCAGACCGTACTCGGCCGATTTGGCTGGAAAGCCGGGCAACCGAATCTCAATCAACAAAATGTTCACGCGTTCTCTGGTGATATGGGCCTCACTACCTCCCTGAGACCGTTCGATGACTGCACCGACGCACAAGTGGCCTGCAAACAGGCGCCCAACGGCAATGGCCCGGGCGGCGAGCCCGAGGTCAGCGACAACATCCTGCGCCTGGTGCTGTTCTACACCCGCAACCTGGCCGTACCCGCCCGCCGCGACGTCAACGCGCCGCAGGTGCTGGCCGGAAAAAACCTGTTCTACCAGGCCGGTTGCCAGGGCTGCCACACCCCGCAATTCACCACGTCGCCCACGGCTGCCGAACCTGAACTGGCCAACCAGGTGATTCGTCCCTACAGCGACTTGCTACTGCACGACATGGGTGACGGCCTTGCCGACAACCGAACCGAATTCAAGGCCAGTGGCCGCGACTGGCGCACGCCGCCGTTGTGGGGCATTGGCCTGACGCAAGCCGTGAGTGGCCACACCCAGTTGTTGCATGACGGCCGCGCCCGCAACGTGATGGAGGCCGTGCTGTGGCACGGCGGTGAAGCCCAGGCAGCGCAGCAGCATGTGTTGTCTTTTAATGCCGAGCAGCGCGCGGCGTTGCTGGCATTCCTGAATTCTTTATAAGCTTTGTCCTAATTACAGAAGGGAGCTCGACATGTTCCGTCCCAAGTTGTTGTTCACCAGCCTTGCCGCCCTCGCCCTCGGTGCGTGCTCGCCCCAGGACCCGCAAGCGGTGACCTCGGCAGCCATCGCCAAACAAGTGATCCTGCCGACCTACAGCCGTTGGGTGGAAGCCGACCGCCAACTGGCCGTCAGCGCCCTGGCCTACTGCCAGGGCAAGGAAAGCCTGGAGACCGCGCGCGCCGACTTCCTGCACGCGCAAAAAGCCTGGGCCGAGTTGCAACCGCTGCTGATCGGCCCGCTGGCAGAGGGCAACCGCTCCTGGCAGGTGCAGTTCTGGCCAGACAAGAAAAACCTGGTGGGCCGTCAGGTCGAGCAACTGGTGACTGCCCAGCCGCAGATCGACGCCGCCGCACTGGCCAAATCCAGCGTCGTGGTGCAAGGCCTGTCGGCCTACGAATACATCCTCTACGACGCCAAGACGGATCTCGCGGACGAGACACAAAAAGCCCGTTACTGCCCGCTGCTGGTAGCCATCGGCGAGCGCCAGAAACTGCTCGCCGAAGAAATCCTGTCGAGCTGGAACAGCACCGACGGCATGCTGGCGCAGATGACCAAGTTTCCTAACCAGCGCTACGCCGATTCCCACGAAGCCATCGCCGACCTGCTGCGGGTGCAAGTCACTGCGCTGGACACCCTGAAGAAAAAACTCGGCACCCCGATGGGCCGCCAGAGCAAGGGTATTCCGCAGCCATTCCAGGCGGATGCGTGGCGCAGCCAGTCGTCCCTGCAAAGCCTGGAGGCCAGCCTGGCTGCCGCCCAGACCGTCTGGGCCGGCGTCGACAACAAAGGCCTGCGCGGCCTGTTGCCTGCCGATCAAAAGCCATTGGCCGACAAGATCGACGCCGCGTATGCCGCGTCCCTGAAACTGTTCGCCAGCACCCAGCGTTCACTCAATGAACTGCTGGCCGACGATGCCGGGCGCCAGCAACTGAACGACCTCTACGACAGCCTCAACGTGGTCCACCGCCTGCACGAAGGCGAGCTGGCCAAGGCGCTGGGCATTCAACTGGGCTTTAACGCCAACGACGGTGACTGATGATGCTCAGGCGACAGGCTTTGGCGATCGGCAGCGTGCTGCTCAGTGCAATTACCCTGGGTGGCTGGACGCTGTCCAAGCAGAAGGGCAAAAGCCCGCTGCTGCTCTCGGCGCGCGATGACAGTGACGGCAAGCACTACGCCGTCGGCTTCCAGCTGGACGGCAAGCAGGTGTTTGCCACCGAGGTTGGCCAGCGCTGCCACGACATCATCAACCACCCGTCGCTGCCGATTGCGCTGTTTGTCGCCCGCAGGCCGGGTACCGAGAGTTATCTGATCGACTTGCGTGACGGGGCGCTGCTGCAAACCATTACCTCCAACGCCAATCGCCACTTTTATGGGCATGCGGTGGTGCACAGGGATGGCGAGTGGTTGTATGCCACCGAAAACGACACATCTGATCCGGGTCGCGGCTTGCTGGGCGTGTATCGGTTTGAGGGTGAGCGGCTGGTGCACACCGGCGAGCTTTCTACCCATGGGATTGGGCCGCATCAGGTCTCGTGGATGCCTGACGGTGAAACGCTGGTAGTGGCTAACGGCGGGATTCGTACCGAGGCTGAAAGCCGGGTCGAGATGAACCTGAATGCCATGGAACCGAGCCTGGTCTTGATGCAGCGTGACGGTACGCTGTTGAGCAAGGAAGCCCTCGGCCAGCAAATGAACAGTGTGCGGCACATGGGGATCGCCAGTGACGGTACGATCCTCGCCGGGCAGCAGTTCATGGGGCCGTCTCACGAGCGCTCGGAGCTGCTGGCGATCAAGCGGCCGGGGCAGCCGTTTGTGGCGTTTCCGGTGGCCGACGAGCAGTTGCAGGCCATGGGGCACTACACCGCCAGTGTGGCAGTGCACAGTGAGTTGCGACTGGTAGCGTTGACGGCGCCGCGGGGGAATCGGTTCTTTATCTGGAACATGGACAGTGCGCAGTTGCTGCTGGACGGGCCCTTGCCGGATTGTGCCGGGGTGGGTGCAGTGGCTGATGGGTTTGTGGTGACCTCGGGCCAGGGGCGTTGCCGGTTTTATGATTGCCGGCAGATGCCGCTGGTGGCTACGCCGCTGGAGTTACCAGCGGGGCTTTGGGATAACCATCTGCACCTGGTTTGATCGGGGGCCTATCCGTCGCTGTGGCAACGGATAGGCACTCAATCAAGAAACCACTGCCTGGCGCACCTGCTTCTCCAGTTCAGCCTTCAACCCCGGAGCCAACTCAAGTTGGCGCGCCAGTTCATCGAGATATGCCTTCTCCATGAAGTTCTCCTCATCCACCAACATCACACTGGCGATGTACATTTCGGCAGCCATCTCAGGCGTGCCGGCAGCCCGCGCCACGTCAGCCGGATCCAGCGGTTTGTTCAGCTCCGAATGCAACCAGTGCTGCAGTTCCTGATCGTTATCCAGCTTCACAAACTCCCCTTCGATCAACGCCCGTTCCCGCTCATCCACATGCCCATCCGCCTTGGCCGCCGCCACCAGCGCCTTGAGAATCGCCTGGCTATGCACCTCGACCTGAGCGGCAGGCAACCGGTCGATCGTCTGCGGCTCACCCTGGGGCGCACCGGCCTGCTGCGCCTGCCAGTTTCCGTAGGCCTTGTAGGCAATCACGCCCAACGCGGCCAGCCCGCCGTAGGTCAGCGCCTTGCCGCCAAATTTCCGGGCTTTCTTGTTGCCCAGCAATAGCCCCATGGCGCCGGCGGCGAGCGCTCCACCGCCCGCGCCGCCGAGCAGGCTACCCAACCCGCCCCCGCCCAACAGGCCGCCGAGCGCGCCTTTATCGTCTGACTTGCGCGGCCCGCCAGCCTTGTTCTGCAACATGTCCTGGCCGGATTTAAGCAGTTGATCGAGCAATCCACGGGTATTCATTCACAGCCTCCAGAAACTCAAGTTCACAGGACCAATAGGCTCACAGCGTAAAACCAAGTGCCAAAAACCTGCCGATCTAGAGTGCTTCCAGATGTAACGCGCTTACCCCTCAATTAAAACGATATACACTCGAACAAATCTATAAAAACACCCCACTGGTAATTCCAGCATGATGACCTTGCGTCAAATCCGTCACTTCATCGCCGTGGCCGAGACCGGCTCGATCTCCGCCGCCGCCCAGACCGCCTTCATCTCCCAGTCCACCCTGACCCTGGCGATCCAGCAACTGGAGCAGGAAATCGGCGTCAACCTGTTCAACCGCCACGCCAAGGGCATGACCCTCACCCACCAGGGCCACCAGTTCCTGCGCCAGGCGCACCTGATCCTCGCCACCGTCGACAACGCCAAGCGCAGCCTGCAACAGAGCACCGACCAGGTGGCCGGGCAGTTGATCATCGGTGTGACCAGCCTGGTCGCCGGCTACTACCTCGCAGACTTGCTCACCCGCTTCCAGCGCGCCTACCCCAATGTCGAAATCCGCGTGATGGAGGACGAACGCCCCTACATCGAACACCTGCTGGTCAGCGGTGAAATCGACGTCGGCGTGCTGATCCTCTCCAACCTCGAAGACCGCCACGCCCTGCAAACCGAAGTGCTCACCCACTCGCCCCACCGTTTATGGCTGCCGGCCCAGCACCCGCTGCTGGAACACGACAGCATCAACCTCGCCGATGTAGCGCGTGAACCACTGATTCAGTTGAACGTCGATGAAATGGGCCACAACGCGCAACGCATGTGGACCGGCGCGGGGCTACAACCGCGCGTCACCTTGCGCACCGCCTCCACGGAAGCCGTACGCAGCTTGGTCGCCGCCGGCCTGGGCGTGTCGATCCAGCCAGACATGACCTACCGCCCCTGGTCCCTGGAGGGCGACATTATCGAGGCCCGGCCGATTGCCGACCTCAGCCAAACCCTCGACGTGGGCCTGGCCTGGCGCCGGGGCACGGCGCGCCCGGCGCTGGTGGACCCGTTCCTGACGGTAGCCCGCGAACAGCCCCACCCGCGCAAGCCATCTATTTAATCGAATGCTGCTTTCAGTATTTAGTATTTGTTGACCTCGCGCCTGACCTCTAGTCTCTGCTTATCCCATAAGAGAAGGTCAGGCGCCTTGTAAGAGAACGCCCATGACTACACAAGAAAAGAGATCGCGAAAAATGTCTGGCGCGCCCACACCGCTGCTCACTGCGTTGCTGATCGACGGCGAACTGGTCGCAGGCCAGGGTTTTGTCGAGCCGATCATCAACCCGGCCACCGGGGAAATCCTCACCCATATCGCCGAAGCCAGCACCGAGCAGGTTGAGGCCGCGATCCTGGCCGCCCACCGCGCCTTTGCCGGCTGGTCACGCACCACGCCCCAGCAACGTTCAAACATTCTCCTGGGCATCGCCGATGCCATCGAAAAGCAAGCCGACTACCTCGCCCGCCTCGAATCGCTGAACTGCGGCAAGCCGTTGCACCTGGCGCGCCAGGACGATTTGAGCGCCACTGTGGATGTGTTCCGTTTCTTCGCCGGCGCCGTGCGCTGCCAGACCGGGCAACTGAGCGGTGAATACCTGCCGGGCTATACGAGCATGGTGCGCCGCGATCCGATTGGCGTGGTCGCCTCGATTGCGCCGTGGAACTACCCGCTGATGATGGCCGCCTGGAAAATCGCCCCGGCCCTGGCCGCCGGCAATACCCTGGTGTTCAAGCCCTCGGAACATACACCGCTGTCGATCCTGGCCCTGGCGCCCGTGTTCAGCCAACTGTTGCCACGTGGTGTGATCAACATTGTGTGTGGCGGCGGCGAAGGTGTCGGCAGCCATTTGGTCAGCCACCCTAAAGTGCGTATGGTCTCGTTGACCGGCGATATCGTCACCGGGCAAAAAATCCTCCAGGCCGCCTCCAAGACACTCAAGCGCACCCACCTGGAACTGGGCGGCAAGGCCCCGGTGATCGTGTGCAACGACGCCGACCTGCAAGCCGTGGTCGAAGGCGTGCGCGCCTATGGGTATTACAACGCCGGCCAGGACTGCACCGCCGCGTGCCGTATCTACGCCCAGGCCGGGATTCACGACAAGCTGGTGGCCGACCTCGGCGCTGCCGTCAGCAGCCTGCGCTTTGCCGGCAAGCGCGATGCCGACAACGAACTCGGCCCGCTGATCAGCACGCGCCAGCGCGACCGCGTGGCCAGTTTTGTCGAGCGCGCCCTCGGCCAACCGCATATCGAACGCATCACCGGCGCCGCCGTGCATTCCGGCGCGGGTTTCTTCTACCAGCCAACGCTACTGGCCGGTTGTAAACAGAATGATGAAATCGTGCAGCGCGAAGTGTTCGGCCCGGTGGTCACCGTGACCCGCTTCGACGAGCTGGAACAGGCCGTGGACTGGGCCAACGACTCGGAATATGGCCTGGCCTCCTCCGTGTGGACCCAGAACCTGGACAAGGCCATGCAGGTTGCGTCGCGCCTGCAGTACGGCTGCACCTGGATCAACAGCCATTTCATGCTGGTCAGCGAAATGCCCCACGGCGGCTTGAAACGCTCGGGTTATGGGAAAGATCTGTCCAGCGATTCGCTACAGGACTACAGCGTGGTGCGGCACATCATGGCGCGCCACGGCCAGCATCTTTAAAACAACAACTACGCTCATGCACCACCTGCTGCAAAAACTGCCCCGACCATAATTAAAGAAGAGGGAACCCCCATGTCTGCGCACAAGACCGCACTGCTCAGTGCCCTGACCACCGCGCTGCTGGCCAGTGTCAGTATCCAGGCCGCCGAACCGCTCAAAGCGGTCGGCGCCGGTGAAGGCCAGTTGGATATCGTCGCCTGGCCCGGCTACATCGAACGTGGCGAAAGCGACAAAAACTACGACTGGGTCACCGGTTTCGAGAAAGAGACCGGCTGCAAGGTCAACGTCAAGACCGCCGCCACCTCGGATGAGATGGTGAGTTTGATGGCCAAGGGCGGCTACGACCTGGTCACCGCGTCAGGCGACGCCTCGTTGCGATTGATCGGCGGCAAGCGTGTGCAGCCGATCAACACCGCGCTGATTCCCAACTGGAAGAACATCGACCCGCGCCTCAAGGATGCGCCGTGGTACGTGGTCGGCCAGCAGACGTATGGCACCCCGTACCAGTGGGGCCCGAACGTGTTGATGTACAACACCAACGTGTTCAAGACCGCGCCCACCAGCTGGAACGTGGTGTTCGACGCGCAGAACCTGCCCGACGGCAAGCCGAACAAAGGCCGCGTGCAGGCCTATGACGGCCCCATCTACATCGCCGATGCGGCGCTGTACCTCAAGTCGACCAAGCCGGAGCTGGGCATCCAGAGCCCGTACGAGCTGACCGAAACCCAGTACAAGGCCGTGCTTGAACTGCTGCGCGCCCAGCAACCGTTGATCCACCGCTACTGGCACGACACCACCGTGCAAATGAGTGACTTCAAGAACGAAGGCGTGGTGGCGTCCAGTGCGTGGCCGTATCAGGTCAACGGCCTGGTCAACGAGAAGCAGCCGATCGCCTCGACCATTCCAAAGGAAGGCGCCACCGGCTGGGCAGACACCACCATGCTGCACGCCGACGCCAAGCACCCGAACTGCGCCTACAAGTGGATGGACTGGTCGCTGCAGCCGAAGGTCCAGGGTGATGTGGCCTCGTGGTTCGGTTCGTTGCCGGCGGTACCTGCCGCGTGCAAGGAAAGCGAATTGCTCGGCGCCGAAGGTTGCAAGACCAACGGTTTCGACCAGTTCGAGAAGATCGCCTTCTGGAAGACCCCGCAGGCTGAAGGCGGCAAGTTCGTGCCGTACAGCCGCTGGACCCAGGATTACATCGCGATCATGGGCGGCCGTTAAGCCCTTGGGGCCGCTTCGCGGCCCAACGCAGCCTCGTACCTCGACAGCTGCTACGCGACCTCAATAAAACATCGCCTGCGCTCGACAGCGCCTACGCAAAATGTAGGCGCTGTCGAGTGAAACGAGGCTGCGAATTTGCGCACCGCCTCGGATTTGATTTTTATCCAAAACGCGCCTTTTTGGAGCACCGCACCATGACGCTTGCAGTCCAATTCACCCACGTTTCCCGTCAGTTCGGCGAAGTGAAAGCCGTTGACCGGGTTTCCATCGATATCCAGGACGGCGAGTTCTTTTCCATGCTCGGCCCTTCCGGCTCGGGCAAAACCACCTGCCTGCGCCTGATCGCCGGGTTCGAGCAACCGAGTGCCGGCTCCATCCGTATTCACGGTGAAGAAGCCGCCGGTCTGCCGCCCTATCAGCGCGACGTGAACACCGTGTTTCAGGATTACGCGCTGTTCCCCCACATGAACGTGCGGGACAACGTGGCCTACGGCCTGAAAGTCAAAGGTGTGGGCAAGACCGAGCGCCTCAACCGCGCCGAAGAAGCGTTGGGCATGGTTGCCCTCGGCGGCTACGGCGAGCGCAAGCCGGTGCAGCTCTCCGGCGGCCAGCGTCAACGTGTGGCCCTGGCTCGCGCACTGGTCAATCGTCCTCGCGTGCTACTGCTCGATGAGCCCTTGGGCGCCCTCGACCTGAAGCTGCGCGAACAGATGCAAAGCGAGCTGAAGAAGCTGCAACGCCAGCTCGGCATCACCTTCATTTTCGTGACCCACGACCAGACCGAAGCGCTGTCGATGTCCGACCGTGTGGCCGTGTTCAACAAGGGCCGCATCGAGCAGGTCGACACCCCGCGCAACCTGTACATGAAGCCCGCCACCACCTTCGTCGCAGAGTTCGTCGGTACCTCCAACGTGATTCGCGGCGAGCTGGCGCAACGCTTGAGCGGCAACCCGCAGCCGTTCTCGATCCGCCCGGAGCACGTGCGTTTCGCCGAAGGCCCGCTGGGCACCGGTGAAGTGGAAATCAGCGGCCTGCTGCATGACATCCAGTACCAAGGCAGCGCCACCCGCTATGAACTGAAACTGGAAAACGGCCAGGCCCTGAACATCAGCCAGGCCAACAACCAATGGCTGGACACCAGCGCCGGGCATCAAGTCGGCCAGCCCATCACCGCACGCTGGGCGCGGGAAGCCATGACCCCGTTGACCGACATCGCAGGCGAGGTGTGACATGAGCCTGGCCCTGTCCCAACCCCCGATGCGCAGGTTTTCCAACCTGCTGTACAAGAAGCCCAACCTGTACCTGTCGCTGCTGCTGGTGCCGCCGCTGATCTGGTTCGGTGCGATCTACCTGGGTTCGCTGCTGACCTTGCTGTGGCAAGGGTTCTACACGTTTGATGACTTCACCATGGCGGTCACGCCGGACTTGACCCTGGCCAACTTCGCCGCGCTGTTCCAGCCGTCGAACTTCGACATTATCGTGCGCACCTTGAGCATGGCGGTCGTGGTGTCGATCGCCAGCGCCGTCGTCGCCTTCCCCATCGCCTACTACATGGCGCGCTACACCACGGGCAAGACCAAGGCGTTTTTCTACATCGCGGTGATGATGCCGATGTGGGCCAGCTACATCGTCAAGGCCTACGCCTGGACCCTGCTGCTGGCCAAGGGCGGCGTAGCGCAGTGGTTCGTGCAGCACCTGGGCCTGGAGCCGGTGTTGCAATTGATCATGGGCATTCCCGGCGTAGGCGGCAGCACCTTGAGCACCTCGCATCTGGGGCGGTTCATGGTGTTTGTGTACATCTGGTTGCCGTTCATGATTTTGCCGATCCAGGCCTCGCTTGAGCGTTTGCCTCCGTCGTTGCTGCAAGCTTCGGCAGACCTCGGCGCCAAGCCGCGCCAGACCTTCATGCAAGTGATTTTGCCGCTGTCGGTGCCGGGGATTGCCGCGGGTTCGATCTTCACCTTCTCGCTGACTCTGGGCGACTTCATCGTGCCGCAACTGGTGGGCCCGCCGGGCTACTTCGTCGGCGGCATGGTGTACGCCCAGCAAGGTGCTATCGGCAACATGCCCATGGCCGCAGCATTCACGTTGGTGCCGATCGTGCTGATCGCGGTTTACCTGTCCATCGTCAAACGTCTGGGGGCCTTCGATGCACTCTGAAAAAGCTTCATGGAGTCTCAAAATCGCGGCCTGGGGTGGGTTGGTTTTCCTGCACTTCCCGATCCTGATCATCTTCCTCTACGCCTTCAACACCGAGGAGGCGGCGTTCAGCTTTCCACCCCAGGGCTTCACCCTGAAGTGGTTCAGCGTGGCCTTCTCGCGGCCGGACGTACTGGAAGCAATCAAGTTGTCGCTGCAAATCGCCGCCATCGCCACGCTGATTGCGATGGTGCTCGGCACCCTGGCCTCGGCAGCGCTGTATCGCCGGGAGTTCTTCGGCAAGCAAGGTATCTCGCTGATGCTGATCCTGCCGATTGCCCTGCCGGGAATCATCACCGGTATCGCGCTGTTGGCGACTTTCAAGACGCTGGGGATTGAGCCGGGGATGTTCACCATCATCGTCGGCCACGCGACCTTCTGCGTGGTGATCGTCTACAACAACGTGATCGCCCGCTTGCGCCGCACCTCCCACAGCCTGATCGAAGCCTCGATGGACCTCGGCGCCGACGGCTGGCAGACCTTCCGCTACATCATCATGCCCAACCTGGGTTCTGCGTTGCTGGCCGGCGGCATGCTGGCGTTTGCGCTGTCGTTCGACGAAATCATCGTCACCACCTTCACCGCCGGCCACGAACGCACCTTGCCGTTGTGGCTGCTCAACCAGTTGAGCCGGCCACGGGATGTGCCGGTGACCAACGTGGTGGCGATGCTGGTGATGATCGTGACGATGTTCCCGATCCTGGGTGCCTATTACCTGACCCGCGGCGGCGAAAGCGTGGCCGGTAGTGGCGGTAAATAACTGCCACTGACGAAACCCGCGTCACTTGTAGGAGCTGGCTTGCCAGCGATGGCGGTATCACCTGACACACCGCCATCACCGCCATCGCCGGCAAGCCGGCTCCTACAAGTGACGCTGGTTTCGGCAGGGGAAACGATGCAGCTTTAAGAGGACTGAACCATGCAAACCAAACTGCTGATCAACGGCCATCTGGTCGAAGGCGAAGGCCCGGCGCAGCCGGTGTTCAACCCGGCGTTGGGCCGGGTGCTGGTAGAGATCAAGGAAGCCAGCGAAGCCCAGGTCGACGCCGCTGTGCGCGCCGCCGACAGCGCCTTTGAAGGCTGGTCGCAGACCCCGCCGAAAGACCGCTCGCTGTTGCTGCTCAAGCTCGCCGACGCCATCGAGGCCCATGGCGAAGAGTTGGCCAAGCTTGAGTCGGACAACTGCGGCAAACCCTACAGCGCCGCGCTGAACGACGAGATCCCGGCGGTGGCCGATGTGTTCCGCTTCTTCGCCGGCGCCAGCCGCTGCATGAGCGGTTCGGCCGGCGGTGAATACCTGCCGGGCCACACCTCGATGATCCGCCGCGACCCGGTGGGCGTGATCGCCTCCATCGCGCCGTGGAACTACCCGCTGATGATGGTCGCCTGGAAAATCGCCCCGGCCCTGGCCGCCGGTAATACCGTGGTGCTCAAGCCGTCGGAACAGACCCCGCTGACCGCGTTGCGCCTGGTGGAGCTGGCCGCTGAAATTTTCCCGGCCGGTGTGCTCAACCTGGTGTTTGGCCGTGGGCCAACCGTCGGCAGCCCGCTGGTGAATCACCCGAAAGTGCGCATGGTGTCGCTCACGGGTTCGATTGCCACCGGCGCCAACATCATTTCCAGCACCGCTGACAGCGTCAAACGCATGCACATGGAGCTGGGCGGCAAGGCGCCGGTGATCATCTTCAACGACGCCGATATCGACGCGGCCGTGGAAGGCATCCGCACCTTTGGGTTCTACAACGCCGGCCAGGATTGCACGGCGGCGTGCCGGATTTATGCACAGGCTGATATCTACGACGCGTTCGTCGAGAAGCTCGGCGCGGCCGTCGCCAGCATCAAATACGGTTTGCAGGACGACCCGGCCACCGAGCTGGGCCCGCTGATCACCGCGCAGCATCGTGACCGTGTGGCCGGGTTTGTGGAGCGTGCCGTGGCGCAATCCCACATCCGCCTGATCACCGGCGGCAAGGCGGTGGAAGGCAACGGGTTCTTCTTTGAGCCAACGGTATTGGCCGACGCGCAGCAGGACGACGAAATCGTGCGCCGCGAGGTGTTCGGGCCGGTGGTGTCGGTGACCAAATTCACCGACGAGGCCCAGGTGTTGGGCTGGGCCAACGATTCGGACTATGGCTTGGCGTCATCGGTGTGGACCGCCGATGTCGGTCGCGCCCATCGGCTGGCGGCGCGCCTGCAGTATGGCTGCACCTGGGTGAATACCCACTTCATGCTGGTCAGCGAAATGCCCCACGGCGGTCAGAAACTGTCCGGCTACGGCAAGGACATGTCCATGTATGGCCTGGAGGACTACACCACCGTTCGCCATGTGATGTTCAAGCACTGACCCTTTACCCCTGTCGAAGCGAGCTCACTGTGGCGAGGGCGCTTGCTCCCGCTGGAGTGCGAAGCGCTCCCAGGATTTTTGGGGCCGCTACGCAGCCCAGCGGGAGCAAGCTCCCTCGCCACAACAGCCGGCTCCTGCAGGGATCTCATAACAATAAATAATTCGTAGGTTCCCATGGACATCACCCGCCGCGACTTCCTCAACGGCGTCGCCATCACGATTGCCGCCGGCATGACACCCCTGCAAATCCTCCAGGCCGCTCCCGATGGCCGCTACTACCCGCCCGCCCTCACCGGCTTGCGCGGCAGCCATGTCGGCTCGTTCGAAATTGCCCACCAGATGGGCTGGGAAAAGAAGACCTTCGACACCGACAAACTGCCCATCACCGAGGACTATGACCTGGTGGTGGTCGGCGGTGGCTTGAGCGGTTTGTCGGCGGCGTGGTTCTACCGCGAGAAGCACCCGAAGGCGAAGATTCTGATCCTGGAGAACCACGACGACTTCGGCGGTCATGCCAAGCGCAATGAATTCCAGGCCGGTGGCCGGCTGATCATCGGCTACGGCGGCAGCGAAGCGTTCCAGTCGCCGAATCATCTTTACAGCAAAGAAGTAAACGCACTGTTGAAGAAACTTGGGGTGAACATCAAGCGCTTCGAGACCGCCTTCGACCGCCAGTTTTACCCGGGCCTGGGGTTGTCCCGCGGAGTGTTCTTCGACAAGGAGAACTTCGGCGAAGACAAACTGGTCACCGGCGACCCAACGCCAATGGTCGCCGACGACATCGCCCCGGACCAATTGCACGCGCGCTCCATCAGCGACTTCATCAATGATTTCCCGTTGCCGCCAGCTGATCGCGAGGCGCTGATTGCCCTGCACGTCGCGCCCAAGGATTACCTGCCGGGCAAGTCCGCCGACGAAAAGGCCGTGTACCTGGCGGCTACCAGTTACCGCGATTTCCTGCTCAAGGACGTCGGACTGTCGGAAGGTGCCGTGAAGTACTTCCAGAGCCGCACCAACGACTTCATGGCCCTGAGCATCGACGCCGTGGCTTCGTCCGATGCCTATAGCGTGGGATTCCCGGGTTTTGGCGGGATGAACCTGGCACCGATCAGCGAAGAAGCTGCAGCGGAAATGGAAGAGCCCTACATCTACCACTTCCCCGACGGCAACGCGTCGCTGGCACGGTTGCTGGTGCGCAGCCTGATTCCTGCCGTGGCGCCCGGGCACACCATGGACGACATCGTGCTGGCGCCGTTTGACTACGCCAAGCTCGACCAACCCAGGACGCCGGTGCGGGTGCGCCTCAACAGCACGGCGGTCAGTGTGCGTAACGTTGGAGACGGCGTGCACATCGGCTACAGCCGTGGCGGCCAACTCGTACAAGTGCGTGGCAAACGCTGCATCCTCGCCTGCTACAACATGATGATCCCGTATCTTTTGCGGGGCCTGCCGACAGAACAGGCCCAGGCCCTGAGCCAGAACGTGAAGTACCCACTGGTGTACACCAAGGTAGTGGTGCGCAACTGGACGTCGTTCCAGAAGCTTGGGGTGCATGAGATTTATGCCGCCACCCAGCCTTACAGCCGCATCAAGCTGGACTACCCGGTGAGCATGGGCGGCTACGAGCACCCACGTGACCCGACGCAGCCGATTGGTTTGCACATGGTGTACGTGCCCACCAGCCCCAACAGCGGCATGAACGGCCGCGACCAGGCCCGCGCCGGGCGGGGCAAGCTGTACGGGCAGACGTTCGAACAATTGGAAGCGCAACTGCGCGACCAGTTGCAACGCATGCTCGGCCCGGGCGGTTTCAACCACCAGACCGATATTCTGGCGATCACTGTCAACCGTTGGTCACACGGCTATGCGACCTTCTCCAACAGCTTGTTTGACGATGCCGATGAAAGCGAAAAGCTGAAGGACCTGGCTCGCCAGCCGCTGGGGCATGTGAGCATCGCCAACTCGGACGCGGCGTGGAGTGCGTATGCCCATGCTGCTATCGATGAGGCGTATCGGGCGGTAGGCGAAGTGAGCTGACCCCGGCTTTTCCTGGAGGAAGAGGTTGTTGTGGCGAGGGAGCTTGCTCCCGCTGGGGTGCGCAGCAGCCCCAAACCAGGCGATCGAGATATCCCTGAAAGATCTCCATCGCCTGAGCTGGGGTCGCTTCGCGACCCAACGCGAGCTTGCTCCCTCGCCACACGGCTCCCACAGAAACGTCTTGTTTCACATGCAATGCCATCAACCCGCCATCAATCATTTTTCCTTCTGCACCGAACCGCTTAAGCTATTTGGCATCTGTTTAATGTCCGTTGCGTTTGGCCGAAGGCATGTCCGAACCGTTTCCCTTGATCCAGCACGTGCCAGGAACGGCGCGGGATTGTTCACGACAGGTTGTATTTATGCACCGCAGGAATTTGCTCAAAGCGTCCATGGCCATTGCGGCTTACACCGGTCTGTCGGCCAGTGGCCTGCTGGCCGCACAAGCCTGGGCGGGCAATCGCGCCGCTGATGGCGAGGCCCAGGCCTTCGATTTCGAGGCCCTGAAGATCCAGGCCAAGCAGTTGGCAAGCAATCGCTACCAGGACACCAAACAGGTATTGCCGCCGACCCTGGCGACCATGACCCCGCAGAATTTCAATGCCATCGGCTACGACGGCAAGCATTCGCTGTGGAAGGAGTTGAACGGCCAACTGGACGTGCAGTTCTTCCACGTCGGCATGGGTTTCAAGACGCCGGTGCGCATGTACAGCGTCGACCCGAAGACCCGCCTGGCCCGCGAGGTGCACTTTCGCCCTTCGCTGTTCAACTATGAAAAAACCACGGTAGACACCAAGCAGTTGACCGGCGATTTGGGGTTCTCCGGCTTCAAGCTGTTCAAGGCCCCGGAACTGGACCGCCACGACGTGCTGTCCTTCCTCGGCGCCAGCTACTTCCGTGCGGTGGACTCCACCGGCCAGTACGGCCTTTCTGCACGTGGCCTGGCCATCGAT
The DNA here is from genome assembly GCF_034314165.1 of Pseudomonas sp. Bout1. Lineage (GTDB taxonomy): Bacteria > Pseudomonadota > Gammaproteobacteria > Pseudomonadales > Pseudomonadaceae > Aquipseudomonas. The sequence continues at coordinate 1,267,695 of NZ_JAVIWK010000001.1, read as the reverse complement.
ACCTACGCGAAAAAGCGCGAGGAGTTCCCGGACTTCACCAAGTTCTGGTTCGAAACCCCAGACAAGGACAGCACCCGCTTCGTGGTCTACGCGCTGCTGGATTCGCCGAGCGCCACCGGTGCCTACCGCTTTGACATCGACTGCCAGGCCAACCAGGTGGTGATGGGCATCGACGCCCATATCAATGCGCGCACCGCCATCGAGCAACTGGGCATCGCACCGATGACCAGCATGTTCAGCTGCGGCACCGTTGAACGGCGGATGTGCGACACCATCCACCCGCAAATCCACGACTCGGACCGCCTGGCCATGTGGCGCGGCAACGGCGAGTGGATCTGCCGCCCACTGAACAACCCGGCCACCCTGCAATTCAACGCATTTGCCGACAAAGACCCGAAAGGCTTCGGCCTGGTGCAAACCGACCATGAGTTCGCCAGCTATCAGGACACTGTGGACTGGTACAGCAAACGCCCAAGCTTGTGGGTAGAACCTACAACCGCGTGGGGCGAAGGCTCTATCGACCTGCTGGAAATTCCTACAACCGGCGAGACCCTGGATAACATCGTGGCCTTCTGGACCCCGAAAAAACCCGTGGCCGCCGGCGAGTCCCTGAACTACGGCTACAAGCTTTACTGGAGCGCCCTGCCGCCGGTCAGCACGCCACTGGCGCAGGTCAATGCCACCCGTTCGGGCATGGGCGGTTTCACCGAAGGTTGGGCACCGGGCGAGCATTACCCTGAAGTGTGGGCGCGACGTTTTGCGGTGGACTTCAACGGTGGCGGGCTGGATCGGTTGCCCGAAGGCACCGGGATCGAGCCGGTGGTGACGTGCTCCCACGGTGAGGTCAAGGACTTCAGCGTATTGGTGCTGGATGCCATCAAGGGCTATCGAATCCTGTTTGACTGGTACCCGACCAGCGACAGCGTAGAGCCGGTTGAGCTGCGGCTGTTTATCCGCACCCAGGACCGCACCTTGAGTGAAACCTGGCTGTACCAGTACTTCCCGCCTGCGCCAGACAAGCGCAAGTACACCTGAAACCGAACGTTCCCACGCTTGCGTGGGAACGCCCCTTCGGCGCGCTCAGAACCGCGAAATACTCTTCATCGCCCCAATCAAATATCGCATCGCCACCTGATCGCTCTCGGTCAGGGCGCGGTACTGTTCCAGCAACTGCTCCTCGTCCGAACTCAGCCGCCGGCTGCGCAACGACATCCTGCGGGCCAGAAAGGACGACACAAAACCCGCAACACCATAAGACTTGGCCATGGACTGTCTCCGCGTATCAATCAATTGCTCCTGGTTGCCCATAACCTCAGACAGCGATGCGACCTGCGAGGATGATCAGGCTGACTTCCTGGGCCAGAAATCAGACTTACTGTAAGCGTAGAAACTATCTTGCCGGGCGTGAGACTTTTTTAGAGTAATCACTTAAAAAAATACTCACGCGGCAATGACCTACAGCGCCATCCCACATGGCTACACGATGCCCCGTAATGAATGATGCTCAAGCCAATGAAAAGCCCGCCGGTTCAAGGGCGGGCTTTCATGTTTGCCAGTATTGCCGAGCAGATCAATCCCGCAGGTCCGACTCATGAATCGGCTGATCGCGATGTGTGGCCCGCTGATACTGCGCCGGCCAGATCGCTTTGCGGCCGCCAAGGTCATCGTCGGCGTGCAACGGCCAGTACGGATCACGCAGCAACTCTCGGGCGAGGAAAATGAGGTCGGCCTGGCAAGTGCGCAGGATGTGTTCGGCCTGGGCGGGCTCGGTAATCATGCCCACAGTGCCGGTGGCGATCCCCGACTCTTTGCGTACGCGCTCGGCGAAGCGGGTCTGGTAACCGGGGCCCGTAGGAATTTCCGCATTGGCGGCGGTGCCACCGGAAGAGACATCGATCAGGTCCACGCCGAGGTCTTTCAGGCGGCGCGCCAGTTCGACGGTTTCATCCGGGTTCCAGCCGTCTTCGACCCAATCGGTGGCCGACACCCGTACAAACAGCGGCAGCTCCTGCGGCCAGGCTTCACGCACCGCGGTGGTCACTTGCAGCACCAGGCGGATGCGGTTTTCGAACGAGCCGCCGTACTGGTCCTGACGCTGATTGCTCAGGGGCGAGAGAAACTGATGCAGCAGGTAGCCATGGGCCGCATGGATTTCCGCCACTTTGAAACCGGCGGTCAACGCACGCTTGGCCGCGGCGACAAAGTCCGCGATCACTTGCTGGATCTGCCCTTCGTCCAATTGTTTGGGTGAGGTGTGCTGCGGGTCAAAGGCTATCGGCGAGGGCCCCACCGGCACCCAACCGCCGTCTTCCGGCTTGACGCTGCCGTGCTTGCCGATCCACGGGCGGTGCGTGCTGGCCTTGCGCCCGGCGTGGGCCAGTTGAATCCCCGCCACCGCGCCCTGGGCGTTGATAAAGCGTGTGATGCGTTGCAGGGGTTCGATCTGTTCGTCGTGCCACAGGCCCAGGTCCTGGGCGGTGATACGGCCATCGGCGGTCACGGCGGTGGCTTCGGTAAAGATCAGCCCGGCACCGCCCACGGCACGGCTGCCGAGGTGCACCAGGTGCCAGTCGTTGGCCAGGCCATCGACGCTGGAATACTGGCACATCGGCGACACGGCGATGCGGTTGAGCAGGGTCAGTTGGCGCAGGGTGTAGGGTTCAAGCAGACGACTCATGGGGCACCTCTTTTATGCAGTGGGCTGGCTCCAGGGTTCTGTTTGAACGGTCGACGAAAAACCCGTCCCCGGCGGGCTGAAATAAAACAAAGTCACAAGACCGATCACACAGTGCTTAGAGACTAGTCGACAACAGAGGATTGCACAGGGTTCAGCGCGGCTCGATATGGGCAATCATCAGTTGCACGGTTTCCTGGCCACGGAACTCGTTCACGTCGAGCTTGTAGGCCAGTTCCACCCAGCGAATGGTCGGGTTGGGCCAGATCTCGCGGTCGATACCGAAGGCAATGCCATCAAGCTTCACCGAACCGCATTCGCTCTTGAGCACCACTTTCAGGTGGCGCTCGCCGACGACGCGTTGCTCCACCAACTGGAACACTCCGTGAAACAACGGCTCGGGGAAGTGCTGGCCCCATGGCCCGGCATTGCGCAGCGCGCGGGCCAGTTCCAGGTGAAACTCTTCCACCGCCAGGGTACCGTCGGACAGCAGCCGGCCCGTCAGGTCTTCTTCACGCAGTTGCCGGCGCACTTCGGCGTCAAACGCCTCGGCGAACAGTGGGAAGTTGGCTTCGGGCAAGGTCAGGCCCGCCGCCATGGCGTGACCGCCGTATTTGGCGATCAGTGTCGGATGCTGGCTGGCCACCACGGCCAGCGCGTCACGAATATGAAAACCCAGCACCGAGCGCCCGGAGCCCTTGAGCAGGCCATCGCCAGCATCGGCAAAGGCGATGGTCGGGCGGAAGTAACGCTCTTTCATGCGCGAGGCGAGGATGCCGATCACGCCCTGGTGCCATTCCGGGTCGAACAGGCACAAGCCATACGGCATTGACTCCACCGGCAAGTCCTTGAGCTGGGCCAGGGCCTCGCGCTGCATGCCTTGTTCGATGGACTTACGGTCCTGGTTCATGCCGTCCAGTTGCGCGGCCATTTCCCGGGCAGCGGCGAAATCCGTGGTAAGCAGGCATTCGATGCCCAGGCTCATGTCATCCAGGCGACCGGCGGCGTTCAGGCGCGGGCCGAGGATAAAACCAAGGTCGGTGGAAGTGATGCGCGCGTGATCGCGCTTGGCCACTTCAAGGATCGCCTTGATCCCCGGGCGGGCGCGACCGGCGCGAATGCGTTCCAGGCCCTGGTAGACCAGGATGCGGTTGTTGGCATCCAGCGGGACTACGTCGGCCACGCTGCCCAGGGCCACCAGGTCCAGCAGTTCGCCGATGTTTGGTTGGGGCTTGTTCTCGTACCAGCCGAGGCTGCGCAAACGTGCGCGCAGGGCCATCAGCACGTAGAAGATCACGCCGACACCGGCCAACGCCTTGCTGGGGAATTCGCAGCCCGGCTGGTTCGGGTTGACGATGGCATCGGCCGCCGGCAGTTCATCGCCCGGCAAGTGGTGGTCGGTGACCAACACCTTCAGCCCCGCTGCTTTCGCGGCCGCCACGCCTTCGACGCTGGAGATGCCGTTGTCCACGGTGATCAGCAACTGAGGCTGGCGCTGCAGGGCCACGGCGACGATTTCCGGGGTCAGGCCGTAGCCGTATTCGAAACGGTTGGGCACGAGGTAATCGACATGAGCCGCGCCCAACAAGCGCAGGCCCAGCGTGCCCACCGTGCTGGCGGTGGCGCCGTCGGCGTCGAAGTCACCCACGATCAGGATCCGCTGGCGCTGTTCCAGGGCCGTCACCAGCAAGTCCACGGCGGCATCGATGCCCTTGAGCTGCTGATACGGAATCAGCCGCGCCAGGCTTTTATCCAGTTCGGCTTCCGATTGCACCCCGCGTGCGGCGTAGAGACGGGTCAACAACGGTGGCAATTCACCGAGAAATGGCAGGACGGCGGGCAACGGGCGAGGATCGATACGCATGGGGTGACGGAAGCTTCTCTTTAATGTTGAAAGTTAACGGCGATCCCTTGTAGGAGCTGGCTTGCCTGCGATGCAGACAACTCGGTCATTCAGATGCACCGAGGTGATGCAATCGCAGGCAAGCCAGCTCCTACATTCGATCTATCGGTGTTTCAGCCGCGCTCGCCGACCAGCCATTCCAGTTGGACTTCATGCTGGCCACGGTCGTCAGTCACAAAGATCGTGCCTTCGCTGATCATCACGTCCCACTTGATCACCCGTGGCATGTCCTTGGCCAGGACTTCGAGGATTTCCTGGGGTACGGCGGCGATGTGCACGTTTTTCAGGTTTTTCGCCACCGGCACCACTTTGCCTTCCCAGACGCGCAAGCTGCCGTAGGCCAGCAACGTGGTGCGCTCGGTCCGGCGCGAACACCAGGTCAGGCGGTCCGCGTCCGGCTGGCCGACTTCGATCCAGTGCAGGACGCGATCATCCAGGCTTTTTTCCCACAGCGCCGGCTCGTCTACATCCGACAGGCCACGGCCGAAAGCCAGCTGTTCGTTGTAAAAAAGCGCGTAGGCCAGCAAACGCACGGTCATGCGCTCTTCGGTTTCCGAAGGGTGGCGCGCGATGGTCTGCTTGACGCTCTCGTACACCGAACGATCAAGGTCGGTGAGGTTGAGTTCAAACTTGTAGGTCGTGGACGGCTGGGCCATGAACGGACTTCTAGAGACAGGGAAAGGCGGCAAGTCTAACCGATGGCGAGGTGATTCAACGAATCCTGCGCTGCATCATCCTTATCACTGCGCCACTCGCCTATGTTAAAAGGCATCACACCCCCGTACAGCGCCCGAAAGGATCCTCATGTCGTTTACTGCCAAACCACTTGCCGGCCTGAAAGTCATCGAACTCGGCACCCTGATCGCCGGCCCGTTCGCGTCGCGCATTTGCGCCGAGTTCGGCGCCGAGGTGATCAAGGTCGAATCCCCGGACGGCGGCGACCCGCTGCGCAAGTGGCGCAAGCTGTACGAAGGCACTTCGCTGTGGTGGTTTGTGCAGGCACGCAACAAGAAATCCCTGACCCTGAACCTGAAACACCCGGACGGCCTGGCGATCCTCAAGCAACTGTTGGCAGATGCCGACATCCTGATCGAGAACTTTCGCCCCGGCGTGCTGGAAAAGCTCGGTCTAGGCTGGGAAACCTTGCACGCCCTGAACCCTAAACTGGTGATGGTGCGCCTCTCGGGCTTCGGCCAGACCGGGCCAATGAAGGACCAGCCCGGGTTTGGCGCGGTGGGCGAGTCGATGGGCGGCCTGCGTTACATCACCGGCTTCGAGGACCGGCCGCCGGTGCGCACAGGGATCTCCATCGGTGACTCGATCGCGGCGTTGTGGGCAGTGATTGGGGCGCTGATGGCCCTGCGTCATCGTGAGGTGAATGGCGGGCTCGGCCAGGTCGTGGATGTGGCGTTGTATGAAGCGATTTTCGCGATGATGGAGAGCATGATCCCGGAGTTCGACGTGTTCGGTTTTATCCGCGAGCGCACTGGCAACATCATGCCGGGCATTACGCCCTCCTCGATCCACACCAGCCAGGATGGCAAGCACGTGCAGATCGGTGCCAATGGCGATGCGATTTTCAAGCGTTTCATGTCGGCCATTGGTCGCGAGGATTTGGCCAACGATCCGGCCCTGGCCAGCAACGATGGCCGCGACAACCGCCGCGATGAGTTGTATGGGGTGATTGATCGCTGGGTCAATTCGCTGACACTGGAGCAAGTGGTGGAACAGTTGAACAAGGCCCAAGTGCCCGCCAGCCGGATCTACAGCGCTGAAGACATGCTGGGAGACCCGCAATTTCTCGCCCGCGAGATGTTTCTCAAGGCGCAACTGCCCGGCGGCAAGGACTTCAAGATGCCTGGCATCGTGCCCAAGCTGTCGCACACCCCGGGCAGTTGCGAGTGGGTAGGCCCCCAATTGGGTGAACACAACAACGTGCTGTTGGCAGAGCTGGGCTACGACGCTTCTGCGATCACTCGCCTGCGTGAGAACGGCGCGATCTGATGGCCCGGCGCTGCATCATTCGACTCTGCCTGCTGGGCTCACTGCTCGGCGGTTGGCCACTGTCGAGCCAGGCCCACGACACCTTGATCTGGCTGTTGCGTGACCTGCCGCCGGTGACGATTTTCGAAGGCCCGCAAAAGGGCCAGGGAGCCCTCGACCAACTGCTGCCGATACTCGCCGAGCATATGCCGGAGTACCGGCAGCAGATCCTCCACGTGAACCGCGCGCGCGGCATGCAAATGCTCCGCGACCCCGGCACGCTGACCTGCGACCCCTCTTTGCTGTGGACGGCAGAGCGCGCGAAAACCATTGTGTTTTCCGCCCAGGCCTTTGCGTCGGTGAGCAATGGCGTGACGATCCGCGAGAGTCAACGGGCGGTGCTGGCGCCATTTGTAGTGAATGGCGCGTTTGACCTGGAGGCGTTCTTGAATGCCCGGGAAGCGCGCCTTGGTATCGTCGCCGAGCGCAGCTATGGCACCTTCATTGATCAAGCGCTGACGCACGCCAGCCCTCACAAACTGGCACCGCACTACGGCAATGACGCCCTCGGCAGCCTGCTGCAAATGCAACGCAAAGGGCGGCTGGAAGCCCTGCTGGGTTACTGGACAGAAGTTCGTTATCAGGCGCTGCAACAGGGCATCGACCCCCAGGACCTGATCTTCTACCCCATCAAGGGTACGCCGCCGTATCAACTGACCCGTATTGCTTGCACTGACAACCCGGCGGGCCGCGCGGCCATTGAGCGGATCGACCAAGTGTTGCACGAGATCCCGCAGGAACAACTGCGACAGTCCTACGCCTCGTGGCTCGACCCGGTCATGCGCGAGCAATACTTGAACGACAACCCGACGTTTTTCCAGGATGCCCCGGCCCCCTGACAAAACGCAGGCAAAAAGAAACCCCGAGCAGTGGGGAGACAACTCGGGGTTAATAAGGGCCTAAAAAGACCAGTAACAACGAGCCACAAGCACCGGAGCACAATGCTTGATCTCGCTGTTACAAAATCTGACTCGCCTTACTGTAGGAAGGTTCCCAACAAAAATAAATCTTCATGCGCAAGCTATCGGCCGCGTCAGGGCCGCATTGCGCAGGGCTGCTATGACCGAGGGTTCCAGGCGCCCTTCGGCAATCATCAGGTCGCGGTGCAAACAATCCACCACATCCACCAATGCACGCTTGTCGGTCAATTGCACCTGGTCGACTTCACGCTCGACCACGATGGCACCGGCAGGATTCTTTACGGTTACCAGGCATTCGCCCTGCACACCCGAGGTGGTCAGCGTGACCTGATAAGGGCTCAGTGCTTCACCGAGCAATAGGCTGATACTTTCCATCTCGATCACCACTCAATAGTTCGCAAACAATCGTGTAAACGGGGGCTGCATCTATCCTAAGTGACTATTTGTGTCGTAGGAAAGTTCGCTTTTTCGTCTTTCAAGGGTTGCCGGGGATGACGCGTCCAGCATGCGCTTGCAACATGACAAACAAAAAACGGCGGCACATAACTGCTTACTCAATGGGTCGCAGTTTTGGCGCTGATGCCGAGGGTGAATCCTATACTCGGTGAGTGCTCGTCACGCTGTCATGCAGGCAAGAGCGCAGATCAAAAGGCCCCAATTGCGAAGGATGAACATGATGCTGGAACACAACGAACAGCAGGCTACGGGAGACAGGATTCACGCCGACGTAGCCCGTATTTATGCCGAGATATCCCGTATGAATGCAGAGCAAACCAAGCTCCGCGCCGAATCAATGAAGATAACCTGCGAGACTTTCTGGTACCCGGTGGCGATCGCGACGGGCTTTTATGCCGCTGTCGGCACCGTCATAGTGGTGGCGCAGAAACTATTCGCTTAACGCTCAACCGGGCCTTCCTGAAACTAAAACACCGCTGACCCAAGGCAGGGAAGGCGGCGTTTTTTTGCACACTGTTAAAACGCCCTTCCGGTCATCCCTCCGTTAACAGGCTAGAATCCCCGAATTACCCCCGGGAGCCTGTATTGAAAGAAACGTCTGACAAGCCATTGCGCATCGTCCTCGCCGACGACCACCCGATTTTCCTCATCGGTCTGCGGGCGGTCCTGGAACGTGACGAGAGGCTAACCATCGTCGGTGAAGCCAACTCACCCCTGGCCCTTGGCGAACTGCTGCAACATTGTGCCTGTGACATTCTGGTCACTGACTTCATGATGCCCGCCGAGCCCCAGGCCGATGGCTTGCGCCTGATTGAACAACTGCGCCGGCATCACCCGGCCCTGCCCATCGTGGTGGTGACCATGCTCAATAACGCCGGGTTGTTTCACGCCATCCTGGAGCTGGGCGTCATGGGCCTGCTGAGTAAGGCCAGTCTCGCGGACGAATTGCCTGAAGCGATCCGCCAGGTGCGCCAGCACAGGCGTTATGTGGCCCGGACCATCAGTCAGTCACTGAACCAGGCGGGCGTCGAGCGCGTTCATTCCCAGGATCAACTCTCACCCCGTGAACTGGAAGTGATCCGCCTGCTGGCCGGCGGTTTGACAGTAGGCGAAATCGCCGCGAATTTGCATCGCAGCAAGCAGACCGTCAGCGCACAAAAAGTCAGCGCCATGCGCAAGCTGGGCCTGAGCAATGACGCGGCGTTATTTATCTATGTGCAGGAACACGGGTTGGCCTAGCCTGAAACGCGATCCACTGTTTCAGCGCCGCGGCATCCATCGGCCGGGCAATGAAGCAGCCTTGCAGCCACGCAACGCCCAGTTCACTCAGCGCGTGATAATCGGCGGCGCTTTCTACCCCGGTTACCACCACGCCAACGCCCAATCGCCGGGCCATGCTCATGGCTCCTGCAACCACTGCTGCCTTGCGATCGTCACTGGCCATCCCGCTGGCAAACACAGGGGGGATTTTCAGCTCACTGAACGGCAGTTCCAGCAAGCGCTGCAGGCTGGTGCCGCCCACGCCGAAATCACCAATCGACAGCTTGCACCCCATCATCCGCAAACGCAGCAAGCCGGTGACGTGAGCGCTGTCAGTCCTTAACCGCGAGGTCTCCACCAGTTCCAGGGTCAAGCCATGAGCAGGTACCCCATGCAGTTGCAGCAAGCCTTGCAGCACCTGGGGAAAGTGCGAGCGCTCCAGCATCCGCCCCGGAATGTTCACCGCCACCGGCAGTAATTGGCCCGTTTCGCGCGTGACCTGTGCCGCCATCCCCAACGCTTGCTCCAAGACGTGCCAGGTAAACGCCTCCTCCATCCCGGCATATTCCAGCACCTGCAAAAACGCGTCGGGCAGCAACAGTTCGCCGCCAGGCAGCTCCCAGCGCGCCAGCGCTTCAACACCTTGCAACGCACCCGCCTGGCTGACGATCGGCTGATACCAGACAGTGCCACACCGCGCGATAACGGCCTGGCTCAGATCCGCCGAGGGCGGCAACAGTTCGACGTCGCTCAAGCCCAGCAACTGGCGTACCCGTTCCCAGGACACCCCTTGCGGCCCCCCGGCCGCAGGCGCTCCAGGCATGCCTTCAAGACTTGCCCGATCAGCTTTGCCGACGCCGGTTTGGGCAGACAGCCGAGGACGTTGAGCCCCAATTGCCGCGCCATGTTCGCCACACCGTCCAGTACATCCGGCTCGGCGTTGCTCAACAGGATTAACACTTGGGCCTGGCGGCGCTCGGCCATTTCGCGAATCAGCTCCAGCGCATCGCCTTGCTCCAGGTACAGATCGCAAATCGCAATATCCACCGCGCCCTTGCTCTCCAGGGACTGGCGGGCTGCATCGACACTCTCGGCGGTGCGTACATTAAACACGCCGTTGGCATTGAGCATTTGATGCAGGGCCATCAATTGGAACGCGTTATCTTCAAGGATCAGGACGTTGAGGGAGCGCATGAAAAAATTACCGGGGAGTAGCGAGGGCGCACAGACTAATCAAAACCTCGCTCCTGCCCCATAGGACACGTCTTATTCAACCGGATTCAGGCACACCTCAAGCTCGCGCCGGAACTCGGTCAATGCCTCGCACAGCGTCAACCAGTGCGTTTGCATTTCAGCGTTGCGCTGCTCCCGAATACAAACCTCAAGCGCCACGCAGGCCTTGGCCAGCGCCAATGCATCCACCAGGCAGCAAATGCCCTTCAAACGATGCAGCGACGCCGCCACACGGACCTGGTCTTGATCCGTCATGGCAGCAGCCATCACGTTTTGCTCCTGCTCCAGGCTCCTCGCCAATTCCTGCAACATCCGCTGCAACACCGGCCCGTCGGCTTGGGTCATGGTGCGCAAGGCCTGGATACTGAAGGAGCGTACAGGTGCCACGCGGGCGAGTACCCGCGCCCAGTGTTCAAGGGTGACGGGTTTGACCAGCAGTTCATCCATACCAGCCTCCCTGCAACGCTGCTGTTCATCGTCCAGGGCATTGGCCGTGCACCCCACCAGCGCACTTCGTGGCTTTTGCTCCCGGGTTTCAATCCGGCGTATGGCCTCGCTCAAGGCGTAGCCGGACATGCCCGGCATATTGCAATCGGTGACCAGCACGTCAAATACCTCATGGCGCCAACGCTGCAAGGCCGCCTCCGCCGAGTCGACGGCCTCGACCTGATGGCCGAGGAACTGTAACTGCTGGACCATAACCAAGCGGTTGGCCGGCAGGTCATCCACCACCAGCACTGACAGGCTGCGGCCCGCGAATGGCAACGACACCGCAGGCGACGCCGGCACGTCGTCACTGCTGACCCGGTCAAAGTACAGATCGATACACACGACCGTGCCTTCACCCACCACACTGCTCAACGTGATGCGCCCGCCCATCAACTGCACCAGTTGTTGGCAGATGCTCAAGCCCAGGCCCGTGCCTCCGTGCTCGGCTGCCGTCAGCGCGCTGACCTGAATAAACGGCTTGAACACCCGCGTTTGCTGCTCGATACCGATACCAGGGCCGCTGTCTTCCACGCACAGGTGCAAGTACTCGGCACCTGCCTGGTCACGCTTGCGGGCGACACTGACCCGAACCTCGCCGCGCTGGGTGAACTTGAGCGCGTTGCCCACCAGGTTATGGATAACCTGGCGCAGGCGCAGCGGGTCGAACCAGTAGTGCCCTTGCGCAGCCGGATCGAAGGCGAGGGTCAAGTGCAGGCCCTTTTTCTGCGCCATGGCTTCAAACAGCCGTTGTATGCCCTCGAAGAAACCTTTCAAGTCAGTGGTTTGCGGGGCCAGTTGCAAATGACCGGCTTCAATCTTCGCCAGGTCCAGGCTGTCACCCATCAGGGCAATCAACTCCCGTGCCGAGCGATGGGCGACCCGGATCGCCTCGGACACCGGCTTGCCTTCGGCCAGGGCACGCTCCTGTTCCAGTTCAAGCAGCCCGATGATGGCGGTCATCGGTGTGCGAATTTCGTGGCTCAGGGTCGAGAGAAAGGTGCTTTTGGCGTAGTTCGCCTCGTCCGCCGCCTGGCGTGCGTCCATCAGCTGATTTTCCAGGACCTTGCGTTCGTTGATATCGATCCAGCCACCGAGCAAACCCTGCAATTGGCCCTTGGCATCAAAGAACGGCACCGTCCATTGGTAGACATGAAAGACCCCGCCGTTGAATTCCAGCTGCCGATCGACGAACAGCGACTGTTGTGTCGCCAGTTGTTCCATATGCCCGGCGTGCAGGCGTGTGGCCGTTGCTTCAGGCATCAGGCCGCTCTCCATCAGCGTCAGGCCCTGGATCTGTTCACGCGTGGTAGCCAGTTGCTTTTCATAACTGGTGTTGCAGGTCACCAGGCGCCCGGCCAGATCGCGGACGAACACTGGATTGGGCATGCCGTCCAGCAGTGCGCGCTTGAACGCCAACTGGTCGTTGAGCCGCTGCTCGGCCTGCACGCGCTGGCGAATCTGGCGCTTGAGCCGGCTGTTCCACGCCCACGACACCAGCACCAACAGCAGCGCCATGGCAACTGTCCAATAGGCCCAAGGCGGCACACGCTGCCAGGCGGGCACCGGGATCGGCACGGCGCCCAGCCAACGCAGGCGCAGGGCGCTCAACTCCGCCACCGGCAGCGCTTCCAGGGCCTTATTCAAAATGTTCAGCAGTTCCGGTTGATCCTTGCGCACCGAGAGGCTGTTGACCGACCACTTGCCGTCGACGCTGCGACCTACGCGTAGCCCGTCGGCCGGGTAACTCTGCACCTCCACTTCGGTCTGGATAGTCGCCGCTGCATCCCCCCGAGCTACCAGTTCACGGGCCTGGGCGTAGTTGTCCACGGACTGCAGCTTGATCCCGGGGTGTTCGCGACGGATGTAACCTTCCATGAGATGACGTGCCGGCAGTGCCAGCACCTTGCCTGAAAGCTCGCTCAAACTGGCGACTGGCGGCGCGTCAGCACGTTGAATAAAGACCCAGCCGGAGCCACCAAAACCATGACTGAAATTGAGGAAGGCCTTGCGTTCCTGATTCTCGGCCAGGGTGGTGTTCATGTCCGCCCGGCCCGTTTCCAGCAGCGCCAGGGTTTGTGCCGTGGAGGACACTTCTTCCATGACGAACTGCAGGCCGGTCATGCGTGAAATGCGGTTGAGCAAATCCACATTCAGCCCCACCCATTGGCCGTCCTTGTCCTTGAATACGTAGGGCGACAGTTGCTGGGCCGCCACCACCACATGGGGATGTCGCAGCACCCAGGCCCGCTCCGGGTCCGACAAGGCGATGCGTTCAGCGTCGATGCCCACGCCCAGGCCAGTGGTCCAGCGCGCGAGGATTTCGCGGTGCAGGGACTGATCGATACTCGACAGCGCCTGGTCCATCATCGTCCCCAGCAGCGGGTCGGCCTCACGTGTGGCAAACGCAAAACCAATGGGCGCCAGCCGGCTCTCCACCTTGATCTGCAAGCCCAGGTAAGGTCGCAGCGATTTGTAGGCCCGCACGATCACCTCGTTACCGATAAACGCATCGGCATCGCCTTGCTTCAGTGCTTCCAGGCCACTGTACAGATTCGGTGCCAGCATGATGTGGCTGCCGGGGTACGCCTGATGGACGTTCTTGACGTTGGCGTAGCCGTCCAGCAACACCAACTTCTTGTCCTTGAGGTCGTCGTTCTGGGTGGTGTCATCCCGGCGTACAACCACCACCGAACGGTCTGGCATGTAGTCCTGGGTAAAACGCAGCCCCGGCGCGTCACGCTCATAGCCGTTGGCGCTGGTGAGAATATCGATGGCGCCGCTGCGCAAGGCTTCCACCGCCTGCGCCCGCTCGGAGAAGCCCAGGACTTGCATCGGTGCATTCAGGCGCGCGCCGATCAGGCCCAGGTAGTCGGCGCTGATGCCCTGGTAGCGATTGCGGTCGCGGGTGATATCAATCGGCTGATAGTCATCAATCGAGATGCCCACCTTCAATGGCCGATGCGCCGCCAGCCATTGCTGCTCGCTGGCCGTCAGGGGCATGGGTTCCAGGGCAATGAACGCCGGCACCAGCTTGAACGGCAGGCTGACGGCGGCCAGGCTTGCCGAACCATGGCCAAGCAGCAGCAGGCAGGTGAGCCACACGCACCTTCGGGTAGATAGATACACCGGTCGTGTTTCCTTGGTTATTCTTGTTGGTCGCCGCGCAAGTATGGCTCGCCAGAATGAAAAAGCCCGTCACGAAGACGGGCTTGAACCACCGCGCGAAGCCGCTGGATCAGAGTGGCTTGCCGCGATTGCCGTGCTGGCTGACAAACGCCTGCACTGCTTTGAGGTCATTGGCCAGCACCGTGCAACGTTCTTCACGTTCAAACAGGTCGGTAAGGTGTGGCGGCAGTTCCAGCGCCTTGCCAACGCCCGCCTTCTCCACCGCTTCCGGGAATTTGACCGGGTGCGCGGTGCCAAGGATCACCATCGGGATGTCCAGGCTGCGACGGCATTCACGTGCAGCCTTGACGCCAATGGCGGTGTGCGGGTCCAGCAGCTCGCCGGTCTGGGCGTAGACTTCGGCAATGGTCTGGCAGGTTTCTGCGTCGTCCACGGCCAGGGAGTCGAACAGCTTGCGGGTTTCGGTCCAGCGCTCTTGCTCGACGCTGAAACCGCCACCTTGCTTGAAGCTGTCCATCAGGCCGGCCAGGGCTACGCCGTTGCGACCGTGCATGTCGAACAGCAGGCGTTCGAAGTTCGACGAGACCATGATGTCCATCGACGGCGACAGCGTGGCGTGCAGGGTTTCCTTGACGTACTGGTTGCCGCTCATGAAGCGGTGCAGGATGTCGTTGCGGTTGGTGGCGACGATCAACTGGTTGATCGGCAGGCCCATGTTGCGCGCCAGGTAACCGGCGAAGATGTCGCCGAAGTTGCCGGTAGGCACCGAGAACGACACCGAACGCGCCGGGCCACCCAACTGCAGGGCTGCGTGGAAGTAGTAGACGATCTGGGCCATGATCCGCGCCCAGTTGATCGAGTTCACTGCCACCAGGCGCGTGCCCTTGAGGAAGCTCTGGTCGGCGAAGCTCGCCTTGACCATTTCCTGGCAGTCATCGAAGTTGCCTTCGATGGCGATGTTGTGGATGTTCTCGCCGAAGATCGTGGTCATCTGGCGACGCTGCACTTCCGACACGCGGTTGTGCGGGTGCAGGATGAAGATGTCGACGTTTTCGCAGTGCTTGCAGCCTTCGATCGCCGCCGAGCCGGTATCACCGGAGGTGGCGCCGATGATCACCACGCGCTCGCCGCGTTTTTCCAACACGTAGTCGAGCAGGCGACCCAGCAGTTGCAGGGCAAAATCCTTGAACGCCAGGGTCGGGCCGTGGAACAGCTCCAGGACCCACTCGTTGCCGTTCAGCTGACGCAACGGGGCGATGGCGCTGTGGGAAAACACACCGTACGTCTCTTCCAGAATCTTTTTGAAATCCGCATCCGGAATGCTGCCGGTGACGAACGGGCGCATGACCCTGAACGCCAGCTCGTGGTACGGCAGGCCGGCCCACGAAGCGATTTCTTCCTGGGTGAAACGTGGCAGGTTTTCCGGCACGTACAGGCCGCCGTCAGTGGCCAGACCGGCCAGCAAAACGTCTTCGAAATTCAGGGCCGGTGCCTGGCCGCGGGTACTGATATAACGCATGACTGGCTCCTCTAGAGCTTTCTTGAACAAGGGCCGCCGAACGTGTGGGGCCCTTGTAGCAAAACGATTAGTTCAGGTGTTCGACGCGAATCCGCACCACCGGCCCAACCACGCCCTGCAACGCTTCAAGCGCGGCGATGGCATCGTTGATGTGCTGCTCCAGCACGCGGTGGGTCAGCAGGATCATGGGCACCAGGCCGTCTTGTTCTTCGACTTCCTTCTGCATGATCGATTCAATGTTGATGCCGCGCTCCGACAGGATGCTGGCCACCTGAGCGAGCACGCCCGGGTGATCCTTGGCCTGGATGCGCAGGTAATAGGCACTTTCGCAGGCTTCGATCGGCAGGATCGGGTGGGCCGACAGCGAGTCCGGCTGGAAGGCCAGGTGCGGTACGCGGTTTTCCGGGTCGCTGGTCATGGCGCGGACCACGTCCACCAGATCGGCAATCACCGAGGAAGCCGTAGGCTCCATGCCGGCGCCAGCGCCGTAGAACAGAGTCGAACCGGCAGCGTCACCATTGACCATCACGGCGTTCATCACGCCATTGACGTTGGCGATCAGGCGGTCGGCCGGGATCAGCGTCGGGTGCACACGCAACTCGATGCCGGCCGGGGTGCTGCGCGCCACACCGAGGTGCTTGATGCGGTAGCCCAGGGCTTCGGCGTAGTT